>JBEBDJ010000095.1:0-12875 GCA_041157045.1 Pseudomonadota bacterium
CCCGACCCGCACGAGGCGCGGCTGCTGGGCGCCTGGCGCGAGCAACTGGCCTTGCTGGACCAACTGCCAGCACCCGACCAGCAGGCCCTGCGCACGGTGTTGCGCGCCATCCTGGACGGACAACACGCCGACTTGCAGGGTGATTTGCAGGCCGTGCAGGCTGGCCTGCAGGCCTTGCCCGACACCGCGGCGCTGGACCGCTACACCTGGCAGGTGGCCGGCAGCGTGGGCGAGTTCTGGTGCCAGATGCAGCTCGCCCACTGTGGCGAGCGCGGCGACGCGGTCGTGGCGCGCCGCTATGGCATGGCCCTGCAACGCCTGAACATGGCGCGCGACACCGCGGCCGATCTGGCGCGCGGCCGCTGCTACTGGCCCGCCAGCGCCTTGGCCGCGCAAGGCATCGACCCCCAGCAACTGGCCGATGGTGTGGCCGCCGGACGGCCGCCCACCGCCATGGCGCCGCTGTGGCAGAACTGGCTTGATGGCCTGGTGGCCGACCTGAGCGCTGGCCTGGCCGATGCGCTGCGCCTGCGGGGGCGGCGCCTGCGCCTGGCCACCGCCCTGCCCGCGCTGTTGGGCCTGATGACGGTGCAGGCCCTGCGCCAAGCTGGCTTGAAGGCGCTGTGCCAGCCCGTCAAGGTGCCGCGGGCGCAGGTGCGCCGCCTGCTGTGGCCCCTGCTGCTGCAAGGCGCGAGCCGATCGGCCCTGCGCCGAGCGGGCCGTGCGGCCGGTGCGACAATCGACGCATGACGCCACAAGAGTACGTCCAGCAAAAAGCCGCTGCCTCGGGCAGCAGCTTTTATTACGCTTTTTTGTTCCTGCCCGCCGAGCGGCGCGCGGCCATCACCGCTTTTTACGCCTTCTGCCGCGAGGTGGACGATGTGGTCGACGAGGTGAGCGAGCCCACCGTGGCCGCACAAAAGCTGGCCTGGTGGCAGCAAGAGGTGCAGCGCGCCTTCACGGGCACCTCGCAACACCCGGTGCTGCAGGCGCTGATGCCCCTGGCGCCGCGCTTTGGCATTGAGGCCTCGCACCTGCTGGCCGTCATCGAGGGCTGCCAGATGGACCTGCAGCAGACCCGCTACCTGGACTGGCCTGGCCTGCAGCGCTATGCGCACCTGGTGGCCGGTGTGGTGGGCGAGGTCGCCGCGCGCATCTTTGGCCAGACCGACCCGGCCACCACCGCCTATGCCCACACCCTGGGCCAGGCCCTGCAACTGACCAACATCATCCGCGATGTGGGCGAAGACGCGATGCGCGGTCGCATCTACCTGCCGGTCAACGACCTGCAGCAGTTCGAGGTCAAGGCGCAAGAGGTGTTGCAGCGCCAGCACTCCGATCGATTTGTCGCCTTGATGCGCTTTCAGGCCGCGCGTGCGCATGCGCTGTACGAACAGGCGCTGGCGCAACTGCCAGCGGCCGACCGACGCAGCCAGAAGCCAGGGCTGATGATGGCCAGCATTTACCGCACCCTGCTGCGCGAGATCGAGGCAAGCGACTTTGCGGTGCTGCACCAGCGCATCGCCCTCACGCCACTGCGCAAGTTCTGGCTGGCCTGGAAGATGCAGGCCCTGGGCCGTTTCTAAGCCCCCCGGACCCGCGCCGTCAGCCGCGCGCCTCGTCCTGGGCCTGCAGCCAATCGCAGACGGCGCCCAGATCACGCACCTGCAGGTCGGGCGCTGGCAGGTCTTGCGGCCAGACCTGCTCGCCGCGGTTGACCCAGACGGCGCGCATGCCATGGGCCTGCGCAGCGCGCACATCCAGCTCGATGTCGTCGCCAATGTGCAGGACCGCGTGCATGGGCACGCCAGCGCGCTCGGCGGCCAGCTCAAACATGCGCCGATGCGGCTTGGCCACCCCCACCTGGTGGGCGCTGAGCGCATCGCGAAACCAGTGCCCGATGCCCACCCGGTGCACATCGGCATTGCCGTTGCTCAGCGCCACCACCGGGTAGCGCGCTGCCAGCTGCGCCATGGCCGGGGCCACGTCGTCAAACAGCCGCACCTGCTGGCGCGCCGCCAGAAAGACCTCGAAGGCTGCCTCGGCCAGCGCGGTGGGCGCCCCCACATGCGCGAGCATCAGGCGGATCTGCTCGGTGCGCAAAAAGCCCAGATCGTGCAGGCGCTCGGGGTGCTGCGCGTGCACCTGCTCGCGCCAGCGGCGCTGTTGCGCTCGGTCCTGGGCGCTTGGCAGCGCCGCCGGGGCGTGCACCTGCAGCCAGTCGCGCAGGCGTTCTTCGGCGTGGGCGATGGTTGGCCAGACCGGCCACAAGGTGTCGTCCAGATCGATCGTAATGGCTTGGATGGGTGGGTGCATGGGCATTGGGCGAGAATAGCGCACATGGCCTTTCTTCCCGAACCCCCTTTCGTCCACGACCAGCCGGAGCACACCGCGGTGCTGCTTTGCAATCTTGGCACGCCGCAAGCCCCCACCGCCTCGGCCCTGCGCCGCTACCTGGCCGAGTTCCTGGGCGACCCCCGGGTGGTCGAGATCCCGCGCCCGATCTGGTGGCTGATCCTGCACGGCATCATCCTGCGCGTGCGACCGGCCAAGTCGGCCGCCAAGTACGCCAGCATCTGGACCGAGCAGGGCTCGCCCCTGGCCGCCACCACAGCGGCCCAGGCCCAGGCCCTGCAGGCCACGCTCAAGGCGCGCGGCCACCATGTGACGGTGCGCCACGCCATGCGCTACGGCGAGCCCGCCATGTCGCGCCAGCTCGACGCCCTCAAGGCCGAGGGGGTGCGCCGCGTGCTGCTGCTGCCGGCCTATCCGCAGTACAGCGGCACCACCACCGCCAGCGCCTGGGACGAGGTCTTCCGTTTTGGTCAGCGGGTGCGCCAGCTGCCCGAATTCCGCTTTGTCAACCGCTACCACGACCACCCCGGCTACATTGGCGCGCTGGCCCAGTCGGTGCGCGAGCACTGGGCTGCCCACGGCCGAGGCGAGTGCCTGGTGATGAGTTTCCATGGGGTGCCCGAGCGCACCCTGCAGCTGGGCGACCCCTACCACTGCGAGTGCCTCAAGACCGGCCGCCTGCTGGCCGAGGCGCTGGGCCTGGAGAAGTCGCAGTACCGCATCAGCTTCCAGTCGCGCTTTGGCAAGGCCAAGTGGCTCGAACCCTATACCGAGCCGACGATGGTCGAATTGGCGAAATCGGGCGTGCGGCATGTGGACGTGATCTGTCCCGGCTTCACCAGCGACTGCCTCGAGACCCTGGAAGAAATCCGCATGGAAGTGCGCGAGGCCTTCGAGCACGCCGGCGGGCAGCAGTTCCACTACATCCCTTGCCTGAACGAGCGCAGCGACTGGATTGACGCACTGGCCGACCTGTCGGAGCAGCACATGGCCGGCTGGCCCTCGCGCGAGGCCAGCGACCCGGCCATGCTGCGCATGCGGCGCGAGCGCGCCCTGGCCGCGGGCGCGCAGCGCTAAGCCGCGCCCAGGTTCAGGCGCCCCTCAGGCCAACACCACCGAGACCCCGCGCGCGCCCAGGCGCAGGCCCACGGCCTCGCCCGGCGCCCAGGCCGTCTCTTGCGTGGGGGCCACCACCAGCAACTCGCCCAGTTCGGTCTCGAAGGTCAGCTCGGCAAAACTGCCCAGGTAGGCGCTGCGCCGCAGCGTGGCCGGCAAGGCGCCCTCGCCCGGTGCGCCAATCTGCCAGGCCTCGGGGCGCACGGCAGCGCGCACCGCGCCCGCGCGCACCGGGTGGCGCGGCACAAAGCGGATCGGGCCAATGGCCACCTGGCCTGTTTCAAGGGCCTGGCCGTCGAGCAAGGTGGCCTCGCCCATGAAACCGGCCACAAAGGAGCTGGTGGGTTGCTCGTACAAGGCTTGCGGGGTGCCCGCCTGCGCGATCTTGCCCCCGTCCATCACGATGATCTGGTCCGACACCGCCAGGGCCTCGCTCTGGTCGTGCGTCACATAGGCCACCGTCAGGCCCAGGCGCTGCTGCAATTGCCGGATCTCGTCGCGCATGGCGCGGCGCAGGCGCGCGTCCAGGTTCGACAGGGGCTCGTCAAAGAGCAGCACCGAGGGTTGCAGCACCAGGGCGCGGGCCAGGGCCACGCGCTGCTGCTGCCCGCCCGAGAGCTCGCTGGGCAGGCGCTCGTCGTAGCCCGCCAGGCCCACGTCCTGCAAGGCTTGCTGCGCGCGCTGCGTGGCCTCGTCGCGGCGCACACCCGAGACATCCAGGCCATAGCGCACATTGCCGAGCACGGTCATGTGCGGGAACAGCGCATAGCTCTGGAACACCATGCTGACCGGCCGCTCTGATGGGCCCAGCGCCGTGACGTCCTGCCCGTCAATCAAGATGTGCCCACCGGTGGGCGCCTCCAGCCCCGCGATCATGCGCAAGGTGGTGGTCTTGCCACAGCCCGAGGGGCCGAGGATGGTGGTCAGGGTGCCCTTGGGCACCACAAAGTCGATGCCCTGGACGACCAGCGGCGAACGGGCGTCGCCGTAGCGCTTGGTGACCTGGCGAAATTCAATACCGGGAACTTGCATGCGCACACCTTCAGTGAACTTGGGCGGGCGCGCTCTGGCGCCGCCCCAGACGGGTTTCGCCGACGCCGCGCTGGATCAGCACCGTGACCACGCCCATCAGCATCATCAGCACGGTGCAATAGGCCAGGGCCACGCCGTAGTCACCATTGCCCACGCGGCCAATGATGTAGGTGGTGGCCAGCTCGTACTGCGCGGTCACCAGGAAAATCACCGCCGAGACGGTGGTCATCGAGCGGACAAAGCTGTAGACCAAAGACGCCACCAGCGCGGGCTTGAGCAGCGGCAGCACCACCCGGCGCAGCGTGGTCAGGGTGCTGGCGCGCAGCATTTGCGAGGCCTCATCGAGCGAGCGATCGAGCTGCTTGAAGGCCGCCGTGCCGGCGCGCACGCCCACCGGCAGGTTGCGAAACACAAAGCACAGCACCAGGATCAGCCCCGTCCCGGTGAGTTCGACCGGTGGCACGTTGAAGGCCAGGATATAGCTCACGCCCAGCACCGTGCCCGGAATCGCAAACGTGAGCAAGGCCGAAAACTCGAACAGGTTGCGCCCGCGGAATTCGGTGCGCGCCAGCAACCAGGCCATCAGCAGGCCCAGGAAGGCGCACACCGGTGCGGCCATGGCCGAGAGGCTGACGGTGGTCCACAGCGACTTCCAGGCCGTGCCCGCCCACACCAGGCCATGCTCGCCCCACTGCAGCTCGAACGCGGTCTTGAAGTGCGCGAGCGTGGGGGTGTAGTCGCGCCCCCAGGTCTGCACAAAACCGCCGGCAAAGGCAAACACATAAATCACCACGGTGAACAGCAGCCAAGGCGCGGCAAAGGACCGGCAAACACGCAGCACGCCCTCGGGCAAGACCATGGGCACTCCCGCATCGCCCTTGCCCGTGACGGTGGTGAAGCTGCGCCCCGCCAGCACCTGGCGCTGGATGAAGAACACCGCCAGGGCAAACAGGGTCAGCAACAGCGCCAGCGCCGCGGCCATGCCCGGGTCCATGGCGGCGCCCACGATGGCAAAGAAGATCTCGGTCGAGAGCACCGCATACGAGCCGCCCAGAATGATGGGGTTGCCAAAGTCGGCCATGCTCTCGATAAAGCCCACCAAGAAGGCGTTGGCCAGGCCCGGCTTGAGCAGGGGCAGCGTCACGCTTTTGAAGGTCTGCCAGCGGCTGGCGCGCAAGGTCTGCGCGGCCTCTTCCATGCTGGGGCTCACGCCCTGCACCACCCCGCGCATGATCATGTAGGCGATGGGGGTGAAGGCAAACATCTGCGCCAGCCACACGCCAAAAAAGCCATAGAACCAGCGCGTGGGTGGAATGCCAAAAGCCCACTCCAGGAACTGGTTGAACAGGCCGGCGCGGCCAAACAACAGGATCAGGCCCAGGCCCACCACAAAGGGCGGGGTGATCAGGGGCAGCATGGCCAGCAGGTTCAGGGGCTTGGCCAGGCGGGAGCGCCCCCGCTCGCCCCACAGGGCCAGCAGCGTGCCCATGAGGGTGGTGCCCAGCGCGGTGGCCAAGGCCAGGCCCAGGGTGTTCCAGGCCACGCCGCAGCGGGTGTTGCCCGCCACACAGCCGAGCGACCAGACGCGGTCGGTGGCAATGCGATCGAACAGAAACGACCATTGGTAGGCGCCCGCGTCGTCAATCCAGGCCGAGGACAGCGAGCGCAGCACCGGGTAGACGACAAACAGCAGCAGCGCCGACAGGCAGACCACCACGCTGGCCGAGACAAACCAGTCGCCGCGGAACGCGCCCCGGCGTGCCAGGCCTGCGCCCAGCATGACCAGCAAGGTGAGCATCACCACCGCCGCGCCCCAGCCCATGCCGTACTGGCCGGTGGGCAGATCGGCGCCCCACCATTGGCGCAGGACCTCGAAGCTCCAGCCCATGGCGCCAATCGAAAAGCCACTGCCCAGCAGGCCCAGCAGGCCCAGCAAAGACCCGGCCAGCAGCACCAGGCCTTGCAGGCGCGGACGCTTGGGCAGTGGCCCCACCACGGCGGCGCCGCACAGCAGCAGGCCGGCCAGTCCGCTCAGCAGCCAGGGCCGCTGGTGGGTGAGGGCCTGCACCAGGGCGCTGGCGGTCTCGGGGCCGCCCAGCACCTGGGGCATGGCCTGCCAGAGGCCGGCATTTTGCAAAAAATACCAGGGAAGCAGCGCAAAGCCCAGCAGCCCCAGCACGACCCAGAACTGCAGTGCGCGCTGTGTGCGCAGGGCGGGCGTCATGTCAGCGAGGCAGGCTGTTCACTTCTTTTTCCCAGCGCTGGATCAGGCGCCGGCGCTCGGCCGTCTGGCCGTACTTGGCATAGTCGTAATTGATCATCTTGATCTTGCGGAAATCGGGCACGCGCGGGTCGACCTGGGTCTCCTTGTGCGAGGGCAGCTGGAACTGCAGCGTGGCCGCGCCCAGGGCCTGGGCCGACGGGGTCAGCGCCCAGTCGTAGAACTTCTTGGCCGCGTCCAGGTTGCGCGCGCCGCGCACGATCGACATGGAGCCGATCTCGGCGCCGGTGCCATCGGACGGGGTGATGGTCTCGAGCGGGAAGCCCATGGCCTTCTCGCCAGGGCCGTCGTGCACAAAGCTGATCGAGACGCTGGCCTCGCCGCGCGCCACCGCCTTGATCGGGCCGGTGCCCGAGCGGGTGTAGACCGCGATGTTCTTGTGCAGGGCCTTGAGGTATTCAAAGGCCTTGTCCTCGCCCATGAGCTGCACCAAGGTGGCGATCATGGTGTAAGCGGTGCCGCTGGAGGCTGGGTTGGCCGACTGGATCTCGCCCTTGTACTCGGGCTTGAGCAGGTCGGCCCAGGTCTTGGGCACGGGCAGTTTTTTCTTGGCCAGCAGCTCGGTGTTGTAGCCAAAGCCCAGCGGGCCCGAGTAGATGCCCACCGTGCGGTAGCCCGACTGCTCGGCCTGTTTTTGCGCCCAGGTGTGCAACTTGGGCAGCAGGGGCGATTTGTATTCGACCGTGAGGTTTTGCTCGGCCGCCTGCAGGTGCGGGTCACCGGTGCCACCGAACCACAGATCGGTCTTGGGGTTGGCCTTCTCGGCGGCCAGCTGGGCAATGGCCTCGCCCGAACCCTTGAGGGTCATGTTGACCTTGATGCCCTGGCTCTTCTCGAAGGTCACCGACAGCATGCTGCACCAGGCGGCCTGCGCCGAGCAGATGATGTTGACTTCTTTGCCTTGGGCAAACACCCAGCCAGGGGTCAGGGCCAGCAGGGCCCAAAGGGTGGTACGACGCATGCGACAACTCCAATATGACAAAACGGTGAATATCGCCCAAACCTGGGCGATTTGTCCAGACGGATTGTCACCGATGTCTCAGCAGACCTTGTCCAAAAATTCGCTCACCCACTCCAGTTGTTGCCGCACATTGAGCGCCGGGGCATGGCCGCAGCCCGGCACCTCGATGGTGCGCAGCTGGCCGCGTGCGCCTGGACCGCGCTGGCGCATGCGCTGCACCGTCTCGGGCAGCACCAGGTCGGAGTGGGCGCCGCGCAGCATCAGCACCGGCAACTGCAGGGCGTCATAGTCGTCCCACAGCCAGTAGTCCTGCGGGTGGTGCACGAACTGCTGCACGATGGCCGGGTCGTAGTGCGGGGTCACGCGCCCGTCGGGCAGGCGGCGCACCGAGGTCTCGGTCAGGCGCCGCCACTGCGCATCGCTGAGCCAGCCAAAGGGCTGGTAGGCCTGGCGCAAAAAGCCCTCGAGCTCGGTGACGGTGGCAAACGCGGGCGGTTGCCCGGCGTAGGCCTTGATGCGGTCGACGGCCGGCTGCGCCAGTTCCGGGGCATTGTCATTGAGCACCAGGCTCAGCAAGCGATTGGCCATGCCAGGCTCACAGCGGCCGGCCGCACAGCGCATGCCGATGGCGCCGCCCATCGAGGTGCCCACCCAGTGCACCGCCCGCACCGACAAGGCGTCGAGCAACTCGCGCGCCAGGCGGGCGTAGAAGGCCAGCTGGTAGTGCTCGGCCGGCTGGCTGGACCATTGGGAGAGACCGCGCCCGATGGTGTCGGGACAGATCACGCGCCAGCC
Source organism: Pseudomonadota bacterium (assembly GCA_041157045.1). GTDB lineage: Bacteria > Pseudomonadota > Gammaproteobacteria > Burkholderiales > Burkholderiaceae_C > Limnohabitans_A. The sequence goes on from JBEBDJ010000095.1 coordinate 8,541, forward strand.
TTGCTGGCTCAGCCACTCGGCCAGTTCGTCCATGTCGCGGCCCGTGCGCGCCAGGCCATGCCAGGCCAGCACCGTGCCGCGCTCATCGCGCCCCCAGTCGGTGTAATGCAACTCGTGCCCGGCGCAGCGGACATAGCCCGAGGTGAAGCTCATGCGCGCTCCTTCTGGCGGGCCGCTGCACTGGCGCGCAGGCGCCCCACGATGCCGGTGGGGAAGTAGTAAACCGACAGGACAAACAGCAGGCCCAGCCAGAGCAGCCAGCGATCGGGCGAGAGCAGCGCCGACAGCAGGGGCCAGGCGGCCACCGACTCACTGGCCAGACGCAGCACATCCTGCAAATAGCTTTGTGCCACCAGGAACAGCACCGCCCCGATCACCGCCCCCCACAGCGTGCCCATGCCCCCGATGACCACGATCAGCAACACGTCCATCATGATCTCGAAGCTGAGCGAGGTGTCGGGGCCGTTGTAACGCAGCCAGAGCGCCAGCATGGTGCCGGCCACACAGGCAAACAGGGCCGAGAGCACGCTCGACATGGTGCGGTACACCACCACCCGGTAGCCAATGGCCTCGGCGCGGAACTCGTTTTCGCGAATGGCCTGCAGCACGCGACCAAAGGGCGAATGCACGATGCGCAGCAAGGCCAGCAAACAGGCCGCGGCCATGGCAAAGAGCAGGTAGTAGGTCAGCAAGCGCCCATCCAGGCTCACCCCAAGAAAGGGCTCGTCGGCAAACTCGGTCGAGGGCAGCAGCAGGGCCGGCAGCTTGAAGCTCAGGCCGTCCTCGCCGCCGGTGAAGTCCGAGAGCTGCGAGGCCAGGGTCTGGAAGGCCGCCGCCACCGCCAAGGTGATCATGGCAAAGAAGATCGCCCGCACGCGCAGCGAAAACAGGCCAATCAGCAGCGACAACAACAAGGTCAGCAGCAGCGACAGCACCAGGCCCAGCAAGAGGCTGCTCCAGCTGGCCCCCAGGTGATGCGAGGCGGTGGCGATGCCGTAGGCGCCGATGCCAAAGAACATGGTGTGGGCAAAGCTGACGATGCCGGTGTAGCCCAGCAACAGGTCAAAGCTGGCGGCCAGCACCACAAAAATCAGGATCTTGGCCGCCACCGACAGCGCCTTGACGCCCGGGAACAAAAAGGGGGCAAACGCCAGGCCCAGCAGGACCAGCACCAGCACCATGGCCAGCACGCGCGAGCGCGGCCGATCGTTCGAGATGAGTCGTGTCCACATGCCTGTCACCCCCGGCTCTTGGACAGCATGCCCTCGGGGCGCCACAGCAAGATGGCCACCATCAGGGCAATGTTGGAGAAGAGCGCCAGCTTGGGCGCCATGTAGCCGGTGTAGTTGGCCATCAGGCCCACCAGCAGGGCCCCCAGGGCGGCCCCGCCGGTCGAGCCCAGTCCGCCCATGATGATGACGATGAAGATCAGCACATTGACCTGCGCGCCAATCTGCGGCACCACGCTTTGCTGGTACAGACCCCACATCACCCCACCCAGGCCCGCCAGCGCGCTGCCGGCCACGAACACGCCGATGAAAAGCGTGCGGATGCGGTAGCCCAGGGCCTCGACCATCTCGCGGTCCTGCACCCCGGCGCGGATGAGCAGGCCGAGCTTGGTGCGGCCCAGCAAACCCATTTGCAGGGCCAGCACCGCCAGGCCGATGATCACCGCCAGCACGCGGTATTTCTCGATGGCGGCGTCGCCCCAGAAAAACGAACCACGCAGGCCTTGCGGCAGCGGCATGGCAATCTGCAGCGGCCCCCAGATGACCTTGATGAGTTCCTCACCGATGATCATGCCGCCCATGGTGATGAGGATCTGCTTGAGGTGCTGACCGTACACCGGACGAACAATGAAACGCTCGAAGGCCAGGCCAATGGCCCCCGCCACCGCCATCGCCACCAGCATGGCCGCCCCAACCGCCATCAGGTTGAGGGTCCAGTCGCCGCTGCCGGTCCAGTCCCCCATGAGGCCCAGCACCGAGGTGGCCAGAAAAGCCCCGACGGCAATGAACAGGCCATGGCCAAAATTGAGCACGTCCATCAGGCCGAACACCAGCGTCAGGCCCGAGGCCATGATGAAGATGATCATGCCCATGGCCAGGCCCGCCATGGTGAGCGTGACCCAGGTCGAGGTGGAGCCGACCAGCGGCCAGGCCAGCAACATCACCATCGGCACCAGCAACAGCGGGCGCCAGTCCAAGTCTTGCCATTTCATAGCGAGAGTCCCAGCAAGGATTGCTGCAGCGCCGTGTCGTTGGACAGGGCCTGCATGCTGGAGGTGTGGACCACACGGCCGTCGTCCATCACCGCCACGTGATCGCCCAGACGTTGGGCAAAAAAGAGGTTCTGCTCCACCAGCAGCAGCGTCACGCCGCTGCGCTTGAGCTGCGCAAAGGCCTCGATCATGTTGTCGATGATCGCCGGCGCCAGCCCCTTGCTGGGCTCGTCAACGATCAGCAGGTCGCGCGGCTCGACGATGGCGCGCGAGACCGCCAGCATCTGCTTTTGCCCCCCCGAGAGCTTGCCCGCCGGGTGGTTCCAAAAGGTCTTCATGGCCGGGAACATGCCAAAGATCCAGTCCAGGCGGGCGCTGTCCATCTGCGCGGCCGAGGCCGCACGGCGCGCGGCCAGCAGCAGGTTCTCGCGCACCGTCAGGTCGGCAAAAATGCCCATGTTCTCGGGCACGTAGGCGATGTTGCGGCGGGCAATATCGGGCGTGGCCACCTGCGTGATGTCCTCGCCATTGAGCCGCACCGTGCCGGCGCTGGCGCGCCACAGGCCCATGATGGTGCGCAAGGTCGTGGTCTTGCCCGCGCCGTTGCGCCCGAGCAGCATGGTCAGCTGGCCGCGCGGCACGCGCAGGTCCACCCCATGCAGGATGTGGTACGCGCCAATGTGGGTGTGCACCCCCTGCAGCACCAGCAGGTCGTCTTGGGGAGCGCTCATGCGGCCGCCTCCTGCGCACTGGCGGCCTTGCCGAGGTAGGCCTCTTGCACCACCGGCATGGCCATCACCTGGGCCGGGTCACCGTCGGCCACCAAGGTGCCGTTGTGCAGCACGATGATGCGGTCGGCCAGTTCGCGGACCACGTCCATCTTGTGCTCGACCAGCAAGATGATCTTGTTGCGCTCGCGCTTGAGCTGGCGGATCAGGTCCAGGATCACCGGTGCTTCGTCGTGGCTCATGCCGGCAGTCGGTTCGTCAAACATGTACACCTTGGGGTCCAGGGCCATCAGCAGGGCCACTTCCAACTTGCGCTGGTCGCCGTGCGGCAAGCTGGCCACCGGCAGGTCCTGCCGGTCGCTCAGGTGCACCTGCGCCAAAATGGCCTGTGCCCGCTCGGTCAGCGCGCGGTGGTCGCTCCAGATGCTCCACAGGTTCAGGCCGCGCCAGTGCGCGCCCGGCTGCGTGGCCTGCACCGCCAGGCGCACGTTCTCCAGCACCGAGAGGTGCGGGAACAGATTGGTCAGCTGAAACGCGCGCCCCAGCCCGGCGCGGGTGCGCGCCGAAGCCGGCAAGCGGCTCAGGTCCTGCCCGTCCAGAAAGACCTGCCCTGCGCTCATGGGCAGCTGCCCCGAGATCAGGTTGAAATAGGTCGTCTTGCCAGCCCCGTTGGGGCCGACGATGGCCGTCAGGGTGCCGGGCTCGAAGGTGCAACTGACCGAATTGACGGCCACATGGCCGCCAAAACGGATCGTCAGCTCGCGCGTTTGCAGCATGTTGGGATCAACGCTTGTTGGTGATCGGAATGTCCAGCTCCTCGGGCTTGATCTCGCGCACGAGTTCGGGCACGCCCCAGGGGAAGGCCGGGTCGCTCTTGATCCGGAAGTGGTACATGCTCTGCATGGCCTGGTGGTCTTCCTTGCGGAAGGTCATCTTGCCCTTGGGCGTCTCAAAGCTCATGCCCTCCATGGCGGCAATCAGCTTGTTGGTGTTGGTGTCGCCATTGGTCTTGCGCAAGGCCTCGACCACCGCAATCGCCGCGCTCATGCCACCGGCGGTGAAGAAGTCCGGCGGTTGCTTGTAGCGGGTGTAATGGTTGGCCACCAGCCACTCGTTGACCTTGTTCTTGGGGATGCCGAAGTAGTAGTACAGCGCGCCTTCCATGCCAGGGAAGCTCTTGTAGGCCACCATGGCGGGCAGGATGTTGCCGCCCGTGGCAAGCTTGATGCCGTAGCGCTTTTCCAGCTCGAGGTCGGCGATCTTGGGGAAGGGCGTGGGGCTGCCGGCCCAGCCCACCGACAGGTATTTGTTGCCCGGCTGGTCCTTGAGCTTGTCGATGATGCGCTGCAGACCGGCGGTGAAGTCGGTCGTGCCAAGCGGCAGGTA
>JBEBDJ010000096.1:0-12216 GCA_041157045.1 Pseudomonadota bacterium
GCGGGCACCACGCCATCGCTCTGGCACAGCTGGTCGAACACACGCCGCGCGGCGCTCGCGCTTGGGCCCAGCAGCCAGGTCTGCTGCCACAGCTGCTCGCGCGTGACGCGCTTGCGGCGCGCCAGCGGGTGCTGAGGCCCGCACACCACCACAAAATGGTCGGGCTGCACCGGCTCGAACACCCAGTGCGCGGGCAAGACCTCGGGCTGCCGACACAGCACCAGATCGACCTCGCCGCGGGTGATGGCCATGCCAATTTGCGGCATCTCCAGCTCTTGCACCTGCACCAAGAGATCGGGGTGGCGGCGGCTGAACTCGGGCAGTTCAAAGGCCAGCCAGCCGGTGATGGCGCTCGAGACCGCCGCCACCCGCACCTCGCCATGGGCCGACTGGGCCAGGGCCGAGGCGGTGTCGGCACAGGCGTGCAGGCCATCGATGATGCGCCGCGCCTGCGGCAGCAGCAGCATGGCTGCGCGCGTGGGCGTGACGCCGCGCGCATGGCGCTCAAAGAGCTGGCATTCCAGCAGCGCCTCCAGGTCGGCCAGCACATGGCTGGTCGAGGGCTGGGTCAGGCCCACGGCCTGCGCCGCACGCTGCACGCTGCCCAGCTCGGCCAGGTTCAGAAACACCTGCAGATGGCGCATGCGCAGGCGCACCATCATGCGCGAAGCCAGCACAGTGGCGGATGCCGACATATTGAATCCTTCTATGGATGACCCAGAGATTCTATTGGTCATCTATGGCCGGGCTGCGCACAATGGGCCTGTTCAACCCCAAGCCCCCTGGATCGCACAGACCTTCTGCAGCGCCTGGCCGCGCCTCGGGCCGCCGCCCGGCGCGCCCTGGCCAAGGCGGCGCGATCCCAAAGACCAGGCGCCCATAGGAGTCCCGCATGCCCGTGTCCCGCATTGAATCCCTCGAGACCTTTCTGGTCGATCGCTGGTGCCTGCTGCGCATCCGCTGCGACGACGGCACGGTGGGCATTGGCGAGGCCGGTGTGCACGGCTGGCCACGTCCCACCGCGGCCATGATCGATGCCATGGCCAGTTACCTGGTGGGCAAGCCCTCCAACACCATCGAGCACCACGCGCAGCTGCTGCAGCGCAGCTCGCATTTCATGGGGGCGGTGGTGGCCGGGGCCATCTCGGCCATCGACATTGCGCTGTGGGACATCCTGGGCAAGCAGCTGGGTGTGCCGATCCACGAGCTGATGGGCGGGCGCACGCGCGACAAGGTGCGCTGCTATGTGCATGTGTACGGCGACAGCCTCGATGAGCTGGTGGCCGAGGCCTTGCGGCAGAAGGCGGCGGGCTTTACCGCGGTGCGCTTCTCGCCGTTTGGGCCGGACTTTCACCTGCACCGCTCGCACGAGGAATGGGTGCGCGAAGCGGTGCGCCGGGTGGGCGCCCTGCACGAGGCCTTGCAGGGCGATGTGGACCTGTGCATCGAGCTGCACCGGCAAATGAACCCGACCGAGTCGATTGGCCTGGCCAAGCGCCTGCAGCCCTTCTCGCCCTTTTTCTACGAAGACCCGATGCTGCCGGACTCGCCCGCGCAAATGGCCGATGTGCGCCAGCAAAGCGGCCTGCCGATCGCCACCGGCGAGCGCTTCACCTCGATCTTTCAGTTCCAGGACCTGCTGCAGGCCGGGGGCTGCGACTATGTGCGCCCCGATGTGTGCCTGTGCATGGGGCTGACCGGCAGCAAGAAGGTGGCCGCCATGGCCGAGGCGCGGCATGTGAAGGTGATCCCGCACAACCCGCTCTCGCCCATCTCGACCGCCGCCTGCGTGCAGCTGGACGCCTGCATCCCCAACTTTGGCTTGCAGGAATACACGCACGAATCCGAATCGCCCAAGCGCGAGCTGGTGGTGCAGCCCCTGACGCTGGAGAGGGGCTATCTGCGCGTGCCCGACACCCCGGGCCTGGGCATTGCCTTCAACGACGAGCAACTGGCCAAGCTGCCCGCGCGCATCCGCGTGCCGGGCACGCCCATCGGCGTGGACGGCTCGGTGCAGGACTGGTGAGGACGGGACGGCGGCTTACTCGGGCTCGATGCCCGCGAGCTTGATCAGGCGCGTCCACTTCTCGAGCTCGGCGCGGTTGAAGGCGGCCAGCTCGGCCGGGCTGCTGCTGGCCGGCTCCAGGCTCATGGCCAAGAGGCGCTCGCGCAGCGCGGGCTCGGTGGACATGGCGCGGGTGATGGTGTTGAGCCGATCGATGATGGGCTTGGGCGTGCCAGCGGGGGCATACAGCGCGTACCAGGCCAGCAGCTCAAAGCCCGGGTACTGGCGCGCAATCGGCGGCACATCCGGCAGATCGACCGAGGGCTGCTGGCTGCTGATGGCCACCGCCCGCACCTTGCCGGCCTTGACCTGCGGCACACCGGTGGCCATGTCGGTGAACATCATGTTCACATGGCCGGCCATCACATCGGTCAGGCCTTGCGGAATCGATTTGTACTTCACATGCACCATGTCGATGCCCGCGGCATTGAGCAGCATGGCCGCCGGCACCAGGGTGCCCGCGCTGCCCGAGGCATAGCTGAGCTTGCCCGGCTGCGCCTTGGCCAGCGCCACCAATTCGGCCAGGTTGCGCACCGGCAGCGACGGGTGGACCACCAGCAGCGCGGCCGTGTTGGCAATCCGACCGATCGGCTCGAAATCGCGGATCGGGTCGTAGTTGATCTTCTTCATCAGGCTGGGGGCGGCGGCCTGCGTGGTCTGGGTGGTCAGGAACAGGGTCTGCCCATCGGGCGCCGCCCGCGCCGCCGCTTCGGCGCCGATGGCCCCGTTGGCGCCTGCCCGGTTTTCGATGACCACCGGCTGCCCCACGGTGCGGGTGAGCTTTTCGGCAAACAGACGCGCCACCTGGTCGTTGCCGCTGCCCGGGCCAAAGGGCACGATGATGCGGATGGGGCCGCTGGGCCAGTCGCGGTTTTGCGCGGACAGGCTGGCGCAGCCCACGGCCAGCGCGGCGCCCAGGCCCAGGTGCAAGGCAAGTCGTCGGTTCATGTCAAGGTCTCCTGTGAAGGGTCGGATAGAAACGGGCCCAGCCACTGCAGCACGTGGTCCAGCACCAGGTCGCTGTTGCGGTCGAGCATCACAAAATGCGAATTGCCGTGCACCCCCTGCGCCGGCAGGTCCAGGGTGTCGGCCTGCACGCCTTGGGCCTGCAGGTCTTGCACATGGGCCTGCACACGCTCGCGGTAGGCGCGCCACACCGGGTGCGCCTGCACCCGGTCGCCCCAGACCACCAGGCGCGGCGGGGCGCCCGGCCCGGCCTGCGGCTGCACCGGCGCGCCCGAGGGCTCGAGCGCCACCACCGCGCGCAAGGCCTGGGGTTGGCGCAGCGCCATCGACAGCGCCATGCCGCCCCCCTGGCTGTGCGCCACCACCACGCAGGGGCCGATGCGCGCCAGCAGCTGGGTGTAGGCGTCCAGGGTCAGATCCTCGTGCCCCGCCCAGCGCGGCACCCACTGCGCGGCAAAGGCCTCGAAGGCCTCGGCCGGAAACTGCTGGCCCGGGTGCACCGGGCCGCCGGGCGCAAAGCGCGCCATGGGCGGGCCGATGCGAAACATGTCCCAGCCCTCCTCAAGGCTGCGAAAGAGCGGGGGCTGGGCATAGATCTCGGGCCAGCGCGACCAGCCGGCGCGGCCGCGCTCGACCGCGTCGCACACATACACATCGTGGCCCAGCGCGAGCAGGCGCTGCAGCCAGCCGCTGCGCCCATCGGGCGTGGACTCCCAGTTGGCGCCGGTCATGCCGCCGCCATGCCACAGCACGATCGGCCAGGGGCTGCAGGGGCGCTGCTGCAAAAAATACTGCACATACATCTGCCCGCTGATGTGGGTGCCGTTGGGATCCACCGGGCGCGCGGGCCCGCCCACCGCCAACCGCACCTGCTCGACCGGCAGGCCCTGCAGCACATGCGCGCGGCCGCCCACATGAAAGCTGCCCACGGCACGCAGGGCCAGCACGGGCGGGGTGGACGGGGCCATTTAGCGCACTGCCCCCAGCGTGGCCTGGTCGATGGCAAAGCTGCGGATGCGCGGCGCTTGCCCAAACGCCTGCTGCACCGCCGCGTCCAGGGCCTGCAAAAACTGCGTCAGCACCGCGCCCTGGCGGTCGGGGCGATCGCGGTAATGCGCCTCCACCAGCAGGGGCTGGCCGCCCAGCATCAGGGTGCCGGGCACCAGCAGCACCTGGATGGCGTCGGGCTGCGCATGCATCAGCTCGCGGCACAGCGCATGCAGGGTCTGGCCCAGTTGCTGCGCCTGCGCGGGCGCGGGTGCTTGCGGACAAAAAATCTTGATGACGGGCATGGTGGGCGTGACCAGGGACTCGGGTTGGGGCCATTGTGGGCGTGGGCATCGATGCGGTAAAGTGAGTTTTTTTGCAGGATCGATGCATGCCACGCATTCACTACCGCCTCGACGATGTGCGCGCCCTGCTGGCCCTGCAGCAGCACGGCAGCTTTGTGCGCGCCGCGCAAGACCTGAACATCACCCAGTCGGCCTTCAGCCGGCGCATTGCGCAACTGGAGGCGGCGGTGGGCGCGCGCCTGGTCGAGCGCAGCTCGCGCCATGTGGCGCTGTCGGCACTGGGCCAGGAACTGGTGGCCGAGGCGGGGCGCTGGCTGCCGCGACTGGACGAATCGCTCCAAGAAGCGCATCGCCAGGCCCATGGGCAATCCGGTCGGGTGCGCCTGGCCTGCCTGACCACCGTGGCCTGCAGCCGCCTGCCGGCGGTGCTGGGCCGGTTTCGGCAAAGCTATCCGCAGGTGCGGCTGCAGGTGCACGACGACACCGGCCAGCGCGTGACGCAATCGGTGCTGGCGCAGGAAGTCGAGTTTGGCCTGAGCGTGGCCGACCCCTCGGTCGTGGGCCTGCACAGCCAGCAGGTGGCGCAAGACCCGTTTGTGATCGCGCTCTCGCCCCAGCACCCGCTGGCGCGCCGACGCCGTTTGCGCTGGGACGAGCTGGCGCCCTGGAAACCGGTCTCGCTGGGCCCCAGCAGCGCCAACCGCCAGCGCATGGACGCGGTGCTGCACGAGGCCGGCATTGCGCCGCCGTGGTTTGACGAGGTCGAGCACCTCTCGAGCATGATCGGCTTTTTGCGCCACGGCCAGGCGATTGGCGTGCTGCCACGCCTGGCGCTGGACGCGGGCGCGCGCGACCTGATCGTGCGGCCCCTGGTGCAGCCGGTGATCGCCCGCGACATCGTGCTGATCCGCCGACCCGACACCGAACTCAGCCGCCCCGCCGCCCGGCTCTGGGAGCTGCTGGCGGCGAGCCTGCGCGGCTGAGGGCTCAGCGCTTAAGCGCGCACCGGCAAGCCGATCAGGCCTTCGAGCTCGGCGTGCGAGAGGCCGTCGACCCGGTCGATGAGCGCCAGGCCGTCGGGGGTGCAGGCCAGGGTGGCCAGGTCGGTGTAGATGCGCTTGACGCAGGCGATGCCGGTGAGCGGGTAGGTGCAACGCGGCACCACCTTGCTCTGCCCGGTCTTGGTCAGAAGGTCCATCATGACCCAGGTCTGTTTGGCGCCCACCGCCAGGTCCATGGCCCCGCCCACCGCCGGGATGGCACCGGGCTCACCGGTGCTCCAGTTGGCCAGATCGCCGGTGGCCGACACCTGGAAGGCGCCCAGCACGCTGATGTCCAGATGACCGCCGCGCATCATGGCAAAGCTGTCGGCATGGTGAAAGAACGCCCCGCCCGCCAACAGCGTCACCGGCTGCTTGCCCGCGTTGATCAGGTCGTAGTCTTCCTGCCCCGCCGCAGGCGCCGGCCCCATGCCCAGAATGCCGTTTTCGCTGTGCAGAATGACCTCGATGCCCGCGGGCAGGTAGTTGGCCACCAGGGTCGGCTGGCCAATGCCCAGGTTGACGTAGGCGCCATCGAAAATGTCTTGCGCCACGCGTTGCGCCAGTTGCTGCTTGTCGCGCTTGTGGATCGTGCCCATGGTGCTGCTTTCCTTAAGACGCTTGCTTGAAGCCGCCGGCCTGCGTGGCCACGCGGGCAATCGGCACGATGTGGGTCACAAAGATGCCCGGGGTGACGATGGCCTCGGGGTCGAGCGTGCCCAACTCGCGCACCTCGTGCACGGTGGCGACGGTGCGCCGCGCTGCGGTGGCCATCACCGGCCCGAAATTGCGCGCGGCCTTGCGGTAGACCAGGTTGCCCCAGCGGTCCCCGGCCTCGGCCTTGATCAGCGCCAGATCGCCGTGGATGGGGTACTCCAGCACATGGTCGCGGCCGTTGATGCGACGCGTCTCCTTGGGCTGGCCGTCGGGGCCGCGTGCCAGCTCGGTGCCGTAACCGGTGGGGGTGAAGAAGGCGCCGATGCCCGCACCGGCGGCGCGCAGGCGCTCGGCCAGATTGCCCTGCGGCACCAGCTCCAGCTCGATCTTGCCGCTGCGGTAGAGCGCGTCAAACACATGCGAGTCGGTCTGGCGCGGAAAGCTGCAGATCACCTTGCGCACCCGCCCGGACTTGAGCAGCGCGGCCAAGCCACTGTCGCCGTTGCCGGCGTTGTTGTTGACCACCGTCAGGTCGCGCGCGCCCTGCTCGATCAGGCCGTCGATGAGTTCATTGGGAATGCCGGCGGTGCCAAAGCCGCCGATCAGCACCGTGGAGCCGTCGGCCACACCGGCCAGGGCGTCGGCCACGCTGTTTGCAATTTTGTTGATCATGACAAGTGGACGGAGAATCGAACACGTACCCAGACAAGCATAGCCCAAGCCACCCAAGCGTGACGCTACACTGGTCTTTCCTCCTGCCCCAAAACCCCACCCCCATGCGCCACCTGCTTGCCGTCAACATCGGCTCTTCCAGCCTGAAGTTCTCGCTCTACCCGATAAGCGGCATGGGCGCGCAGGCGCAGCTCGGGCCGGTGCAGATCAGCGGGCAGTACGAGGGGCTGGAGCCGGGCGGGCAGCCGCAGCGCCAATGGACCGTGCACGGGCAACGCCAGTCGCAAGCCATGGCCAGCGGCAGCCAGCTGGCGCACGCCATGGCCGATTTGCAGCAAGGGCTCAAGGCCGCGGTGCCCCAGTTGGTGCTGGCGGCGGTCTCGCACCGCATCGTGCACGGCGGCAGCGTGCACACGGCGCCGGTGGTGATCACGCCCGAGGTGTTGACCACCCTGGACGCGCAAGGGGCGCTGGCCCCCCTGCACCAGCCGCACAACCTGGCGGGGGTGCGGGCCTGTCTGGCGCATTTTCCAGGGGTGCCGCAGATCGGCTGTTTTGACACCGCCTTCCACGCCACCCAGCCCGACCTGGAGCAGCGCTTTGCCCTGCCGCAGGCCCTGTATGAGCAGGGCATCCGGCGCTATGGTTTTCATGGCCTGTCGTACACCTATGTGGCCGAGCAGCTGGCGCGCTGCAGCCCGCGCGGGCGCGATCGGGTGCTGATGGCGCACCTGGGCAATGGCGCGAGCCTGTGCGCCGCACGCGATGGCCGCAGCCAGGCCACCACCATGGGCTTCTCGGCGCTGGACGGTCTGATGATGGGCACGCGCAGCGGCAGCATCGACCCCGGGGTCTTGCTGCACCTGATGGACCGCGGCTGGGACGCCGCGCGCATCTCGCACCTGCTCTACAAGCAAAGCGGGCTGCTCGGGGTCTCGGGCCTGTCGGCCGATATGCGCACCTTGCGCCAGAGCGACTCGGCCGATGCGCAGCGCGCACTGGCCATGTTTGTGCACCGCATCCGCCGCGAGGCCGGCGCGCTGGTGGCGGTGCTGCAAGGCCTGGATGTGCTGAGTTTTTCGGGCGGCATTGGCGAGAACGACGCCGCCACCCGCGCCGAGGTGTGCGCTGGACTGGGGCATCTGGGCGTGCGCCTGGACGAGGCCGCCAACCGCGCCATCACGCCAGGTCAGCCCTGCCCGGTGCATGCCCACGACAGTGCGGTGGCGGTGTGGGTGGTGCCCACCGACGAGGCCCTGGTGGCCGCGCGCGCCGCCCTGGCCCTGCTGGCCTGATCGGGCCTGGCCCCGGGCGCGGGGCGCTTCAGACAGCCTTCAGACTGGGGGCGTAGGCTTGTGGGCATGAACAAAGCCCATTCTTTTTTTCAAGGCACCCTGGTCCTGCTGGCCCTGGTCAGTGCCCTGGGGGCCCAGGCCGAACCCACCAGCCCCATGGCGCAATTGCGCCGCTGGGAGCAGGCCGCCGGTCAAGCCGGCCAGGCCGAGCGGGGTCGCCAGTGGTTTGCCCAGCGCCATGGGGGCGAGTGGTCGTGTGCCTCTTGCCACCAGGCCGTGCCCACGCAAGCCGGACGCCATGCCAGCACCGGCAAGCGCATCGAGCCGCTGGCACCGGCGGCCCATCCCGAGCGGCTGACCGACCAGGCCAAGGCCGACAAATGGTTCCGGCGCAATTGCAAAGACGTGCTGTCGCGCGAGTGCAGCGCCCAGGAAAAGGCCGATGTGCTGGCCTATCTGATCGCCCTCAAGCCATGAGCCGCCCAGCACCGACACGGGGCCTGGGCCTGGCCGCACTGTGCATGAGCTTGGCGGGCCTGGCCTGGGCCGACGACCTGCGCCTGCCCGCTCAGGTGCCCAAGACCTACCAGCAGGAATGCGCCAGCTGCCACCTGGCCTACCCGCCTGCGGCCTTGCCCGCAGCCTCCTGGCAAGCGGTGATGGGCGGCCTGGCGCGTCACCACGGCGTGGACGCCTCGATCGAGCCCGAGCAGGTCACGGCGCTGAGCCAGTGGTTGCAAACGCACGCCGGCACGGGCCGCCGCATGGCGCAGCGCCCGCCCGAAGACCGCATCACCCGCAGTGCCTGGTTTGAACGCAAGCACCGCAAGATCAAGGCCGAGGTCTGGCAACGCGCCAGCATCGGCTCGCCCGCGCGCTGCCAGGCCTGTCACCTGGGCGCCGAACAAGGCCGTTACGACGACGACAACATCCGGATCTCACCATGACCCCCACCCACCCACTTGCCAGCCCGCCCGCCGCCACCGAGCGCGCGTCCCGCGCCCCGGCCCCCTCGCGCCGCACCGTCGACGCCGTCACACGCAGCCTGCATGCGCTGCTGATCCTGAGCTTTGCGCTGGCCTGGATCAGCGGCGACACCGAACGCTTTCGGGGCCTGCATGTGGTGATGGGCTACACCCTGGGCCTGACGCTGCTGCTGCGCGTGCTGTGGGGCTTTGCCGGCCCACCGGCGGTGCGCTGGCGCACCCTGGCCCTGCGCCTGAAAAGCCCGTGGCAGCGCCTGCGCCAGGGTGATCTGGCCGGCGCCTGGCCGGTGCTGCGCCAGGGGCTGCTGACGCTGAGCGTGGTGCTGCTGCTGGGCCTGATCGTGCCGCTGGTGCTGTCGGGCTATGCCACCGACCAGTCGCTGGCCGGCGAGTGGCTCGAAGAGGTGCACGAGGCCTTTGGCAACGCCATGCTGATGGCGCTGCTGGCGCATGTGGCCCTGGTGCTGCTGTCGGTGCTGGGTGGGCGGCGCCACCTGCTGGGCAGCATGGTGCACGGGCGCATGCCCGGCCCCGGCCCGGACCTGGTGCGGGGTTGGCGCGACCGCGCCCTGGCCGGCCTGCTCTGGCTGGCCGCGCTGGGCTTTTGGGGCTGGCAGTGGCAGGTGCTGCAGTCGCCGCAAGACTGGCCCGGCCTGGCCTGGATGCACAGCGGCGCGGCACAATCGGGGCAGGCCGATCGCCCCCGCGATCGTGACGACGACCACGACGACTGACCCTCCATGCGCATTTTGCTGGCCGAAGACGATGAAGCGCTGGGCGCTGCGCTGCGCACCGGGCTGACCGCGCAAGGCTTTGCGGTGGACTGGGTGCGCGACGGCCACGCCGCCTTGCGCGAGGCCCAGCAGGCGGTGCACGAGGCGCTGGTGCTGGACCTGGGCCTGCCGCGCCTGGACGGCATGCAGGTGCTGGCGCGCCTGCGCCAGCAGGGCCTGCCCACCCCGGTGCTGGTCCTGACCGCGCGCGATGCGGTGCCCGACCGGATCGCGGGCCTGGATGCCGGGGCCGACGACTACCTGGTCAAACCGGTGGACCTGCTGGAATTGGCCGCGCGCCTGCGCGCCCTGGTGCGACGTGCGCACGGCGCGCCGCAGGCGCTGCTCGAGCTGGGCGCCCTGCGCCTGGACCCGGCCGCGCGCGCGGTGTGGCTGGACGGCGCCCCGTGCGAGCTCTCGACCCGCGAGTTTGACCTCTTGCACATCCTGGCCTTGCACGCCGGCCGCGTGCTCACCCGCGAGCAGATCGAGTCGCACCTGTACCAGTGGGGGCAGGAGGTGAGCAGCAACAGCGTGGAGGTCCACATCAGCAATCTGCGCCGCAAGCTGCACAGCGGCGTGATCGCCACCCTGCGCGGCGTGGGCTACATGATGCCGCGCCAGATCGCGCCAAGCGCCCCATGATGCGGCCCGCGCTGTCCCACGGCTTGCGTCGCCTCAAGCGCCTGTCGATCCAGTCGCGCCTGCTGTTGATCGGCCTGCCGGCCCTGCTGGCGGTGGCGGTGGCGGCCATGGTCTGGACCTGGCTGGAGACCCGGCACGAGATCAACGAGTTGCTCGACGCGCACCTGGCCCAGGCCACCGCCGTGGTGGTCGCGCAGGCGGGCGAAGGCCACGACGACGACTTCACCACCGCGCCCATGCTGCACCGCTACCAGGCGCGCGTGGCCTTCCAGATCTGGCACCACCAGGAGCTGGTGGCGCGCTCGGCACAGGCGCCGGCCGAGCCGCTGGCGCCCTGGGGCACGGTGGGCCGCAGCGACCGCGAACTGCAGGGCCAGTCCTGGCTGGTGTTCAGCGCGGGCGGGCGCGACGCGGACATCTGGGTGCATGTGGCCGAGCGCGCCTCGACCCGCGACGAGATCCTGCACGCCGCGCTGCGCGGCGCCATGCTGCCCTGGCTGCTGGCGCTGCCGGTGCTGGCCCTGGTGCTGGTGGTCGCGGTGCGACAAGGCCTGGGGCCGCTGCGACGCCTGCGCGAGGACCTGGCCACCCGCGACGGCGAGCACCTGGCCCCGCTGCCCGAGACCGATCTGCCGACCGAGCTGCGCCCCATGGTGCAGGCGCTCAACCGCTTGCTGGCCCGGGTGGGCCAGGCGCTGGCACAGCAGCGCCAGCTGACCGCCGACGCAGCGCACGAGTTGCGCACCCCCTTGGCGGCGCTGCGCATGCAGGCCCAGGTGGCGCTCACGCACCCGGACCCGGCGCAGCGCGCGCACAGCCTGCAGCAGGTGATGGACGCCTGCGACCGCATGACGCACCTGGTGCAGCAAATGCTGAGCCTGGCGCGGCTGGAGGCCCAGGGGCCCGCATCCGCCCCGCCTGCGCCGCTGGAGGTGCAGGCCGTCACGCGCCAGGTGCTGGCCGAGCTGGGCCCGCTGGCCGTGGCGCAGCAGCAATCCCTGTCCTTGCAGGACCAGGCCCCGGCCTGGCTGGCCGTGCCCGATTGGCACCTGCACATGCTGGTGCGCAACCTGGTGGACAACGCCATGCGCTACAGCCCCGACGGGGCGCAGATCGAGGTGGCCTGGCACCGCATGGACGGCCGCCTGTGCCTGCAGGTGCAAGACAGCGGGCCGGGCCTGAGCGCAGACGAGCAGGCCCAGCTGGGCCAGCGCTTTCGGCGCGGCGCGCACAGCGGATCGCGTCAACAGGGCAGCGGACTGGGCTGGTCGATCGTGCAGCGCGTGGCGCAGCAACACGGCGCGCGCATCACGCTGCAGCGCAGCCCGGCGCTGGGCGGCTTGCAGGTGCAGGTGTGCTTTGCGGCCGCTGCACCGCCCCAAGCGGACAGCGCGGCCTGAGCTTCCTGAGCGGTGGCCTTCAGACCTGGTCGCTCACCACAAAGTGCTCGACCTTGGGCGGGCTGGCAAAGAAGGGGCCGACGATGGCGCGCCAGTTGGGAAACAGCGGCGACTCACGAAAGCCCACGGTGTGGTCTTCCAGCGTTTTCCAGCGCACCAGCAGCACAAAGCGACCGGGGCTTTCGATGCCAGCGAGCACCTGGTGCCCCATGTAGCCGGGCGAGCCCGACAGCACGCTGTCCAGGCCATGCGCGATCGCGGTCTTGAAGGCCTCGTGCTGGGCGGGATCGATCTGGAAATCGGCAACTTCAACAATCATGGGGGCCTCCGGGGGCAGCATTGAACACAGGCTGTCATCTTAGTTCAAGCATTGGCGACGGCGTGTGTGCGCCTGCCACGACCGACCGCGGCATGATGGGCGGCCG
>JBEBDJ010000097.1:0-14129 GCA_041157045.1 Pseudomonadota bacterium
GTGAGCCCCATGGACGCACGGTGGTTTTCCTGGATCGGGCGGGCAGGCGCCCTGCTCATGGCCGCGCTGCTGGTGGCGTGCGCCAGCCCCCCGGTGGCCATGCAGCCCGCGCCGGCAGCGGCCGAGCGGCCCGAGGCGCCCGCGCTGCGCGCCGAGATCACCATGGCGGCCCTGGCCTTGCTGGACCAGCCCTATGCGCGCGGAGGACGCGGGCCGGCGACGGGCTTTGATTGCTCCGGTCTGGTGCACCATGTGGTGCGGCAGGCCACCGGCCGGCGTTTGAGTGGCAGCGCGGCCGATCTGGCACGCCAGTCACGGCCGATTGCGCGCGAAGCCTTGCAACCGGGGGATCTGGTGTTCTTCAACACCCTGGGCGCACCGCGCTCGCATGTGGGGGTCTACGTGGGCGGTGGCCGCTTTGTGCACGCCAGCAACCCGCGCACGGGGGTGCGCATCGACCAGCTGGCGCAGCGCTACTGGGCCGAGCGCTTTGAAAACGCCCAGCGCCTGATCGAATGAGCGCCGGTCAGGGCTGGCGGTCCTTGTC
Organism: Pseudomonadota bacterium; assembly: GCA_041157045.1. GTDB lineage: Bacteria > Pseudomonadota > Gammaproteobacteria > Burkholderiales > Burkholderiaceae_C > Limnohabitans_A. The sequence continues at coordinate 548 of JBEBDJ010000097.1, forward strand.
GGGGTCCTTGGCCGCAGGATCGGCGCCGGGCAATTCCCCTTTGCGGCGGCCCGAAAACATGGTCCACCAGACAATTCCCACCAGGATCAACCCGGCCAGCAAGGCTTCCAGCAGCAACAGCGTCATGATGAATGCGTTTTCCCACGGTTGGCGCGGCCGTCTGGCCGCCGCCGCGATTGTAGGCATGCTCAGCGCCTGCGCCCTGGGGCCCTCGGTCCAAATCCCTGCGCCCGATACGCCCGCAGCGCCGGTGGCCAGCCCGGCGGCAAGCCCGGCGCCAGCCCCTGTGGATCTGGCCCCGGCGGCGGCGGCAAGCGGGGCGCAGCGCCGCCCCCCGGTGGCCCAGCCGCAAAGCCGATGGGTGGCGCAGGACTGGTCGCAGCTGCCCGGGTGGCAGGACGACGAGCTGCTGGCGGCCTGGCCCGCCTGGCAGCGCAGCTGCGAGCGGCCGCACCCGGACTGGCGACGCGCCTGCCAGCAACTGCGCCAGCTGGGCCCGCAGGGGCCGGACAGCAGCGCCGCACTGCGCGCCTGGATCGAGCGCCACCTGCAGGCCTGGCGCGTGGAGCGTGAGGACGGCCAGGCCGAGGGTTTGCTGACCGCCTACTTCGAGCCCTTGTTCAAGGCCTCGCGCTTGCCGCGCCAAGGCCAGGACGTGCCCCTGCACGCCTTGCCCCCCGAGCTGCCGCGCGGCACCCCCTGGTTCAGCCGCGCCGAGCTCGATCGCGATCCCCAGGGCATGCGGGCCTTGCGGGGTCTGGAGATCGCTTACCTGTCGGATCCACTGGATGCGCTGATCCTGCAAATCCAGGGCTCGGGCCTCTTGCAGGTGCGCGAGCCCGATGGGCGCGAGCGCCTGGTGCGCCTGGCCTACGCCGGCCACAACGGGCACCCCTACCGCAGCGTGGGTCGATGGCTGCTGGACCAGGGCCTGGTGCGCGATGCCTCATGGCCGGGCATCAAGGACTGGGCCGCGCGCCATCCCCAGCGCCTGAGCGCCTTGCTGCACAGCAACCCACGGGTGGTGTTTTTCCGCGAAGAGGCGCTGCCCGAGGGGCTTGAGCCGACGCAATTGCCGGGCCCACGCGGGGCACAAGGCGTGCCGCTGAGCGCCGGCCGCTCCATCGCCATCGACCCCACCGCCATGCCCTACGGCAGCCCCGTCTGGCTGGTCTCGCCCGGCCCCAGCCAGGCGCTGGCGCGGCTGGTGGTGGCGCAGGACACGGGCAGCGCGATCACCGGCGCGGTGCGCGCCGACTACTTTGTGGGCGCGGGCGCGGCCGCGGGCGATCTGGCCGGTCGTCTCAAGCAGCCCCTGCAGATGTGGGTGCTGTGGCCGCGCTAAGGCGCGTCAGCCCAGCCCGATGGGCGCCGGCGCGCGGGCCACGATCAGGCTAAAGAGCTTTTCATACTCGGCCGTGGGCGGGTACTGGCCCGTCAGCGGATCGGCGTTCTGCTCGAAAGCGGCGTCCAGCTCGGCCCAGTCTTCGGGGGTGAGCGCCGCCTGTGCCTGCGGCAAGATGGCGGACTCTTCCAGCTGCATGTGCGCCAGGTAGAAGTTCACATACTGGTCAAAGGCTTGCACAAAGGCCTCGCGCCGGCTCGGGCCCAGCAGCTCCCAGGCCAGCAAGAGGTGCTGCAGCTCGCGCGCGGCCCCTTCGCTGTGCGCATGGTCTTTCTCCAACCGGTCGATGGCGCCCATGGTTTTGGGAACGGCCTTGATCACCTTCGGAAAGAGCAGGTTCGATTCCTTGGGATGGTGCAAGCGCTCTGGAAACTCGTCAATGTAGAACAGCATCGCGCGCAACACGTCGAAGAACTGACGGCGCGAGTCCTCAGGCCCCTGGTCGACCAGGATGCGCATGCTGCGCAGCATGGCGGCCAGGCTGGCGTGTTCGTCGCGAATGATTCGAAGGCTTGAGGGGGTGCGCATGGGTTCACTCCAGAGAGATCGCCGGGGTCGGTCCCGGCCATGCCCACAGTGTGCACAGCGGCCCTGTCGGCCGCCATGACGCACATCAAGGATTCGGTGCCGATGGCGGGCGCCAGCGCTTGAGCAAGAGGGAGTTGCTCATGACACTGACCGAGCTCATGGCCATCGCCGCCCCGGCCACCATGGGGCTGAGCTGCCCCATGGCCGCCGCACCAATGCCCACCACATTGTAGACAAAGGCCCAGAACAGGTTCTGCCGGATCTTGCCCACCGTGCGCGCCGAGATATCGAGCGCCGCCGGCACCAGCGAGAGCTCACCGCGCATCAGGGTGATGCCCGCCGCGGACATGGCCACATCGGTGCCGTTGCCCATGGCCATGCCCACGTCGGCAGCGGCCAGCGCCGGGGCATCGTTGACCCCATCGCCCACCATGGCCACCACACGGCGCTGGCCATCGGGCCCCTGGCGCAGCGCCGCCACATGGCGCGCCTTGTCGGCCGGCAAGACCTCGGCCAGGACCTCGCCCGCTTCGGGCCGCAAGCCCAGGCGGCGCGCCATTTGCTCGGCGGCGGCGCGGTTGTCGCCCGAGATCATCACCAGCGCCAGACCGCGCTCGCGCAGCGCCTGCAGCGCCGCTTGGGCGCCCGATTTGGCGGCGTCGCCAAAGGCCATCAGCAGCAGCGGCTGCAGCGCCCCGTCGCGCAGCTCGGCCAGGACCGACAGCGTGGCGCCGTCGGCCTCGGCCCGTGCCATGTCGGCGGCCCAGCCCTGGGTGTCCAGGCCCTCGGCCTGCAACCAGCGCAAGCTGCCCAGCCGCCACTGGCGCGGCACGGCATCGGTCTGCTGCGTCACCACCAGCCCACAGCCGGGCACGTTCTGCCAAAGCGCCGGGCCCAGCTCGGGCGCGGGCACCCCGCGCGAGGCCTCGCGCACCGCGCGCGCCAGCGGGTGCTCGCTGCCTTGCTGGACCCAGGCCGCCAGGGCCAGTGCGGCCTGCGCGTCTTGTCCGGGTCCCGCGCTGTGCCACAGCAGGCGCGGCTTGCCCTCGGTCAGGGTGCCGGTCTTGTCAAACGCCACCACCTGCACCCGGTGGGCCAGCTCCAGCGCTTGCGCGTCCTGGATCAGAATGCCTTGCCGCGCCGCCACCCCGGTGCCCACCATGATGGCCGCCGGCGTGGCCAGGCCCAGCGCGCAACGGCAGGCGATCACCAGCACCGCCACCGCATGCACCAGCGCGGCCTCCAGGCCGGTACCCGCCCACCACCAGCCCACGGCGGTGAGCACGGCCAGCACGATCACGGCCGGCACAAACACCGCCGAGACCTGGTCGACCAGGCGCTGGATCGGCGCCTTGGCTGCCTGCGCATCTTCAACGAGGCGGATGATGCGCGCGAGCACCGTCTCGTGCCCAACGGCGCGCACCACCATCACGACCCGCCCGTCGCCGTTGATGGACCCACCGGTCAGGCGCTGGCCCACCCCCCTGGGCACCGGCAGCGGCTCGCCCGTCAGCATCGACTCGTCGACCTGGGTCTGGCCGTCGGTCACCTCGCCATCGACCGCAATGCGCTCGCCGGGGCGCACCACCACCTGGTCGCCCACGCGCAGCTCGTCGACCGGCAGCTCGATCTCGCCCTCGGGGGTCAGGCAGCGCGCCCGCTCGGGCCGCAGTGCGTGCAGGGCGCGGATCGCCGCGGTAGTCTGGCGCTTGGCGCGCGCCTCCAGCCATTTGCCCAGCAGCACCAGGGTCACGACCACCGCCGAGCCTTCAAAGTACAGATGCGGCATCTGACCCGCAGGGGTGCTCCACCACAACCAGACCGAGAGCAGCCAGCCGGCGCTGGTGCCCAACGCGACCAGCAGGTCCATGTTGCCGGTCCGCGCACGCAGCGCGTGCCAGCCGGCTCGGTAAAAACGGGCCCCCAGCACAAACTGCACCGGTGTGGCCAGCAGAAACTGCCACAAGGGCGGCAGCATCCAGTGCTGGCCCAGCAGGTCGCCCACCATGGGCAAGACCAAGGGCGCCGACAGCAACAGGCCCAGCGCCACGGGGGCAAAGCCCGCCCAAGCCGAGGGCTCGGCTGTGTCCGCCGTGCCGCTGGCGCGCGCGCTGTAGCCGGCATCGCGAATCGCGCGGCGCAGCACGCCCTCGTTGGTTTGTGCCGGGTCGATGGTGATCCGCGCCGACTCGGTGGCCAGGTTGACACTGGCGTCCTGCACGCCAGGCACCTTGCGCAGCACCCGCTCCACACGTCCCACGCACGAGGCGCAGGTCATGCCCTCGATGGCCAAATCGATTTGGCTGGCCTCTGTGTTGATGTGTGTCATGCCGTCGCGCCCGAATCCGGATAATCTTGGAGTTTGCACACGCTGCCTTTGTCGGCGATTGATGTCCATCAAGGAGTTTCCCATGAACCAGATCTTTACCGTTGAAGGCATGACCTGCGGCCATTGCGAAAAAGCCGTGCGCCAGGCCTTGCAGGCCCTGGACGCACAGGCCAAAATCACCATTGATCGCCAGCAGCAGCGCGTTGAGGTCGACAGTCCTGTCGCCCGCGATGCGCTGGTCAAGGCCATCACCGAAGAAGGGTATCGGGTCCTGGCCTGAACCGTCATTCACTGGGTCTTTTGTTTGCAAGGAGTCCTGCATGACCTCCAATGTTGGCGGCGTTGATCGCCTGGTTCGAATTGTCTTGGGGGCGGTCCTGATCGCCCTCGCGGTCTCGGGTCAGGTGGGCGTGTGGGGCTGGCTGGGCCTGGTGCCGCTGGCCACCGGTCTGCTCGGCTGGTGCCCACCCTACAGCCTGCTGGGCATCAACACCTGCAAGCGCTGATCGGCCCGGGGCCCATGGGCTTGCGCGCCCACGGTCCCTGCGCTTTGCGGCATCATTGGGGGCATGACGACACCTGACATGCCCCAGGCCCGCGCTTCGCGCCGGGTCGAACAGCTGGTGGTCGGCCGCCCCACGCGCGATGGCGCGGGCGTGCGCCTGACCCGCGTGCTGACCGGCGAGCTGCAGCAACGGCTCGATCCCTTTTTGATGCTCGACAACTTCATGAGCGACGACCCGCGCGACTATGGTGCGGGCTTTCCGGACCACCCCCACCGCGGTTTCGAGACCGTCACCTACATGATTGCCGGGCGCATGCGCCACAACGACAGCACCGGTGGCCATGGCCTGTTGCAAAACGGCGGCGTGCAGTGGATGACCGCCGGGCGCGGTGTGATCCACAGCGAAATGCCCGAGCAGGAAGAAGGCCGCATGGAAGGCTTTCAGCTCTGGCTCAACCTGGCCTCGCACCAGAAGATGTGCACGCCCTGGTACCGCGACATCCAGGCCGCCGAGGTGCCCATCTGCACCCCCAGCCCGGGCCTGACCGTGCGGGTGATTGCCGGTCAATGCCATGGCGTCAAGGGTGCCATGTGCCGCCCCGCCAGCGACTACCCGACCGATCCGTTGTACCTGGACCTGCAGTTCGATGCGGCGGGCGAGTTCACACAGCCGCTGCCGGCCGAGCACAACGCGTTCGTGTATGTGTACCGCGGCGCACTGGGCCTGCCGGGCGAGGCGGGCATGCAAACCGTGCCGGTGCAGCGCATGGCGATTTTGCGCAACGAGGGCGAGCAGGTGACCCTGCATGGCGAGGCTGGTTGCCGCGCGCTCTTGATTGCCGGGCGCCCGCTGCGCGAGCCGATCGCGCAGTACGGCCCGTTTGTGATGAACACCCAGGCCCAGCTGATCGAGGCGGTGCAGGACTACCAGGCCGGCCGCTTGGGCCGCTGAGCTTTTTCATCCAACTTTACAAAGCTGCACGCGGGCCTCAAGGGGGCCATACATGCGGGGACGACACTGGTGTCCATGGTGGCCCATTGGGGGCTGCCTAAGAAAGGATCCCGCATGAACACCCCGCTGATCACCCGCCGCCTTCTGGCCACCCTTGCCCTGGGCAGCGCCGCTGTCCTGAGCGCCCCCGTCTGGGCCGCCGACCCGGCCCCTGCCGCCACCCCCGGCACCGCACAGAGCCAAGCCGCCCCCAAGCAAGGCCCGATGGCCCACATGGGCGAGCGCATGAAGACCCACCAGCATGCACGCATGGCCGAGCGCCATCAACGCCGCCTGGACGCCCTGAAGGCCGAGCTCAAGCTCGAAGCAGGTCAAGAGGTGGCCTGGAACCAGTTTGCCGCGGCCATGCAGCCCCCCAAACAAGCCCCGGCCCATCTGGACCGCGCCAGCATGGCCAAACTCAGCACCCCCGAGCGCCTTGACCACATGCAACAAATGCACAAGGTGCGCGATGCGCGCATGAGCGAGCGCCTGGAGGCCACGCGCAAGTTCTACGCGGCGCTCAAGCCCGAGCAGCAGAAGGTGTTCGACCAGCAAACCGCGCGGGCCATGGCCGGCGAGCGGCATGGCCATGGCGGTCATGGATCGCATGGCCATGGCGGTCAGCACGGTCACGGCCCGATGCACTGAGGCCCCATCGGCCCGGTCTTGACCCACATCAAGCCCGGGCCGCAGATCGACGCTTAAGCTTGGGGCCACCATGGCCCCATTGCCCCATTCCCCCGAGGCGCCGCTGCTGCCAGCGGTTCGCCCCCTTGCTGCCGACCGACCGCTTGCCTGGCTGGTGCTGGGCTTTCGTGATCTGGCCCGCAGCCCCTTGCTGAGTTTGCTGCACGGCGTGGTGATGACCCTGCTGGGCTGGTGCATCACCTGGCTTGCCCACGACCGCTTCTGGATGCTGTGCGGCGCCATTTCCGGCTTTTTGGTGGTGGCACCGGTGCTGGCCACCAGCCTGTACGCCATGAGCCGCGCCCACGAGCGCGGCGAACCCGTCGATGCCGCGCTCTTGCTGCGCACCTGGACGCAGTGGCAGTTGCGCCTGCGCCTGCAACCCGACAGCTACTGGAGCCTGATCCGTTTTGGCCTCTTGCTGGCCTTGGCCGCCACCGGCTGGGTGCTGGTGTCGTCGGCGCTGATCACCTTGCTCGCCCCAGTGCCCATTCGGGCCCCGATCGATTTTTTGCGCCATGTGGTGGCGCGCAATGACCACTGGTTGTTCGAGCTGTGGTTGCTGCTGGGCGGCCTGATGGCCGCGCCGGTGTTTGCCTCGAGCGTGATCTCGATGCCGCTGCTGCTCGATCGCCAGGTCAGCGTGCTGCAGGCCGTGCTTACCAGCTGGAAGGTGGTGCTCACCCACCCGGTGGGCATGGCGCTGTGGGCCTTTCTGATCATGCTGTTCTCGCTGCTGGGCCTGCTGTCGCTGTTTTTGGGCCTGGTGCTGGTGGTGCCCCTGCTGGGCCATGCCAGCTGGCACGCCTACCGCGAGCTGGTGGACGCGAGCCAGTGGCCCGAGCGCCTGGGCACCTGTGCCCCCCATGATGGGGGCCAGTGATGGGCTTTAGCGAAGAGCAGTTTGCCTGGTTTGGGCTGACGATTGGCGTGGGGGCCTTCATGGCCTACATGCTGTTCATCATCTTGCAGCTGGCCTGGGAGTCCAAGGCCGGCAAGTTTGGCACCTTTGTGATCCTGCTGGGCCTGGCTTTTGGCATGGTCGGTTTTGTGGCCAAGGGCGTGATCCAGTGGGTCATCGGCATCCCTTGAGCCGCCGCTTTATGGAAAGCTGTGCACAGTTGCGGGACAAGCCATGACTTGTCCACAGGCTGCGGCCTGTTGCCGAAGTTGTTCCCTGTTGGACATGGGACAAACAGGGGTCCGGCCCACACGGGTATCCGTTTGCCAAACCCTTGCCAGTGTTCAGAAAACAAGGCTTGTCCACAGCGGCAGGGGCCCTCTACTACTACGACTAATTTAAGAAATAAATCTAAAAGAATAAGTCAGGCCAGAACAAGTGGCGCGCGCCGGGTGGCCCGGATGCCGTTTCGCAGCGCTTGGCGCGGCCTGTTGAACAAAAAAAACCGCCCATGCGGGCGGTTTGGCGGCGCACCGGGCATTTAGGGCGCGGGCGACGCGTCCAGTTGCGCCCATGCGGCCTGCGCGGCGGCCAGATTGCGGGCTTTGACATGGCCAAAACCCCGGATTCCTTCGGCCACACGGGCCACCGCCACCCAATGGGCGTGGTTGTCGGCGTTCAGACCGGGCAAGGCGGCGTCTATGCGCTGCCAGTAGGCCTCGGCCAGGGCGCGCTCTTCGCGACGCTCCTGCGTGTAGCCAAAGGGGTCCAGCGCGGTGCCGCGCAGGAACTTCAGGCGCGCCAGCACGCGCATCAGGCTGGGCATGCCGCGCGAGAACACCTGCTTGCGCAGCTGGCCCTTCTCGTTCTTGCGCGCCAGCAGCGGTGGTGCCAGGTGGAACTGAAGCTGCCAGTCGCCGTCAAACTGATCGCCCACACGTTGCAGGAAATCGGTTTGGGTGTAGAGCCGAGCGACCTCGTACTCGTCTTTGTAGGCCATCAGGCGGTACAGCTGCTGGGCCACCACCTCGCTCAGCAAGGTCTTGCCCAGGCGTGATTCGGCGGCCTGCACCTTGGCAATCCGGTCGCGGTAACGCTGCGCATAGGCCTCGTTTTGGTAGTCGGTGAGCCATTGCACCCGTTTGGCAACCATCTCGGGCAGGCGCTCGCGTGCCTTGAAGTTCACGGTTTGCGTGGGCGTGAGCCAGCGCGACAGGGCGTCGGGGTGATGCGCCGCATGGCGTCCCCATTCAAAGGCCTGCAGGTTTTTCTCGACGGCCACCTCGTTGAGCTCGATGGCCCGCTGCAAGGACGCCAGCGACAGCGGGATCCAGCCTTTTTGCCAGGCAAAGCCCAGCATCAGGGGGTTCACGAAGATCGAGTCGCCCAGCAAGCGGCGCGCCAGCGCATCGGCATTGACCGTGGCGACCTGCTCGCTGCCCACTTGCGCGCACAGCTCGGCCAGGCAGCGGTCGGCCGGGTTCTGCCATTCGGTGTTTTTCAGAAATGCGGCCGTTGGGGTGGCATGGGCGTTGAGGGCGATGCGCGTGTGCCCCTGGCGCATGTGCACCACCGAGCTCTTGGACGCTGTGACCATGGGATCGCAGCCAAGCACGAGTGCGGCCTGGGCCGTGCCCACCCGGGTGGTGAGCAAGGCGTCTTGATCGGCGCCGATGAGCACATGGCTCCAGGTGGCGCCGCCTTTTTGTGCCAGCCCGGCGGCGTCCTGTGTCACCACCCCCTTGCCTTCCAGGTGCGCGGCCACCCCCAGCAATTGCCCGATGGTGATCACCCCGGTGCCGCCCACACCGGCCACCAGCATGGGCCAGGGTTGCGCCAGCGATGGCAGGCTTGGGGTGGGCAGCTCCCCCAGGCCGCTGGGATCGACCCCGTCGATGCCGGCGCTGCGGCGGCGCAATTGCCCGCCTTTGACGGTCACAAAGCTGGGGCAAAAGCCTTTGAGGCAGCTGGTGTCCTTGTTGCAGGTGCTCTGGTTGATGGTGCGCTTGCGCCCTTTGTCGGTTTCAAGAGGTTCCACCGACAGGCAGTTGGACTGCACGCCGCAGTCGCCGCAGCCTTCGCACACCTCTTCGTTGATGAAGACCCGCACGGCCGGGTCGACCATGGTGCCGCGCTTGCGGCGGCGGCGCTTTTCGGTGGCGCAGGTCTGGTCGTAGATGATGACGGTGGTGCCCTTGATCTGGCGCATTTCCAGTTGCAGGCGCTCGAGCTCGTCGCGGTGGAAGACCTGCACGCCGTCGGCCAGGGCCACGCCGTTGTACTTGTCGGGCTCGTCTGTCACCACCACGATGCGCACTGCCCCTTCGGCGCGCATGCTTTGCGCGATTTGCACCACGCTGTGGCCTTCCGGGCGCTCGCCCACCGGCTGGCCGCCGGTCATGGCCACTGCGTCGTTGTAGAGGATTTTGTAGGTGATGTTGACACCGGCGGCGATGCTTTGCCGGATGGCCAGCAGGCCGCTGTGGAAGTAGGTCCCGTCGCCAATGTTGGCAAACACATGCGACTCGTTGACAAAGGGCTGTTGGCCCACCCAGGGCACGCCTTCGCCGCCCATTTGCGTGAAGCCCACGGTGCGCCGGTCCATCCACACCGCCATGAAGTGGCAGCCAATGCCCGCCATGGCCCGCGAGCCTTCGGGCACCTGGGTGCTGGTGTTGTGCGGGCAGCCCGAACAGAACCAGGGCATGCGCTCGGCGGCGGCGCCCAGGGTCAGGGTCTGCATGGCGCGGTCCTTGGCGTCCAGCAGCGCCAGGTGCGCTTGCAATTGGGCCCGGGTGTCGGCGTCCACCCCCAGTGGCAGCAGTCGTTTGGCAATGGCCCGCGCGATCAGGGCGGGGTTCAGGTCGGCGTTGGCGCGCAGCAGGGTGTGCGCGCTGGGGTTGGGCATGGACCACTCACCGCCGCTGTGTTCGCCGCCCACCGGCTCAAACTTGCCCAGCACATCGGGCCGCACATCGGGGCGCCAGTTGTAGAGCTCTTCCTTGACCTGGTACTCGATGACCTGGCGTTTTTCTTCGACCACCAGGATCTCGCGCAGGCCGGTGGCAAATTCGCGCGTGGCCTGGGCTTCGAGCGGCCACACCACCGCGACCTTGTGCACCCGGATGCCCAGTTGGCGGCACCGCTGCGCATCGAGCCCCAGATCCTGCAGCGCCTGGCGCGTGTCGTTGTAGGCCTTGCCGCTGGCGATCAGGCCAAAGCGATCGTTGGGCCCCTCGATCACGTTGTGGTTCAGGCGGTTGGCGCGGATATAGGCCAGCGCCGCATACCATTTGTGGTCAAACAGCCGTGCCTCTTGCTCGAGTGCCGTGTCGGGCCAGCGGATGTGCACGCCCCCAGGGGGCATCTGGAAATCGGGCAGCACCAGCTGCACCCGCTCCGGGTCGACCTCGACCGAGCTGCTGGACTCGACGATTTCCTGGATGGTTTTCATGCCCGCCCAGACACCGGCAAATCGGCTCATGGCCAGCGCGTGCAGGCCCAAGTCCAGGATGTCCTGCACGCTGGCCGGGAAAAACACCGGCAGGCCGCAGGCCTTGAAGATGTGGTCGCTCTGGTGCGCGGCGGTGGAGCTTTTGGCCACATGGTCGTCGCCCGCCACCGCCAGCACGCCGCCCCAGGGGGTGGTACCGGCCATGTTGGCATGTTTGAACACGTCCGAGCAACGGTCCACGCCCGGGCCCTTGCCGTACCAGATGCCAAACACTCCATCAAAGCGCGCGCTGCCCGGCGGCGCAAAGCCCAGCTGCTGGGTGCCCCACAGGGCGGTGGCCGCCAGCTCTTCGTTGACGCCGGGCTGGAACACGATCTGCTGCGCCTGCAGGTGCTGGCGCGCCTTCCAGAGCGCCTGGTCGTAACCGCCCAGGGGCGAGCCCCGGTAGCCGCTGATGAAGCCCGCGGTGTTCTTGCCCTGCAAGGCGTCCCGCTGGCGCTGCAGCATGGGCAGGCGCACCAGGGCCTGCACCCCGCTCATGAAGGCCCGGCCGCGCGCGAGCGTGTACTTGTCGTCCAGCGTGACGGTCTCCAGGGCGTGACGGATCGAGTCGGGCAATGGCGCGTTCATGGAGGTCCTGCGGGTCAACAAACAAGGCCTTCAGTGTAGGAGTTTGACCCCGACAGGTGTTTTCTTTTTTTATCCGTGTTTCCCCTTGGAATAGAAAGAATCTTTCTTCATAATGGGATTTATGGAAAGTCTTGATAAATTTGACCTGGCGATCTTGCATGAATTGCAATTGGATGGGCGACTCTCGAATGCCGAGCTGGCCAGCCGGGTGGGCCTGTCGGCCGCGCCGTGCTGGCGCCGTGTGCGGGCGCTGGAAGACGCCGGCTACATCACCGGTTACCGCGCGGTGGTCGATCGGCACAAGGTGGGCCTGGATGTGCTGGCCTTTGTGCGACTGGACGCCGAGCGCAACCGGGGCGACATCACGCGCGAGTTGGCGCAGGCGCTGCAGGACATTCCCGAGGTGATCGCCTGCCACTACATCAGCGGCACCGGCACCTTTGAGCTGCAGGTGGTCAGCCGCGATCTCAACAGCTTCAGCCGCTTCGCGCGCGAGGTCTTGCTGAACTTGCCCAACGTCAAGGACTTGCACACCAGTTTTTCGCTTGGCGAGGTCAAGGCCATCAGCGTCTTGCCCCTGCCCCGACCGGCCTGATGGAGCGGCCGACGCCTGCCTGCCCCAAAAGGCCAAGCGGCCCAGGGGGTGCGCAAGTGGCCCTGGGCGCCTAAAATGTCGGTTTTTCGCGCATTGGCGGCGTTTGGCGCCCGAACACCATGGATTATCCGCAGACATTCGATGTCATCGTCGTCGGCGGCGGTCACGCCGGCACCGAGGCCGCCTTGGCCGCTGCCCGGATGGGCTGCGACACCCTGCTCCTGACCCACAACATTGAAACCCTGGGGCAGATGAGCTGCAACCCCAGCATTGGCGGCATCGGCAAGGGCCACCTGGTCAAAGAGGTCGACGCCCTGGGCGGCGCCATGGCCCTGGCGACCGACGAGTCCGGCATCCAGTTCCGCATCCTCAACAGCTCCAAAGGCCCGGCGGTGCGCGCCACGCGTGCCCAGGCCGACCGCATCTTGTACAAGGCCGCCATCCGGCGCCGTCTGGAAAACCAGCCGCACCTGTGGCTGTTCCAGCAGGCCGTTGACGACCTGCTGGTCGAGGGCGACCGGGTGGTGGGCGCGGTCACCCAGATCGGCATCCGCTTCCATGCCCGCACCGTGGTCCTGACCGCTGGCACGTTTTTGGACGGCAAGATCCATGTGGGCCTGCAAAACCACGCCGGCGGCCGTGCCGGCGATCCGCCCGCGGTGCGCTTGTCGGCGCGGCTCAAGGAGTTGCAGCTGCCGCAAGGCCGGCTCAAGACCGGCACCCCCCCGCGCCTGGATGGTCGCACCATTGATTTCTCGCGTTGCACCGAGCAGCCTGGCGATGGCATGCCTGGGGGCATGAACCCCGACGGCGGCGTGCCGGTGTTCAGCTTCATGGGCCATGCGGGCATGCACCCCGAGCAGCGCCCATGCTGGATCACCCACACCAATGCGCAGACGCACGAGATCATTCGCTCGGGCTTTGACCGCAGCCCCATGTTCACCGGCAAGATCGAGGGCGTGGGCCCGCGCTACTGCCCCAGCGTTGAAGACAAGATCAACCGCTTTGCCGACAAGGACAGCCACCAGATCTTTCTGGAGCCCGAGGGCCTGAGCACCCACGAGTTCTACCCCAACGGCATCTCGACCAGCTTGCCCTTTGATGTGCAGCTGGGGTTGGTGCGCTCCATGCCGGGCCTTGAGAACGCGCACATCTTGCGTCCTGGCTACGCCATCGAGTACGACTACTTCGACCCGCGCTCCTTGCGGCCCAACTTCGAAACACAGCAGATCCAGGGCCTGTTCTTTGCCGGCCAGATCAACGGCACCACCGGCTACGAAGAAGCCGCGGCCCAAGGCCTGTTTGCGGGCATCAACGCGGCCTTGGCCTGCCGTGGCGAGGCCCCATGGGTCCCGGCGCGCGACCAGGCCTATCTGGGCGTGTTGGTGGACGACCTGATCACCAAGGGCGTGACCGAGCCTTACCGCATGTTTACCAGCCGCGCCGAGTTCCGCCTGCAGCTGCGAGAGGACAACGCCGACATGCGCCTGACCGAAGCGGGTCGCCAGATGGGTTTGGTGGACGACGCCCGCTGGGACCACTTCTGCCGCAAGC
>JBEBDJ010000098.1:0-26202 GCA_041157045.1 Pseudomonadota bacterium
TATGAAACCCGCGCCCGGCACCAGGGCCCTTGGAGCGACGACGAGCGGCTGGTGCCCACGCTGCTGCGCGCGGCGCTCGACGGTTTCCCCAACCCGCCGCGCCTGCCGCGCCAGGTCAACCTTGAAATTCCCCGCTAAGGCCATGGAACTCACCCGCATTCTGGCCATCCGCCATGGCGAAACCGCCTGGAACGTCGACACCCGCATCCAGGGCCATCTGGACATCGGCCTCAATGCGGTCGGCGAGCGCCAGGCCGCGCGCCTGGGCCGCAGCCTGGCGCAGGCCGAGGCGGTCGCCGCCATCTACAGCAGCGACCTGGCCCGCGCGCGCCAGACCGCCGAGGCCATTGCCCATGCCCGGCCCGAGGGGGCGCTGCCGGTGCACACCGTGACCGGCCTGCGCGAGCGCGGCTTTGGCCGCTTTGAAGGCCAGACCTTTGACGAGATCCAGGCGCAGTGGCCCGAGGAGGCGCGGCGCTGGCGCCAGCGCGAGCCCGATTGGGTGCCGCCCGAGGGCGGCGAAAGCCTGCTGGTGCTGCGCGAGCGCGTGGCGCAGACCGTGCACACCCTGGCGGCACGCCATCTGGGCGAGCAAATCGTGCTGGTGGCGCATGGTGGGGTGATGGATGTGCTGTACCGCCTGGCCACCGGTCAGTCGCTGCAGGCGCCGCGCACCTGGGCCTTGCCCAACACCGCGGTCAACCGCCTGCTGTGGACCCCGCAAGGCCTGAGCCTGGTGGGCTGGGCCGACACCAGCCATCTGGACGGCGCTGAGCGCGACGAGACCATCACCTGAGCGCAGGTGCCCGGCCCGCCATGCGGGCTCAGGCCGCGCCGCTGCCGCCTTCGAACAGACCGGGTGCCACGCCCGGCGCCTGCAGGCCCAGGTGGCGCCAGGCCGCCTGCGTGGCCATGCGCCCGCGCGGGGTGCGCTGCAAATAGCCCTGCTGGATCAGGTAGGGCTCGATCACGTCCTCGATGGTGCCCGGCTCCTCGCCGATGCTGGCGGCAATGTTGTCCAGCCCGACCGGGCCGCCGTCAAAGCGGTGGATCACCGCCTCCAGCAGCTTGCGGTCCATCAGGTCAAACCCCTCGGGGTCGACATCGAGCATTTTCAGGGCCGCCTGCGCCAGGGCGCGGTCGATGCGGCCATCGCCCTTGACGTCGGCATAGTCGCGCACCCGGCGCAAGAGGCGGTTGGCAATGCGCGGCGTCCCGCGCGAGCGGCGGGCGATTTCGAAGGCGCCCGCGTCGTCGATGGGCGCCTGCAGCAAGCCCGCGCTGCGCCGCACGATGCGCGCGAGCTCTTCGGGGGTGTAGAACTCCAGCCGCGCCACGATGCCAAAGCGGTCGCGCAGCGGGTTGGTGAGCATGCCGGCGCGGGTGGTGGCGCCCACCAGGGTAAAGGGCTGCAGATCGAGCTTGATGCTGCGCGCGGCCGGCCCTTCGCCGATCATGATGTCGATCTGGTAGTCCTCGAGGGCCGGGTAGAGGATTTCCTCGACCACCGGCGAGAGGCGGTGGATCTCGTCGATGAAGAGCACATCGTTGCGCTCCAGATTGGTCAGCAGCGCGGCCAGGTCCTTGGGCTTTTCCAGCACCGGGCCGCTGGTCTGGCGCAGGTTCACGCCCAACTCGGCGGCCACGATGTGCGAGAGGGTGGTCTTGCCCAGGCCCGGCGGGCCAAACAGCAGCACATGGTCCAGCGGTTCGCCGCGCTTGCGCGCCGCGCCGATGAAGATCTCGAGCTGCTCGCGCACCTTGTGCTGGCCCACATAGTCGTCCAAGAGCTTGGGCCGCAGGGCGCGCTCGAGCGCCTCCTCGCCATTGGAGACCGGCGCGGCCGACACCATGCGCGGCGGGGGTGGGGTGAAATCGTCGGTCTTGATGCTCATGGCCGCCTCACTTGGCCAGGGCCTTGAGCGCGAGCTTGATGCCCTCGCTCACGCCCACGTCGGCGGGCAGGCCCTTGAGGGCCAACGCCGCTTCCTTGTCGCTGTAGCCCAGGGCCATCAAGGCCTGCTGGATGTCGCTCTGGTGGTCGCTGACGGCGCCGCCCGGGGCTGGGCCCAGGTCGGCACCGAGCTTGCCCTTGAGCTCGAGCAGCAGGCGCTCGGCGGTTTTCTTGCCAATGCCGGGCACCTTCACCAGGCGACCCGGTTCTTGCTGCGTCACCGCCTGCGCCAACTCGCTCACGCTCAGGCCCGAGAGCACGGCCAGCGCGGTGCGCGGCCCCACGCCCGAGATGCGGATGAGCTGGCGAAACGCGTCGCGCTCGGCCGCGGTGGAAAAGCCATACAGGATTTGCGCGTCCTCGCGCACCACAAAATGCGTGAGCAGGCTCACCGCCTGGCCGCTGGCGGGCAGGTTGTAGAAGGTGCTCATGGGCACCTGCACCTCGTAGCCCACGCCGTGGCAGTCGACGATGACTTCGGGTGGGTTTTTGTCGCCCAAAAGGCCGGTGAGTTTGCCGATCATGAACAGGGGTCTGCGGTCAGGGGGGTGTGCGGATATTACGCCCAAAACCGGGCCGCGCCGGCGCCGTGACATACTTGGGCGATGCGTGCGCCGCCGCGCCCGCCCCCTGTTGCCCAGAGAGACACCCCCTTGATTCTTCGTCACGCCTTCACCCCGGCGCACAACACGCGCCTGACGCATTTGTGCGGCCCGACCGATGCCCACCTGCGCCAGATCGAGCACGCGCTGCAGGTGCGCATCGCGCACCGCCACGAGCAGTTCCGCATCGACGGCCCCAAGGCGCGGGCCACGCAGGCGCTCACGCTCTTGCAGGCCCTGTACGAAATCGCCGAGCGGCCCATTCGCGAGGAGACGCTGCAGCTCATGCTCGCCGGTGACGGCGCGCTGCTGCAAGAGGACGACCAGGGCGCACAGGTCCTGCACACCCGACGCAGCGACCTGCGCGCCCGCACCCCCGGGCAGTCGGTCTACCTGGACCACATTGCCCAGCACGACATCACCTTTGGCATTGGCCCGGCGGGCACGGGCAAGACCTATCTGGCGGTGGCCTGCGCGGTCGATGCCCTGGAGCGCAGCGCGGTGCAGCGCATCGTGCTCACGCGCCCGGCGGTGGAAGCGGGCGAGCGCCTGGGCTTTTTGCCGGGTGACCTGACGCAGAAAGTCGACCCCTACCTGCGCCCGCTGTACGACGCGCTGTACGACCTGATGGGCTACGAGCGGGTGCAAAAAGCGTTCGAGCGCAATGCGCTCGAGATTGCGCCGCTGGCGTTCATGCGCGGGCGCACGCTCAACAACGCGTTTGTGATTCTGGACGAGGCGCAGAACACCACGCCCGAGCAAATGAAGATGTTCCTCACCCGCATCGGCTTTGGCGCGCGCGCGGTGATCACCGGCGACGTCAGCCAGATCGACCTGCCGCGCGGGCAGACCAGCGGCCTGATCGACGCCGAACGCGTGCTGGGGCGTGTGCCGGGCATTGCCTTTAGCCGCTTTACCAGCGCCGATGTGGTGCGCCACCCGCTGGTGGCGCGGATTGTGGACGCTTACGATGCGCGCGGCAGCGCCCCGCGCCGCGCCGGAGACTGATCATGGCCATGCCCGCCCTGCAGCTGTCGCTGCAATTTGGCGCTTTTGCGCCCGCCACCCGGCACCGCCAGGCGCTGCCCCGCCATTTTGTGGCGCGCTGCATCCGCCATGCGCTGGCGCACGACGCCGAGATCACGGTGCGCATCGTGGGCGAGGACGAGGGCCGGGCCCTGAACCACGGCTTTCGGCAGAAAGACCATGCCACCAATGTGCTGACCTTTGACTATGCGCACGCGCCCCTGGTGCAGGCCGATCTGGTGCTGTGCGCGCCGGTGGTCGCGCGCGAGGCGCGCGAGCAGGGCAAGACCCTGCAGGCCCATTACGCGCACCTGCTGGTGCACGGCACCCTGCATGCGCAGGGCTGGGACCACGAGACCAGCCTGGCCGATGCGCGCGCCATGGAAGCGCGCGAGGTCGAGATCCTGGCCGGACTGGGCTGGCGCAACCCCTACCGCTGAGGCGCGCTGCGCCGGGCCACGCTCAGTGGCGGAAGTGGCGCACGCCGGTGAAGACCATCGCCACCCCGCGCTCATTGGCCGCGTCGATCACCTCCTGATCGCGCATGGAGCCGCCGGGCTGGATCACACAGCTGGCGCCGTGATCGATCACCACGTCCAGGCCATCCCGGAAGGGGAAGAAGGCGTCGCTGGCCACGGCCGAGCCCTTGAGCGAGAGGCCGGCGTGCTCGGCCTTGATGCTGGCAATGCGGGCCGAGTCCAGGCGGCTCATCTGGCCCGCGCCCACGCCGAGCGTCATGCCCTGGCCGCAGAACACGATGGCATTGCTCTTGACGTACTGCGCCACCTTCCAGGCAAACAGCAGGTCATCGAGCTGCGCCTCGGTGGGCTGCAGGCGGGTGACCACCTTAAGATCGCTGCGCTGCAGCTCGTGCTGGTCGGCGCTCTGGATCAGCAGACCCGAGCCCACGCGCTTGATGTCCAGGGCATGGCGGGTGCTGGCCATGTCGGCCGGCAGCTCGATCTGCAGCACGCGCACATTGGCCTTGGCCTTGAGCACCGCCAGCGCCTCGTCGCTGAAGGCGGGGGCCATCAAGACCTCGACAAACTGGCGGCTGACCGCCTCGGCCGTGGCCTGGTCGACCGCGCGGTTGAAGGCGATGATGCCGCCAAAGGCGCTGGTGGGATCGGTCTGGAAGGCCTTCTGGTAGGCCTGCAGCGGGCCCGCGCCCACGGCCACGCCGCAGGGGTTGGCGTGCTTGACGATGACGCAGGCGGGGGTGTCAAAGCTCTTGACGCACTCCCAGGCGGCGTCGGCATCAGCGATGTTGTTGTACGACAGCTCCTTGCCCTGCAACTGGCGCGCGCTCACCAGGCTGCCCGGGGCCGGGTTCAGGTCGCTGTAGAAGGCGGCGCTCTGGTGCGGATTCTCGCCGTAGCGCAGGTCCTGCAGCTTCACAAAGCGCAGATTGGCCTGGCCGGCATAGGCCTGGCGCTCGGGCACCACGGCGTCGGCGTCAAAGCGCACCGACGAGAGGTAGTCGCTGATGGCGGCGTCGTAATTGCTGATGCGGTTGAAGGCCGCCACCGACAGCGCAAAGCGCGTGGCCAGCTGCACCTGCCCGTGGGCGCGCAGCTCCTCGATCACCTGCGGGTATTGCGAGGCGTCGGTGAGCACCGCCACATCGCGCCAGTTCTTGGCGGCGCTGCGCACCATGGCCGGGCCGCCAATGTCGATGTTCTCGATCGCGTCCTCCAGCGTGCAGCCAGGGCGTGCCACCGTGGCCTCGAAGGGATACAGGTTGACGACCAGCAGGTCGATGGTGTCGATGCCGTGCGCCTGCAGCGCCTGCATGTGCGCCGGCAGATCGCGCCGGGCCAGCAAGCCGCCGTGCACGCGCGGGTGCAGGGTCTTGACGCGGCCGTCGAGCATTTCCGGAAAACCGGTCATCTCGGCCACCTCGGTGACCGGCAGACCCGCCTCCTGCAAGAGGCGTGCGGTCCCTCCGGTGGAGAGCAGGCCCACGCCCAGGCCGTGCAGGGCCTGCGCGAGTTCGACCACGCCGGTTTTGTCGGAAACGGAAATCAGTGCTTTCATGATGGGACAGCGTTCAGGGTAATGAAAAAAAGGGGTCAGAGCAGCTGGTGCTCTTGCAGTTTCTTGCGCAAGGTGTTGCGGTTCAGACCCAGCCACTCGGCCGCGCGCGACTGGTTCTGGCCCGCCTGTTGCATGACGACTTCCAGCAAGGGCTTTTCCACCAGGCGCAGGGTCATGCCGTACACATCGTGCGGCTGCTCGTCGCCCAGGTCGCGGAAATAGGCCTGCAGACTGGCGCGCACACTGTGCTCGATCGTCGATTGGCTCATGCGGGAGTCTCCTCGGTCTGCGGCACCCGCGCCATGCGCGAGGCCAGCTCGTCCATGTAGTCGGCCACGGCCTGCCACTGGGCGGCCGCGTCCTCGATCTGGTTGATGCGTGTGCGCAGCTGCGCCCCACCGGGCCAGCGGTGCACATACCAGGCAATGTGTTTGCGCGCGCTGCGCACGCCGCTGTACTCGCCGTACAGGCTGTAGTGCTCGTGCAGATGCGCCAGCAAGGCCTCGCGCACCTCGATCACGGTGGGCGGCGGCAGGTCCTCGCCGGTGGCCAGGTGGTGTGCCACCCGGCGAAAAATCCAGGGCTGGCCTTGTGCCGCGCGACCGATCATGACCGCGTCGGCGCCGGTGGCACGCAGCACGGCGCGGGCCTTGGCCGGCGAGTCGATGTCGCCATTGGCCACCACCGGGATGCGCAGGCCGGCCTTGACGGCGGCAATCGTGTCGTACTCGGCCTGGCCTCGGTAGCCCTGCTCGCGGGTGCGGCCGTGCACCGTCACCCACTGCACCCCGGCGGCCTCGGCCTGGCGCGCAATGCGCAAGGCGTTGCGCTCGCTGTCGCACCAGCCGGTGCGCATCTTCAGGGTCACCGGCACGTTGTGCGGGGCACAGGCCTGCACCACCGCCTCGACGATGCGGGCGGCCAGCGGCTCGTCCTGCATCAGCGCCGAGCCGGCCCATTTGTGGCACACCTTTTTGGCCGGGCAGCCCATGTTGATGTCGATGATCTGCGCGCCACGGTCGATGTTGTAGCGCGCCGCGTCGGCCATCTCCTGGGGCTCGGTGCCGGCAATTTGCACCGCGATCGGACCGGGCTCGCCCTCGTGGTTGGCGCGCCGCGAGGTCTTGAGCGAGTCCCACAAGTCCCGGCGCGAGGTCACCATCTCGGAGACCGCGTGCCCGGCGCCAAACGATCGGCACAGGCGGCGAAACGGCCGGTCGGTCACGCCAGCCATGGGCGCGACAAAAACCGGGTTGGGCAGCGTGTAGGGGCCAATCTGCATGGGCATGGGCGCCTGGCAGAACCGGCGCGGGACAGGGATTCGGGAGCGGGGGGGAGGGCCTGATTGTAATTGCCCAATTTTTCAGCAGGCTTGCCCCCCTGCCCGGCGTGCGGCCAAGGGCCTGCCGATACACTGCCGTGATGGATGCCTGGATCGCTCACACCCTGGCCTGGCTGGCCCTGCCGCAACACGGCTTGCCCGGGGTGTTCCTCATTGCCTTGCTGTCGGCCACCTTGCTGCCCATGGGGTCGGAGCCCGCGGTGTTTGGCCTGGTCAAACTCAACCCCGAGCTGTTCTGGCCCGCGGTGCTGGTGGCCACCGCTGGCAACACGCTGGGCGGCATGGTCAGCTGGTGGATGGGCTGGGGCGCCCACCAGGCGGTGGACCGCTGGCGCCACTCGAGCACCCATGTGCGCGCCCTGGACTGGCTGCAGCGCCTGGGCCCCAAGGCCTGCCTGCTGTCGTGGCTGCCCGGCGTGGGCGACCCGCTGTGCGCCGTGGCCGGCTGGCTGCGCATGCCGCTGTGGCCCTGCACGCTGTACATGGCCATCGGCAAGTTTCTGCGCTACCTGCTCATGACGGCGGCCCTGCTGTGGGTGTTCCCAAGCTGAACGCCCCGGGGGCCCCTGCGGGCCATCCCTTCTTGGCAAAACCGACTCAGGCACTGGGTTTTGCCTTGACCGGCCGCACGGCGGATCGAATAATGCAGACGTTTCAATATGGAAACGTTGTTTTACTAAAGAAACACTCTTTGGATCCCCATCCTGCGACAAGGACCGCGCATGCACCTGCTTGGCATTGACGAGATCACCTTTGGCGCCACCGATCTGGCGCGCTGCCGACAGTTCTTTCTGGACTGGGGCCTGCGCCTGGTCGACGAAGGCCCGCAGCTGCTGGTCTACGAGTCGCTCAACGGCTGCCGGGTGCGGGTGGCGCACGCCGACCTGCCGGGCCTGCCGCCCGGCATCGAGGCCGACCCCACGCTGCGCGAGGTGGTCTGGGGGGTGGCCGACGCACAGACCCTGGCCACGCTGGGCGCGCGCCTGGCCGACCAACCCGGTTTTGTGCAGGACGGCCAGCGGGTGGGCTGCCAGGACCCCAACGGCCTGGCCCTGCGCCTGCAGGTGACGCGCAAACGCGCGCTGGACCTGCCCTGCGCGCAGACCAACACCTATGGCGAGCGCCGCCGCATCGACCAGCCCTCACCCGCCTATGAACGCGCCGAGCCCATCGAGGTGGGGCATGTGGTGTTTTTTGTGCAGGACCTGCAGGCCTGCACCGCCTTCTACCGCGAGAAGCTGGGCTTTACGCTGTCGGACCAATACCCCGGCCGCGGCCACTTTCTGCGCTGCGACCCGCGCGGCGGCCACCACGACCTGTTCATGCTGCAGCTGCCCACGCCACGCCGGGGCCTGAACCATGTGGCCTTCACGGTGCGCGATCTGCACGAGGTCTTTGGCGGCGGCCTGCACATGTCGCGCTGCGGCTGGGAGACCGAACTGGGCCCGGGCAAGCACCCGGTCTCGTCGGCCATCTTCTGGTACTTTGTGTCGCCCGCGGGCGCGCTGGTCGAGTACTACACCGACGAGGACGAGCTGACCGAGGCCTGGCAGCCGCGCGACATCACGCCCGGCCCGACCATGTTTGCCGAATGGGCCATCAAGGGCGGCATCGACGGCCACACGCGCCGCCAGAAAGACGCCCAGGCCCCCAGTGGCCAGTTCATGACCGATCGCCCCAAAACCTGAGCCCTTGCCCGCCATGCCGCACCATCCCCAAGCCCTGTACAACGAGACCCACCAGTCGCGCCTGGCGCCGCCCACGGCCTACGAGAGCCTGCTGGGCGACGCGATCGAGCGCGCCTTTGCCGCCGGCCTGCACGAACTCGACGACCTGGTGGCCTACCTCAACCGCAGCGGCCCGGCCGGCCCCGATGGCCAGCCCTGGACCGCCGATCTGTACCGCCAGGTGATGGCGCGCCTGGGCGCCTGAGCCCCCCGTTTTCGGAGTTCCCCATGTCGCCTGTGATGTTCAGCCCCGCTCAAGACCCGGTCGACGCCGCCCTGGCGCGCGGCCTGCACGACCTCTGGTTCCCCATCTGCCCCTCGTCGTTTGTGCAGCAGCAGCCGGTGTCGCTGCGCCGCCTGGGCTACAAGCTGGTGCTCTGGCGCGACGCCCAGGGCCAGGTGCATGTCCTGGAAGACCACTGCCCGCACCGTGGCGCGCCGCTGTCGCTGGGGGTGATTCTGGGCGACCGCCTGGCCTGCGCCTACCACGGGGTGGAGGTGCGCCACGACGGCACCGTCATGCGCGTGCCCGGCAGCCCTGGCTGCAAGCTCGAGGGCTCGCGCCCCACGCGCATGTTCCACACGCGCGAGGCGGCCGGCGCCATCTTTGTCTACAACGCGCACGACCCGGCCCTGCCCGAGGCGCCGCCGCTGCGCCTGCCCGAGCAGCTCACCTCGCCCGAGTGGTCGTCCTTTCTGTGCTACACCGAATGGGGCTGCGACTACCGCTATGTGATCGACAACGTGATGGACCCCATGCACGGGGCCTATCTGCACAAGCAATCGCACACCATGAGCGAGGGCGACATGAGCGCCGAGTTCCAGGTGCGCGAGCTGCCCGAGGGCTTTGTCTTCGAGAAAAAACACCAGCGCGATGTGAACTTTGACTGGACCGAATGGATCGACAGCGGCATCCACCTGATGCGCCTGGAGATCCCCTACCCCAAGACGGGTGGGCCGGGCGGCAACTTCACCATCATCGGCAGCTACACCCCCATCACCGAGCGCGTGGCGGGCGTGTTTCACTGGCGCTGCCGCAAGGTGAGCGACTGGCAGCGCGACACCTGGCGCTTTCTCTACCGCAACCGGCTGGAGCAGCGCCATTGGCAGGTGCTCGAGCAGGACCGCGTTGCGGTGGAAAATATGGAGCCCGACGCCAACACGCGCGAACACCTGTACGCCCACGACATGGGCATCGTGCGCCTGCGACGCCACCTGCGTCGCCTGGCGCAACAGCAGGTCGAGCGCGAGCAGGCGTCCCCCCAAACGGACCTTGCATGAGCCAAACAGCCAACTCCCTACAAGCCTGGGTTCACACCCTGCGCCACGCGGCGCAAGACATTCTTCAAGTCGAACTTCGCCCCTGCGCGGGCCAGACGCTGCCGCCATTTGAGGCCGGAGCCCACATCGACCTGCAGCTGCCCGGCGGCCTGGTGCGCAGCTACTCGCTGCTCAACAACCCGAGCGAGCGCCACCGCTATGTGCTGGGCGTGCTGCGCGACCGCAACAGCCGGGGCGGCTCGCGCGCGGTGCACGACCTGCGCGTGGGCACGGTGCTCACCATCAGCGCGCCGCGGCAGAACTTTCCCCTGCACGAGGCGGCCGATCACAGCGTGCTGGTGGCCGGGGGCATCGGCATCACGCCGCTGCTGGCCATGGGCGAGCGCCTGCGCGCGCTGGGCCGCTCCTTCGAGTGGGTGGTGCTGGCACGCTCGCGCGCGGCCCTGGCCTTTGCCGACGAGGTGAGCGCACAAGGCGCGCCGGTGCACTGGCATCTGGACGACGAGGCCGGTGGCCCGCCCGATCTGCGCGCCCTGCTGGCCGCCCGCGCCCCGCGCGGCAACACGCATTACTACGCCTGCGGGCCGGCGCCCATGCTCGATGCCTTTGTGGCGCAGTGCGCGTCGCTCGGTTACGCGCAGGCGCACATCGAGCGCTTTGCCGCCGTGGAAGTGGCCGCCGCGGCCGACGCGCGCACCCGCTACCAGGTCGAGCTGCGCCGCAGCGGCACCACCTTCGAGGTGGGACCGGACAGCACCTTGCACAAGCGCCTGATCGAGCTGCGCGCCAACGTGCCCTTCTCGTGCGAGGAAGGCATTTGCGGCTCTTGCGAGACCCGCGTGCTCGAGGGCACGCCCGATCACCGCGACAGCGTGCTGACCGCGGCCGAGCAGGCCAAGGGCGAGGTGATGATGGTCTGCGTCTCGGGCTGCAAGAGCGAGCGCCTGGTGCTCGACCTGTGAGCGCGGCGGCTCAGGCCGCCTGCGTGGGATAGGGGCTCTCGTCGGTGGCCGCCAGCATGGCCTGCGCCAGCTGCTCGGTCATGTCGGCGCGCAGCGCCTGCGCCGAGGGCTCGTCCCACAAATTGCGCAACTCCAGCGGATCGTTGCGCAGGTCCACCAATTCGCCCCAGGGCTGACCGGCCCACAGCGTGAGGCGGTGCGTGCGGGTGCGCCAGGAGCGCATGCGCAGGCGCTGCCCCAGGCCCACGTCGTCGCGCTGGCTTTCCTCTTCGATCAGCACCCCCTCGCGCAGCGCGGTCTGCGGCTGGGCCAACTGCGCCAGCAGGCTGCGCCCGTGCAGGCCGTGCACCGGCGGCAAGCCCGCGCGCGCGAGCATGCTGACGGGCACATCGGTGCTTTGCGCCAAACCCTCGCAGACCTGGCCGCCCGGGGCTTGCGGGTCGCGCCAGATCAGCGGCACGCGGGTGAGCGCGCCGTAATGCAAACCGCCCTTGAAGAGCAGGCCCCGGTCGCCCATCAGGTCGGCATGGTCGCTGGTGAAGATCACCACCGTGTCCTCGGCCAGGCCCAGGCGGTCCAGGGCCGCAAGCAAGCGCCCCACGGCCTGGTCGATCAGGGCGATGTTGCCGTGGTTGAGCGCGATCGCCTCGCGCACCTCGCGCTCGGTGGCGGCAAAGCTGCCGTAACCGGGCCGAAAGCCCTCGGGGCGGCGCGCCTGGCGCAGGCGCTGCACCGGCGGGGGCGGCCGGTGCAAGGGCGCGTCAAAGCTGGCCGGCAGCACCACGTCCTCGGGCGCCAGCATCGACCAATGCTCGCCGGGCGGGGTGAAGGGGTGGTGCGGGTCGGCAAACGAGCACTGCAAGAAAAAAGGCGCGCCATCGGCCGCCTGGGCCCATTGCTGCAACAGGCGCTCGCCCTGCTCGGCGACCCAGGTGCTGGGGTGCCACTCGACGGGCAGGCGGGTGCGCCAGGCCTGCCCGATGCGCGGCAAGGCCCAGTCGGGCGTGGGCCAGGCGTTGTGCGGGCCCAGCAGCGACTCGGCCTGCGGGTCTTGCGCCAGCAGCCAGCGTCGCCAGTGGCCGCTTTGCTGGTCGCCATGGCCGATGCTCAGCTGCACCTGCTCGAAGCCGTAGTAGGGGCAGCGCAGCTCGTGCGCCGGGTCGGCCCAGCGCGTGGCCAGCTCCTGCCCATGCCCGGGGCCGCCCCAGTCGCGCGCCTGCTGCGCCAAGCGCTGCGCCGGCGTGGGCCAGGAAGGCGGCACCGGGGTGATGTTCTGCCAGTGGGCCTTGCCCACCAGGCCGGTGCGCCAGCCGGCCTGGCGCAAGGCCTCGGCCACGCTGAAGGCATCGAGCGGCAGCTCGCGCCCGTTCATGGTCACCCCGTGGGCGCTGGGCAGCTGGCCGGTCAGCAGGCTGGCGCGGTTGGGCTGGCAGATGGGGGTGGCCACATGGCAGTCGGTCCAGCGCGTGCCGGCGCGCGCCAGCCCATCGATCGCGGGCGTGGGCAGACCGGGCGCGCCGGCGCAAGCCAGGTGATCGGCGCGTTGCTGATCGGTCAGGATCAGCAGGAAGTTGGGCCGCCGCGCGCGCACCAGGGGCCCGTCAGTCGGCGCGGATGTTCAGTTCGCGCGCCAGGGTGCCGTAGCGCTGGCGATCGGCCTGCATGAACTCGGCCAGCTGCTGGCCGCTGCCACCCAGCATGTCCAGGCCCGCCGCGCTGAGCTTGGCCTGCACATCGGGCAGGCGCAGCGCCTCGTTGAGGTCGGCCATCACGCGCTGGCGCACCGCCTCGGGCGTGCCGGTGGGCGCGAACACGCCATACCAGGCATTGACCTCGACGCCGGGCACGCCCTGCTCGGTGGCGGTGGGCACCTCGGGCAGCAGGGGCGAGCGGGTTTTTTCGGTCACGGCCAGGGCGACCAGCTTGCCGGCCTTGATGTGCGGCAGCGCGCCGCCCAGGCCCACAAACAGCAGCTTGACCTCGCCGCCCAGCGCCGCCGTGACCGAGGGCGCCACGCCGCGGTAAGGCACGTGCGTGAGGCTCAGGCCAGTGGCCTTGCGCATCATCTCGCCCGCAAAGTGCATGGGCGAGCCATTGCCCGCGCTGCCCCAGGCCATGCCGGGGCTTTGCTTGGCCAGGGCCACCAGGCCCTTGAGGTCGCGCACGCCCAGGCTGGGATGGGCCACCAGGGCCATCGGCGTGGTGGCCGGTGCGGCGATGGGCACCAGGTCGGCATGCACATCCACGCCGCCGCCCGCCCCGGGGGGCAGCACATGGGGCGAGATCACCAGGGTGTTGGCCGACAGCAGCAAGGTGTGGCCATCGGGGGCCGACTTGGCCACCTGCGACGCGCCAATCAGCGCCCCCGCGCCGGGCTTGTTCTCGACCACCACCGGTTTGCCCCAGCGGGCACTGAGCTTCTCGGCCAGCACCCGCGCCAGCAGGTCGGGGCCACCGCCGGGCGGAAAGGGCACCACCAGGGTGACGTTGCGGGATGGGAAGGCGGCCGGGGTCTGGGCCAGCGCGCCCAGGCTCAACAGGCTGGCGCCGGTGGCCAGCAGCCAGTCGCGGCGGTGAATCGTCGGGGTCATGTGCGCTCCTCTTGGTTTGAAAAAAATCGTCAGGCAGCGGGCAGGGCCACGCGCCAGGCATCGTAGCCGTAGACCCAGTCGGCGTTGCCCTGGGTTTTCATCCATTGATTCCCGCGCGAACCCAGCTGGATGCGCGCGGTGCGCGCTTGCCGCGCCGCCGCATAGCGCTGCAAAGCCGCCTCGGGGTCCTGGCCCTCGCCCACGGCGCGGGCCAGCACCACCGCGTCCTCGATGGCCATGCCCGCGCCCTGCGCCATGAAGGGCAGCATGGGGTGGCAAGCGTCGCCCACCAGGCTGACACGGCCCACCGACCACTGGGGCAGTGGCTCGCGTTCGTACAGGGCGCTCTTGAGCACCTCGGTGCAGGCATCGAGCAGCGCGCGCGCATCGGGGTGGTAGTCCTGGTAGACGGCACGCAGCTCCTGCACATCGCCCGGGCGGGTCCAGGACTCGTCGGTCCACTCGGGTTGCCCGGTGGTGGCAAAGACAAAGGTGTCGCGCCCCAGATTGAGCGGGAAGGTCACGATCTGGCTTTGCGGATTGGGGCCCCACCACTTGGTGAAGGCCTCGATCTCGGGCACATGGCGCACGCGTTCGGTGGGCACCACCGAGCGGTACGACACCACCCCGGTAAAGCGCGGCGACTCGGGGCCAAACAAGGCCTCGCGCACGCGCGAGTGGATGCCGTCGGCCCCCAGCACCAGCTGGTGGCGCGCGCTGCGGCCCTCGCCAAAGTCCAGGTCCACGCCCTGCGCGTCCTGGCGCAAGCCCTGCAAGCGGCGGCCAAACACCATCGGGGCACTGCCCAGGGCCTGGGCCAGCACCGTCAGCAAATCGGCGCGGTGAATGGTCAGCTGCGGCGCGCCGTACTGCTGCTCGGCGGTATCGCCCATGGGCAGGCGCGAGGTCTCGGCCCCGGTGTCCCAGTCGCGGCTGATGCGAAACGTGGGCCGCGCGCCGCTGGCGCGAATGCCTTGCGCCACCGCGGCGCCCAGGCCATCGAGGGCGCGCACCGCATTGGGGGTGAGGTTGATGTCGGCCCCCACGCGCTGGTATTGCGCGGTTTGCTCGTAGACCGTGACGCGGTGGCCCGCTTGCTGCAGCGCCAGCGCCGCCGTGAGGCCGCCAATGCCGCCGCCCACGATGCCAATGTCCAGTGATGTCGCCATGCCCATGTCGAGATTCCTTGTCAATACACGCCCGGGAACGAGCCGCCGTCCAGCAGCAGGCTCTGCCCGTTCAGATAGCCCGCATGCACGCTGCAGACAAACGCGCAGAGCTTGCCCAGCTCTTGCGGCTGACCAAAGCGGTGCGCCGGGTGCTTGGCCAGGCGCTGCGTGATCACCGCCTCGACCGGCTGGCCGCTGCGCCGCGCCGCCGCCTCGAAATTGCTTTGCAGGCGCGCGGTGGCAAAGGTGCCGGGCAGCAGGTTGTTGATGGTCACGCCCTGCCCCACCACCTGGCGCGCCACGCCCGCCACAAAGCCCGTCAGGCCGCTGCGCGCACCGTTGGACAGCCCCAGGCCATCGACCGGCGACTTGACGGCGCTGGAGGTGATGTTGACGATGCGGCCAAAGCCGCGCGCCATCATGCCGTCAACGGTGGCGCGGATCAGCTCGATCGGGGCCAGCATATTGGCCTCCAGGGCGCGCACCCAGTCCTCGCGCGAGTGCTCGCGAAAATCCCCCTGCGGCGGGCCGCCGGCATTGGTGACGACGATGTCAAAGTCAGGGTGCGCGGCAAAAATCTGTGCGCGGCCCTGCGCGCTCGTCACGTCGGCGGCCAGGGCCAGCACCGGGGTGGGCACGCGCGCGGCCAGTTCGGCGCGCGCAGCCTCGAGCGGGCCCGGGGTGCGCGCGACCATCAGCACCGTCACGCCCTCTTCGGCCAGCGCCTGCGCGCAGGCCAGGCCCAGACCGGCGCTGGCGCCGCACACCAAGGCCTTGCGGCCGGCAATTCCCAAGTCCATGGTTCAGCCCCTCGCCCACGGCAGTGGGTCCTGGTTCAGGCCCCAGTACAGGCCCTTCTGGCGTGTGTATTCCAACAGGCCCTGGCGGCCCTTCTCGCGCCCCACACCGCTGTCCTTGACGCCGCCAAACGGGGTGCTGACCGAGAACTGCTTGTAGGTGTTGATCCACACCGTGCCGGTGTGCAGGGCGCTGCCCAGGCGCCAGGCGCGCGCGTGGTCGCGCGTCCAGATGCCCGCCGCCAGGCCATAGGCGCTGTCGTTGCACTGCGCCAGCAGATCGGCTTCGTCCTCGTAGGGCAGCAAGGCCAGCACCGGGCCAAAGATTTCCTCCTGGCACAGCCGCGCCTGGTTGGGCAGGCCCTCGAACACCGTGGGCAGGTAATAGCTGCCCTGGGCCAGCTCGGCCTGGGCAGGCCGCGCGCCGCCGCACAAGAGGCGGCCGCCCTCGTCCAGGCCCAGCTGCACATAGCGCTCGATCTGCGCGCGGTGCGCCTGGCTCACCAGCGGCCCCATCTGCGTGGCCTCGTCGGCCGGATGCCCCACGCGCAAGGCCTGGGCCCCCGCGATCAGGCGGGACTTGAAGTCGGCGTAGACCGAGGTGTGGACAAAGGCGCGCGAGCCGGCAATGCAGGACTCGCCCGAGGAGCTGAAGATGCCAAACAGCACGCCGGCCACCGCATGGTCCAGGTCGGCGTCGGGGCAAACAATGGTGGGCGACTTGCCGCCCAGCTCCAGCGACACCGGCATGAACTTCTCGGCCGCCAGGCGCGCGATGCCCCGGCCCACCTCGGTGCCGCCGGTGAAGGCAATGCGCTGGATCAGCGGGTGGCGCACCAGCGCGTCGCCCACCACCGAGCCCTTGCCGGGCAGCACGCTCAGGATGCCGTCGGGCAGGCCCGCCTGCTGCGCGATCCGCGCCAGCTCGATGGCCATGCGCGGCGTGATCTCGGCGGGCTTGATGACGATGGCGCAGCCGGCGGCCAGGGCGGGGGCGATTTTTTGCGCCTCGCTGGCAATCGGCGAGTTCCAGGGCGTGATGGCCCCGACCACGCCCAGGGGCTCGTGCACGCTCATGGTCAGGTAGTCGCCGCGCGCAGGGGGGAGCTGGTCTTCCCAGGTCTCGGCCGCCGCGGCAAAAAACTGGAAGGTGCCTGCGGCGCTGGCCACCAGGGCCCGGCATTCGCGGATGGGCTTGCCGTTGTCGCGCCGCTGCAGCTGGGCCAATTCCTCGGCGCGCGCGCGGATGCCCTGCGCGATGCGGTGCAGGATCGCGGCGCGCTCGTGGCGCATCAGGCGGGCCCAGCTGGGGGCCAGGCGTGCGCGCTCGGCCGCCTGCACCGCGCGGTCCACATCCTCGGCCGTGGCCGCATGCAGCTGCGCCACCGCGCTGCCGTCGTGCGGGTCCACCGTGGTGTAGCGCGGCCCGCTGGCGTCCTGCCAGTGGCCGGCCATCAGGGTCTGCAATGTCTCGCTCATGCGCGGGTCCTTCTCAAATCGTCATCGGCTGCACCCGCTGGTGCAGAAAGCGCAGGGCCGACAGCACCGTCAGCGCCGAGGTCTTGGGGTTCTCGGGCAGGGGGCGGCCCTGCAGGCGCAGGTGCAGCTCGCCAAACGCGCCGCGCGCGTGCACCTCGTGGATGTTCTCGCTCACCGTGGGGTCGGCGATCAGGCGCACCTGCGTGCGGTCCAGGCCCAGGCCAGCGAGCGACAGCGTGGCCGCCACATTGGCGTTCTTGGGGTACAGGCGGGCGGCCTCGCGCGCGCTGGCGTGCAGGAATTCGGTGGGCTCGCGCAGGGCGGCCAGGTCCAGCAGGTCCTCGGCGGGGGTGCCGCGCCAGCCAGCCGGCGGCTTGCGGCCGGTGTAGCGCACCTCCTCGAGCCCGGCCAGGCGGGCGGCCGACAGCGCGTCGATGCCGGCCATGGCACCGGGCAGCAGGTGCAGCTGGGTGCGCCCCGCGCGCGCGGCGTCCTCCAGGGCCTCGGGCAGGCCCGGGGCCGACAGGGCGCCCACCGACAGCACCGCGCACTCGATGCCGCGCGCCAGCGCGGGCAGCACCTGCTCGGTCAGCGCGCTGTGGCCGGCGCACTCGAGCACCAGCTGCGCATCGGGCGGCACCGCATCCAGCACCGCCACCTGCGGGCCCAGCTGCGCGGCCAGCTCGGCCACCCGGCTGCTGCGCACCACCACATGGCGCAGCTGCACCTGCGGCAGATCGGCCAGGCGTGCGTGCAAGGCGCGGCCAATGGCGCCATAGCCCAGCAGGGTCAGCGCCAGCGGCGGGGGGGTCAAGGCGGTCATGCGTGGGCCCCTTCAGTCGGTTTTCTTGGGTGGGCCGGCAAACTTGACCGGGAACGCGCCCCAGGCCGCCATGTCGATCTCCAGGACCGCCGGGCCACGCACCGCCAGCGCCTGCGCCAGCACCGCGTCGATCTGCGCGGCATCGCGCACGCACCAGTGCGGCACCTGCAGGCTGGCGCAAAAGCCGGCAAAGTCGGGGTTGACCAGGTCGACATAGCAATGCCGGCTGCCGTAAACCGCGTCCTGGATGTTGCGGATCACGCCGTAGCGCGCATCGTTCATCAGCACCACCAGCAGGTCGGCCCGCTCCTGCACCGCGCAGGCGAGCTCGCCCACATTCAGCATGAAACCGCCGTCGCCCGAGAGCACCACCGTCTTGCGGCCCAGCTGGTGCTCGGTGTTGGCCAGGGCCACCCCAATGCCCATGGCCAGGCCCTGGCCAATGCCGCCGCCCAGGGCGTGCACCCCGGCGCGCGGGTGGTCAAGCACCGGCGCGCGGTTGCCCCACATGGTGTTGGAGAGGGTGATGTCACGCACCCACCAAAAGGCGCGGCCCAGCGCCGCCGACAGCGCGCGCTTGAGCGGCAGGTAGGGGCCCAGGGTGCTGTCGACCAGGTCTTGCGCCGCCTGGCGCGTTGCGCGCACATCGGCCGCATAAGCGGGGTCGATGGCCAGGCGGCCTTGCAGCGCATCGGCCAGCGCATCGAGCGTCAGCTGCGCGTCGCCCAGCACAAAGCATTCGCTGCTGTAGGCGCGGTCCTGCGCCCGCGGGTCCACATCGATGCGCAGGCGCCGCGCGGGCAGCTGCAGCTTGTAGCTCAGGGTCTCGTTGCTGCGCAGGCGCGAGCCCACCACCAGCAGCGCATCGACGCTGGCATAAAAGGCCTCCACGGGTTGCTGCAGGTTGTAGGCCGCCAGCGACATCGGGTGGTCCTCGGGCAGCACGCCGCGGCCCTGCACCGAGCTGACCACCGCCACGCCCATGTCGGCCAGGCGGCGCACCGCCGCGCTGGCGCCTCGCGCGCCCCCGCCCACCCACAGCAAGGGGCGGCGGCTGCTCAGCAGGCGCTCGGCCAGGTCGGCCACCGCCGCCGCCGAAGGCACCACGGGCAACACCGGCAGCGGCGTCAAATCGTCGGGCAGGGGCAGGGTTTGCGCCTGCACATCGATGGGGATTTCCACGCTGACCGGTCCGCAGGGCGGCGTCATGGCCTGCTGCAGCGCCAGGCGCAGCACCGACAGGGCCGAGGCCGCATCGCGGATGCGCCAGGCGCCCTTGCCCACCGCGCGCAACATGCCCAGCTGATCGGGGTGCTCGTGGATGAAGCCCAGGTCGCGGTCGATGTAGGCCGACTCGATCTGCCCGGTCAGGTGCAAGAGCGGCGTGCCCGCGGTGTAGGCCTCGACCATGGCGCCAGCGGCGT
The DNA here is from genome assembly GCA_041157045.1 of Pseudomonadota bacterium. Taxonomy (GTDB): domain Bacteria; phylum Pseudomonadota; class Gammaproteobacteria; order Burkholderiales; family Burkholderiaceae_C; genus Limnohabitans_A. The sequence goes on from JBEBDJ010000098.1 coordinate 19,215, forward strand.
TGCCGCAACCGGTGCCGGTGCTGGTCACGCAGACGCCGGGCACCCCGCTGATGCGGGCGGCGGCATCGGCCATGTTGCAGGCCCCGGCCTCGCCGCGCGAGGACACAAAGCGGATGCGGCCGCGCCGGTGCAGCGCGTCCAGGATCGGCATGTTGTGGATGGAGATGACGCCGAAAGCCGTGCGCACACCACTGGCCTCCAGAAAGCGGGCAACCAGTTCGCCGACGGTGATGGATTCGCGGTCAGTGGGGTTCATGCAACAAATGGGATGGGGTCATGGAATCGATGGGGGCGCCTCAGGTCCCCCGACGGGGCCGGTGGCGCATGTGCTCGCTCAGGGTCTGCGCGGCCTCGCGCACCGCGGTCACCAGCGGCGGCAAGGCCGCCTCGTCGATGCGCGCCGAGGGCACCGAGATGCTGACCGCAGCCAGCACCTGCGACTGCTCGCCCAGCACCGGCGCGGCAATGGTCGAAATGCCGGTTTCAAAGCCGCCCATGCTCACGCCATAGCCGCGTTCGCGGTCCTGCGCGATCAGCGCCGACAGATCGGCCAGCGTGGTCGGGGTTTTGGGCGTGAAGGCCTGCAAGGGGGCATCGCCGTAGAGCGCGCGCAGCTGCGCCTGGTCCAGGTCCGACAGCAGGATGCGGCCGAGCACGGTGCCGTGCGCCGGCAGGCGCGCGCCCACCTGGATCGAGTGGAACATGGCGTTGCGCCCGGGCGACTTGGCCACAAAGACCACCTCGCGCGCATCGCGCACCACGATGTGGGCCGAGTAGCTGGTGCGGTCGCGCAGCGCCTCGATCACCGGGCGGCCCACCTCGGTCAGCTCCATCGAGGCGAGCAGCTCAAAGCCCAGGCGCAGCACCGCCAGGCCCAGGCGATAGCTGCTGCCGTCGCTGCTGCGCTCCAGAAAACCGCCCTGCTCCAGGGTGTAGAGCATGCGAAACACCGAGGCCCGGGGCCAGCCCAGGCGGCGCGAGAGCTCGGCGCCGCTCAACTCTTTCTCGTCGCGCCGAAACTGCATGAGGATCTGCAGGCCGCGCGCCAGCGCGGGCACGATGTAGCGGTCGTGGTGGTCGTTTTCACCGCTCATGCGTGCGCTCCTGTGTCGTGCAAAAAAGCCTGCACCGCGGCGGGGGCTTCGACCGCGCAGGCATGGCCCACCGGCCCCAAGCTGACACGGGTCTGGCCCAGGGCTGTGGCCACCGCATCGCAAGCGGCCGGCGGGGTCACGCCATCGGCCTCGCCACTGGCCACGCGCGCGCCCTCGCGCAGCGCCGCCGGCCAGCGGGCCATGAGGGCCTGCAGGCTGCTGTCGGCCAAGAGGTGCACGGCCTGCGTGTAGCCGGCCGGGTCGATGGCCGCCATGGTCTGGCGCACCGCCGCCCGCTGCGCGGGCGTGGCCTGCGCCGAGAGCATGGCGTCCGCGCGGGCGGCGGCCATGCCGGCCGGGCCCAGCTGCGCCAGGTTGGCCAGGCGCTGGCGGCGCACCGCCTCGCGCTCGGCCTCGGGCCCATCGGCGTAACCGCGCGCTGGCGAGAGCAGGCGCACGGCGCGCACGCGCTCGGGCGCCAGCGCCGCCGCAGCGGCGGCCATCAGCGCGCCCAGCGAATGCCCCACCAGCACCACCGGGGTGCGCAGCGACAAGGCGTCGAGCCAGGCCCACACCGCGCGCCCGTAGTCCTCGGCCCTTGGCCGCGCCATGGGCAGCGGTGTGCTCGCGCCATAGCCCGGCGCGTCCCAGGCCAGGGCGCCCCAGGCCGGGTCGGCCTGCAGGCGCTCGAGCAGGGGCAACCAGCTGCCCGAGGCCGAGCCAATGCCGTGCAAGAGCACATGCGTGGGCGTGGCCGCCGCCCCGGCGCGCCGGTATTGCAGCGTGCCCTGGGGCGTTGGGACCTGGTGCAGGCGATCGGGCATGGGCGGGCTCAGCGCTTGATCTTGGCCAAGGGCGAGTCGGGCGGGTAGACCGGTGTGATGGGCTTGGGCGTGCCCAGCATCACGCACATGAGCGCGTCCTCGTCCCCGATGTTCTGCTCTTCGCGGTACACGCCCGGCGGCACCGAGATCAGGTCGCGCTCATGCAGCAGGGCCTCCCAGCGCTGGCCGTCCTTCTCGCAAATGATCTTCATCTGGCCGCGCAGCACAAAGAACACCTCCTCCACGTCGTAGTGGATGTGCATGGGCCCAATGCCGCCGCCCGGGATCACCATGGTCGAGAAGGTGAAGTGCGCCGAGGGCACGGTGTTGCTGTCGCTGGCCACACCGGTGGCGCCCGTGCCCATGTAGCGCATCTGCGCGCGACGGTAGCGCGGGTCCAGATCGGCCTGGAACTTGAGCGCGTTCCAGTCGTAGCTGCGGGTGGACTTGCGCGCCACGCGCGAGTTCATCCAGGCCTCGAAGCTCTGCTCGCTCGGCTGCAGCATGCTCGCCTGGATGGCCAGCTCGGGGGGGATCTGCGCATTGAGCAGGCCGTTCTCGTTGAAATGGGGCTGGTTGGCCGCGGCCAGCACCTTGCGTTGGTGTTCGTCCATGATGGTTGCCTGATGGGTTGACAAAAAATTCAGTTGAAAACAAAACCGCCGTTGACCGGCAGCAGCTGCCCGGTGATGAAGCCGCTGCCCGGCGCCAGCAGGAACAGCACCGCGTCGGTCACGTCCTGCGGCACTTGCGCGCGGGCAATGGCCCGGCCCTCGCGGTACTGCTGGTGGCGTGCGGCAGGCACATAGGCGGTGGCCTCGACCTCGGTCAGGCCTGGCGCGATGGCGTTGACGGTGATCTGCTGCGCCCCCAGCTCGCGCGCCAGCGAGCGCGTCATGGCCACCACCGCCCCCTTGCTGGCCACATAGGCCAGCAGGCGCGGCGCGCCCCACAGCGCGGTGTCCGACGCCAGGTTCACCACCCGCCCACGGCCGCTGGCGGCCAGGTGCGGCTGCGCGGCGCGCGTGGTCAGCCAGGTGCCGCGCACATTGACCGCCATCACCGCGTCCCAGGTCTCGATGGCCAGCTCGTTCAGGTCCTTGCCGCCCGAGTTGGTGATGGCGCCGTTGTTGACCAGGCCATCGAGCCCGCCCAGCGCCTGCGCGGCCTGCGCCACCCCCGCCTCGATCGAGGCCGGGTCGGCCAGATCGAGCGGCACATAGACCTGGCCCAGGGCCTGCGCCAGCGCTTGGCCGCGCTCGTGCAGCACATCGCTGATCGCCACCCGGGCGCCGGCCGCGCACAGGGCGCGCACAAAGGCCTCGCCCAGACCGCGCGCGCCGCCGGTGACCAGCACGCGCGCGCCCTGCAGGGAAAGAGAAGATGGGGTCATGTCAGGTTCCGCTGCGGTCGACGGTGTTGAGGTAATGCAGCACGCGCCGCTCCAGCAGCACCACCGCCTGGTAGGCCAGGATGCCGATCACGGTGAGCGCGCCAATGATGACGAACACGCCCGCGGTATTGCCCTGGCCTTCAAAGAACACCAGCAGGTAGCCCAGGCCCATGTTGCCGCCCACCAGCTCACCCACCACCACCCCGATCACCGCCAGGGTGCTGGCAATGCGCAGGCCCGAGAACAGCGGCGGCAGGGTGGTCGGGAACTCGACCATGCGAAAGACCTGCCAGCGCGTGGCCGAAAAAGAGCGCGCCAGGTTGATCAGGTCGCCGTCCATGGCGCGCATGGCCGACAGCACATTGATCAGCACCGGGAAGAACACGATCAGGATGGCCACCAGGATCTTGGGGTACAGGGTGTAGCCCAGCCACATCACGAACAGGGGCGCAAACGCGACCTTGGGCGCGATCTGCAGGGCCAGCAGATAGGGCGAGAGCACCGCCTCGACACGCGGGAACATGCCCAGCGCGTAGCCGATGGCCGCGCCCAGCAGCGAGCCCAGCACAAAGCCGATCACCACCTCCAGGCTGGTGATGCCCGCGTGCCAGAGCAGGCGCTCGGCGTCCCAGATGCGCAATGCTTCCTGGGCCACCCGCGTGGGCGGCGGCAGCACAAAGTCGGGCACGCCCAGCCACGCCGGCACCCACTGCCAGACGGCCAGAAACACCCACAAGACGGCCACGCTCCACAGCGCGGTGATCCACTTTGACGGCATCGCTCGCACCCTGCCCTGCGCTTAGCGCGCGCTCACAAACTGGTTGGTGTAGAGGTCCTTGACCGGGGCTTCCTTGGCCACCACGCCATTGCTCACATAGAACTTCTGCAGATCGGCCAGGCGCTGCTCGTCCATCTGGCCCGGCACCTTTTGCTTCTGGTAGACGTACTGGTTGTACATCTCGAAGGTCTTGAGAATGCCGGCTTCCTTGCCCTTGTGCGCCGGCACATGCGCCACATAGGCGGCCGTGGCGGCCTTGGGTTCGGCCATGATGTCCTTCATGCCACGCAGCGTCGCGCGCACCAGCTTCTGGATGAGCTGCGGGTTCTTGGCGATGGTCTCGTCCGAGGCCAGGATGGCCTGCGCCATGCTCTTGAAGTAAATGTCCGCCGGCAGGATGTCGACCTGCGCGCCCGCCTCCATGGCGGTGACGGTCCAGTCGGGCACGCCGGCCATGGCCACCGCCTTCTTGCTGGCAAACTGCTGCCACACCCCGGTCGGGCCGGCGGCCTGGATGTCCACATCGTTCTTGGTCAGGCCCACCTTGCTCAGCATGCCCAGCAGGGCGTAGTAGGTGGTGTCGGTGTAGGCCAGCACGGTCACGGTCTTGCCCTTGAGCTCACGCGGGCTCTCGATGCGCTCGCCCTTGTGGCTGACCAGCTGCGTGAGCGAGCCGGCGCCCAGCACGGCAACGGCCTTGACCGGGATGCCCTGTGCGCGCGCAATGATGGGCGTGTCGCCAATGGCGCCGCCAATGACCGCATTGCCCGCCCCCACCTGCTTGGCCACGTCCACGCCGCCGCGTGCGGCGACAAACTTCACATCCAGCCCCTCGGCCTTGTAATAGCCCTTGGCCTGCGCCAGCATCCAGGGGCCAAAGGCCGGCAGCACCGAGGGCGCGGGCAAGAGGTAGGTGATCTCTTGCAGCGCCTGCGCTTGCGCGGCGTGCGGCGCCAGCGTGGCGCCCAGGGTCAGCAGCAGGGACGCCAGCAGCGGCCGGCGGGCGGGAAGGCGTGGATGGCTCATGGGGGTCTCCTCAATCAGGGTTGGAACGATCTACAACACCACATCAGTGCATATCGGTTTGCGCATCGAGCTTGAGCAGGCCCATCAGGTCGCTCACCAGCTCGGCCAGGCGCGGGTGCTTGCGCCGTGCCATCGGGTTGTCGGCGTCGGGCAGGCCAACGACGATTTCCTCGATCAGGGTGCCCGGGCGCTCGCTCATCACCAGAATGCGGTCGGACAACGCCACCGCCTCGGCCAGATCGTGGGTGATGAAGAGCACCGTTTTGCCGGCCTCGCGCACGGTGCGCGCCAGGTCCTGCTGCAAGATCATCTTGGTCTGCGCGTCCAGGGCCGAGAAGGGCTCGTCCATCAGCAGCACCAGCGGGTCCACCGCCAGCGTGCGCGCCATGGCCGCGCGCTGGCGCATGCCGCCCGAGAGCTGGTGCGGGTAGTGCGAGGCAAAGCCCTGCAAATGGCATTTGACCAAGAGCTGCCGGGCCACCTCTTCGCGCGCGGCGCGCGCCACACCGCGCAACTCCAGCCCAAAGGTCACGTTCTGCAAGATGGTGCGCCAGGGCATGAGCAGGTCTTTTTGCAGCATGAAGGCGACCTGCTGGTTGGGCCCCGTCACGGCCTGGCCCTGCACCCGCACCGTGCCCGCCGAGGGCTTGGACAGGCCGGCGCCCATGTTCAGCAGCGTGCTCTTGCCGCAGCCCGAGGGGCCGATGATCGAGACCACCTCGCCCGGCGCCACCGCCAGGCGGATGTCGCGCACGGCCAGCACCTCGCCCGAGGCGCCACGCGCCGGAAAACGCTTGTCCACGCCGTCAAACGCAATCGCGGGCACCGGGGTCTGGGCACCGCTTGGGGGGCTCGATTGTTTCATACAAGAAACGTTGATTTATTACGGAATCAATCCTAGCGCCAAGCCCCCACATTTCAAAGCCCGAGCAAAACCCTCGGGCATCGCGCCCAGGCGGCAACGGCCCAACCCCTGACGATCACTACGGGATATCCCTGAGGCCCTTGAAAGCGCCGCAATTGGCCTTATGATTAGCACTCGCTGGGGATGAGTGCTAACATCCGCTCCCCCAACAGATCCAACGCATGGCGTTCGCGCCTTGTGTTTTTTTTCTGACTCTTGCAACAAGCCTCTAGGAGATGCAATGAACCTTCGTCCTCTCGCCGATCGCGTGATCGTCAAGCGCCTTGAAAACGAAACCCGTACCGCCTCGGGCATCGTGATCCCCGACAACGTCGCCGAAAAGCCCGACCAGGGCGAGGTCGTGGCCGTCGGCCCGGGCAAGACCAATGACAAGGGCGAAACCAAGGCCCTGAGCGTCAAGGTCGGTGACCGCGTGATTTTTGGCAAGTACAGCGGCCAGACCGTCAAGGTCAATGGCGACGAGCTGCTGGTCATGAAGGAAGAAGACCTCTTCGCCGTGGTCGAGAAGTGATGGGCCTGGCATGCGGCCCCCGGCCTGCATGCCGCTGATTGAATCAACCCCCCCGAGCGCCGCTGCCCCGCGGCAACCCTGGCGCTCTGTGCAAGTTTGAATTTGGAGAATTGAAATGGCTGCTAAAGACGTTATTTTTGGCGATTCCGCCCGTGCCCGCATGGTCGAGGGTGTCAACATCCTGGCCAACGCTGTCAAAGTGACCCTGGGCCCCAAGGGCCGCAACGTGGTGCTCGAGCGCTCCTTCGGCGCCCCCACCGTGACCAAGGACGGTGTGTCCGTGGCCAAGGAAATCGAGCTCAAAGACAAGCTCATGAACATGGGCGCGCAAATGGTCAAGGAAGTCGCTTCCAAGACCAGCGACAACGCCGGTGACGGCACCACCACCGCCACCGTGCTGGCCCAGGCCATCGTGCGCGAAGGCATGAAGTACGTGG
>JBEBDJ010000099.1:0-9827 GCA_041157045.1 Pseudomonadota bacterium
GGCTCATGACAATGGTGTAGCCGTCGGCCGGCAGGCGCATCATTTCCTGCATGGCCGGCACGCCGCCGCCGCCGCCCTTGTTGTCGATCACAAAGGACACGCCCATCTGCTTGGTCAGTTCTGCGGCGATGGTGCGCGCCACGATGCTCGAGGTGCCGCCCGGGGCAAAGGGCACGATCCAGCGGATGGGTTTGCTCGGCCAGCCGCTTTGCGCCATGCTGGGCAAGCCGGCGGTGGCCAGGCCGGCAGCGCCGGCCCACTTCAGGGCGTCACGGCGGGAGGGATTGAAATGTTGTTGTGGGGTGTTCATGCCAGAAAATCCGTGTCAAAACAAGCGTGTGCGATGCTAATCGCTTTGGGGGCCCGTTCCGAACCGCAGATACCCTAGGGTGTTCATACGTAATTTCCGCAATACACCCTGGGCAAGGGGCTGGCTCGAAACCCTTGCTTACAGTTTCTTCACCAGCACCTTGCTGCGCCGGTCCCAGTTGTACTTGCGTTTGCGCGCTTCGGGCAGCCAATCGGGGTCGGTGGGCACAAAGCCGCGCTTGATGAACCAGTGCATGGTGCGGGTGGTCAGCACAAAGATGCTGGACAGGCCCATCTCGCGGGCGCGCTGTTCGATGCGGCGCAAGACCTTCTCGCCGTCGCCCTGGCCTTGCGACTGCGGCGAGACGGTCAGCGCGGCCATCTCGGCCGTGCCCTCTTCCGGATAGGGGTAGAGGGCGGCGCAGGCAAAGATCACGCCGTCGTGGTCGATGATGGTGTAGTGGTCGATGTCGCGCTCGATCTCGGTGCGGCTGCGCTTGACCAGGGTGCCGTCCTGCTCGAAGGGCTCGATCAGTTGCAGGATGCCGCCCACATCGTCGGCCGTGGCCTCGCGCAGCTCCTCGAGTTTCTCGTCGACCACCATGGTGCCGATGCCGTCGTGCACATAAATCTCGAGCAGCAAGGCGCCGTCCACCGCAAAAGGCAGGATGTGCGAGCGCTCCACCCCTTCTTCGCAGGCGCGCACGCAGTGCTGCAGGTAAAAGGCCGAGTCGGTGGGCTGGGTGGGGCTGGGCAGCTGGGCCAGCAGCTGGCGCGCTGCCGCCAGCGGCAGCTCGGTGTCGATGGGGTTGTCCTCGGACTCGGCCTCCAGGGGCTTGATCCGGATGCCCGGGATCTCGGACAGAAAAATCAGCTTGTCGGCCTGCAACTCAATGGCCACCCGGGTCGCGACCTCTTCCATGGTCAGGTTGAAGGCCTCGCCTGTGGGCGAGAAGCCAAAGGGCGAGAGCAGCACCAGCGCGCCCATGTCCAGGGTCTTCATGATGCCGCGCACATCGACCTTGCGCACCAGCCCCGAGTGCTGGAAGTCCACCCCGTCGACAATGCCCACGGGGCGGGCGGTGATGAAGTTGCCCGAGACCACCCGCACCGCCGAGCCGGCCATGGGCGTGTTGGGAAGGCCTTGGCTGAATGCCGCCTCGATCTCGTAGCGCAGCTGGCCGGCGGCCTCCTGGGCGCAGTCGAGCGAGACCTCGTCGGTGATGCGCATGCCGTGTGAGTAGCGCGGCTCGTGGCCCTTGGCGCGCAGCTGCTCGTTCACCTGGGGCCGAAAGCCGTGCACCAGCACGATCTTCACGCCCATGCTCTGGATCAGCGCCAGGTCCTGCACCAGATTGGGCAGCTTGCCCGCCGCAATGGCCTCGCCCGCAATGCCCACCACAAAGGTCTTGCCCCGGTGCATGTGGATGTAGGGCGCCACGGAGCGGAACCAGGGCACAAAGGTGAAATTGAACACAGTGGACATGGGCGGTCTTTGGCAGCGGGCGATCGGGCGGCGTGGGGGCAGGCTCGGGGATAATCCAGGGTCCCCATTTTGACCGAAGTTTCCCCCTTGTCCGATTCTCCGCCCCCGACCGCTGTCGCCCCGCGCATTGAATTCCCGCCCGAGCTGCCCGTCTCGCAGCGCGTGCCCGAGATCATGGCGGCCTTGCAGGCGCACCAGGTGGTGATTGTGTGTGGCGAGACCGGCTCGGGCAAAACCACCCAGCTGCCCAAAATCGCGCTGGCCATGGGACGGGGGCGCCTGAACACACCCGCCGGGCAACGCCCGCGCCTGATCGGCCACACCCAGCCGCGGCGCATTGCCGCCAGCTCGGTGGCCAAGCGCATCGCCCAGGAGCTGCAAACCCCGCTGGGCGAGGTGGTGGGCTACAAGGTGCGCTTTCAGGATCGGCTGAGCAAGAACGCCTCGGTCAAGCTGATGACCGACGGCATCTTGCTGGCCGAGACGCAGACCGACCCCTTGCTGCAGGCCTACGACACGCTGATCATTGACGAGGCGCACGAGCGCAGCCTCAACATCGATTTCCTGCTGGGCTATCTGCGCCAGATCCTGCCGCGCCGCCCCGACCTGCGCATCATCGTCACCTCGGCCACGATCGACGCCGACCGCTTTGCGCGCCATTTCGCCTCGCGCCAGGGGCCCGCGCCGGTGCTGATGGTCTCGGGCCGCACCTTCCCGGTCGAGCAGCGCTGGCGCCCCTTCGAGGAGCGGCGCGACCACGACCTGAACGACGCGATCGCCGAGGCGGTGGACGAGCTCTGGCAGGGCGGCAAGGGCGGCGACATCCTGGTCTTCCTGCCCGGCGAGCGCGAGATCCGCGAGGCCGCCGACCATTTGCGTGGCCACCTCTCGCACCAGGCGCACACGCGCAGCGCCGAGGTGCTGCCGCTGTTTGCGCGCCTCTCGCAGGCCGAGCAGGACCGCGTCTTCGAGGCCTCAAATGGCCGGCGCATCGTGCTGGCCACCAACGTGGCCGAGACCTCGCTCACCGTGCCCGGGATCCGCTATGTGATCGACACCGGCACCGCCCGCGTCAAGCGCTACAGCCTGCGCAGCAAGGTCGAGCAGCTGCAGGTCGAGCCCATCAGCCAGGCCGCGGCCAACCAGCGTGCGGGCCGCTGCGGCCGGGTGGCCAACGGCATCTGCATCCGCCTCTACGACGAGCAGGACTTTGCCGGCCGACCGCGCTTTACCGACCCCGAGATCCTGCGCTCGTCGCTGGCCGGGGTCATTCTGCGCATGAAGGCCTTGCACCTGGGCGCCGTCGAGGACTTTCCCTTTATCGAGGCGCCGTCGGGCCGCGCGATCACCGACGGCTACCAGCTGCTGGCCGAGCTGGGCGCGGTGGATGAGCAACTGGACCTCACCCCCATCGGGCGCGAGCTGGCGCGCCTGCCGCTGGACCCGCGCGTGGGCCGCATGATCTTGGCCGCGCGCGAACATCAGGCGCTTGAGGAGGTGCTGGTGATTGCCAGCGCGCTCAGCATCCAGGACGTGCGCGACCGGCCGCTGGAGGCGCAGGCCCAGGCCGATCAGCAGCATGCCAAGTTTGACGACGAGCGCTCGGAGTTCTCGGGCTACCTGAACCTGTGGCGCTGGCTGCAGCAGGCGCGCGGCGGCGAGGCGGCGGCTGCGGGCGGCGCCGCTGCGCCCGCGCACAAGCTGAGCAATCGCCAATACGAGTCGCTGCTGCGCCAGAACTTCATCAATGTGCGGCGCGTGCGCGAGTGGCGCGACACGCACAGCCAGCTGCTGACCGTGGTGGCCGAGCACGGCTGGAAGCCCAACGTGCAGCCGGCCAGCTACGAGCAGGTGCATCGCGCCATGCTCTCGGGCCTCTTGGGCAATCTGGGCTGCAAGCTCGAAGACGAGGACGTGTACCTGGGCGCACGCGGCATCAAGTTCCACCGCCACCCCGGCGCGCACCTGAAAAAACGCCCCGGGCGCTGGATCGTGGTGGCCGAGCTGGTCGAGACCACGCGCCTGTTCGGCCGGGGCATTGCGGCCATCGAGCCGCAGTGGGTCGAGCAGGTGGGGGCGCACCTGCTCAAAAAACAGCTGCTCGATCCGCATTGGGAAAAGAAGTCGGGCGAGGCGGTGGCCTACGAGCGGGCCACGCTGTACGGCCTGCTGATCTACAGCGGTCGCCGCCGCCCTTACGCCACCATCGACCCGGTGGGCGCGCGCGAGCTGATGATCCGCGAGGCCCTGGTGGCCGGCGACTGGGAGACGCGCCTGCCCTTTCTGAACGCCAACCAGACCCTGGTGCGCAAGGTGCAGGAGCTCGAGCACAAATCGCGCCGCCAGGACGTGCTGGTCGACGACGAGCTGATCTTTGCCTTTTACGACGCGCAGATTCCCGCCGAGGTCTGCAATGCGCGCCAGCTTGAGGCCTGGTGGCGCGAGGCCTCGCGCCAGAACCCGCGCCTGCTGCACCTGAGCCGCGACGAGCTGATGCGCCACGAGGCCGCCGGCATCACCACCGAGGCCTTTCCACGCACGGTGCGCCTGGGCGGGGTCGATTGCGCCGCCACCTACCTGCACGAGCCCGGCGATGTGCGCGACGGCGTGACGGTGACCGTGCCCTTGTTCGTGCTCAACCAGGTGAGCGAGGAGCGCTGCGAATGGCTGGTGCCGGGCATGCTCAAGGACAAGATCCAGGCCTTGCTCAAAAGCCTGCCGCAAAAGCCCCGATCGCGCTTTGTGCCCCTGCCCGAGAATGCCGCACGCCTGGCCGAGGCCTTGCGCGTGCCCGAGCGCTTTGGCCAGGGGGCGCTGACCGATGTGCTGCTGCGCGTGGTGCGCGAGGAGACCAGCCTGGATGTCAAACGCGCCGACTTCAAGCTCGACATGGTGCCCGCGCACCTGTTCATGAACCTGCGCGTGGTGGACGAGCACGGCCGCCAGCTGGGCATGGGCCGCAACCTGGGCGCGCTCAAGGCCGAATGGGGCCACCAGGCGCGCGGGGCCTTCCAGGCGCTGGCGCAGATCAAGGGCCAGTTGGCCACGCCCGCAGCGCCGGCGCAGGCCACGGCGCCAAGCCCGGCCGACCCGCGTGCTGCGCGCGGCCAGCGCGCGCCGGCCACGGCCCCGGCGGCGCCCGCCCTGTCGGCCGAGCAGACCTACACCAGCTGGACCTTTGGCGAGTTGCCCGAGCTGATGGAGATCCGCAAGGGCGGTCAGACCCTGATTGGCTTTCCGGCGCTGGTCGATCGCGGCGAGGCGGTCGGCATCGAGGTCTTTGACGAGCCCGAGGTGGCCGCCGCGCGCCACCGCAAAGGGCTGGTGCGGCTGTTGGCGCTGCAGATCCGCGACGCGCTCAAGTACCTCGAAAAAAACATCCCCGATCTGCAAAAGATGGCGGTGGCCTACATGCCCCTGGGCAGCCAGGAGGAGTTGCGTCAGCAGATCATCGACGTGGCCCTGGAGCGCGCCTTTTTGCAGGACCCGCTGCCCAGCGACGCGGCCAGCTTCAAAGCGCGCATCGAGGAGGGACGCGGCCGCCTGACCCTGATCGCCAACGAGGTCGCGCGCCTGGCCTCGGGCATTCTGGCCGAGTACGCAACGGCGCTGCGCAAGATCAAGGACAGCCGGCAGGCCACCGAGGCCGCGGCCGACTGCACCCAGCAGCTGCAACGCCTGATGCCCAAGACCTTTGTGGCCAGCACGCCCTGGGCGCAGCTGCAGCACCTGCCGCGCTACCTCAAGGCCATCACCTTGCGCCTGGACAAGTGGCGCAGCGACCCGGCGCGCGACGCGCAGCGCCTGGCCGAGCTCAAGCCGCAGGAGCAGCGCTACTGGCGCCTGGTGGCCGAGCGCAAGGGGGTGCAGGACGAGCGCATGCGCGAGTTCCGCTGGTTGCTCGAGGAGCTGCGCGTGAGCTTTTTTGCGCAAGAGTTGCGCACCCCGCAACCCGTCAGCATCAAGCGTCTGGAGAAGGCCTGGGGCCAGCTCAACCACTGAGGCACGCATCGCCCGAGGCCGCCTGCGGCCTACAATTTGGCCATGCCAACGCAAGCTGCCTCCACCCCTGCCGGCGTGTGCCCGGTCGATCACCAGGCCCTGCGCGGCCCCACCGGCTGCCCGGTGAGCGCGCAGGCACAGGCCTTCAACCCTTTTGATGGGGCCTATCTGCAAGACCCCGGTGCCTACCTGGCCTGGGCGCGCGAGCAGGAACCGGTGTTCTGGAGCCCGCAGCTGGGCTACTGGGTGGTCACGCGCTACGAGGATGTGAAGGCGGTGTTTCGCGATCACCTCTTGTTCTCGCCCTCGATTGCGCTGGAAAAAATCACCCCGGCCACGCCCGAGGTGATGGCGGTGCTGGCCCGCTACGGCTTTGCCATGAACCGCACCATGGTCAACGAGGACGAGCCCGACCACATGGCGCGTCGGCGCCTGCTGATGGACGCGTTCCTGCCCGAGCGCCTGATGGGCTTTGAGCCCATGGTGCGGCAGCTGGCACGCCAGTACATGGACCGCTTCATCGACCAGGGGCGGGCCGATCTGGTGGGCGAGATGTTCTACGAGATCCCGCTCAACATCGCGCTTAAATTTTTGGGCGTGCCCGACGATGGCGCCGAGCAGCTGCGCCAGTTTGCGGTGGCGCACACCCTCAACACCTGGGGGCGGCCCAGCCCCACCGAACAGCTGGCGATTGCCGAGAACGTGGGGCGTTTCTGGCAGACCGCGCAGCGCATTCTGGACGACATGATGGCCCAGCCCGACGGCCAGGGCTGGATGTACGAGAGCATCCGCGAGCACCACCGCCATCCCGACATCGTCACCCTGTCCTACCTGCGCTCGATGATGATGGCCATTTTGGCGGCCGCGCACGAGACCACCTCGAACGCCACCGCCAACGCCTTCATGACCCTCCTGTCGCAGCGCTCGGCCTGGGACGCGCTGTGCGGCAATCCCGCCTTGATCCCGAATGCGGTGGAGGAGTGCCTGCGCGTGGCCGGCTCCATCATTGCCTGGCGCCGCATTGCCACCGACGATGCGGTGGTGGGGGGCGTGGCCATTCCCAAGGGCAGCAAGCTGCTGCTGGTGATGGCCTCGGCCAATTTTGACCCGCGCCATTTCGAGCAGCCCGAGTGGGTGGACGTGTACCGCGACAGCGCGGCCGAGCACCTGACCTTTGGCTATGGGGCGCACCAGTGCATGGGCAAGAACATTGGCCGCATGCAGATGCGTGTGTTCCTTGAGGAGTTCACCCAGCGCCTGCCGCACATGCGCCTGGTGCCGGGGCAGACGCTGGACTTTTTGCCCAACACCTCGTTTCGCGGCCCCTCGTCGCTGTGGGTCGAGTGGGATCCCGCGCAAAACCCCGAACGCCAGCAGGCCAAGGCCGCGCCATTGCCACCGTTTTACATCGGTCCCCCACCGCGCGACTCGATCACCCGCACGGTGCAGGTGATCGAACGCGCGTCAGAGGGCGAGGACCTGGTGCGCCTGGTGCTGGCCGACCCCAGCGGCCAGCCCTTGCCCGAGTGGAGCGCCGGTGCGCATGTGGACCTGTTGGCCGGCGGCTATCGGCGCAAATACTCGCTGTGCGGTCGGCCCGAACAACGCGACCGGCTGCAGGTCGTGATCCAGCGCGAGGCCGAGGGCCGTGGGGGCTCACGCTTTTTTTGCGACTCGCTGGCCGTGGGCCAGACCCTGCAACTGGCCGGGCCGCGCAATCTGTTCAAACTCGACGAGGGCGCGCAGCGCTATGTGCTGGTGGCTGGTGGCATCGGCATCACCCCGCTGCTGGCCATGGCCGATCGCTTGCGCGCGCTGGGCAAGCCCTACACCTTGCATGTGGCGGCCCGCAGCCGCGCCCGCATCGCCATGCGCGAGCGCTTGCAGGCCACGCATGGCCCAGCCCTGTGCTGGCATGTGCGCGAGGAGGGCCAGCGCATGGACCTGCCTGCCGTGATGGCCCAGGCGCAGGTGGACGCGCAGACCCGCGTCTACGCCTGCGGGCCGCAGCGCCTGATCGACGAGCTGCAGGCCCTGGCCGAGCGCTGGCCCGAGGGCGTGCTGCATGTGGAGCATTTCCATGCCGAGGCCGGCGCGCTGGACCCCAGTCGCGAGCGTGGGTTTGTGGCCGAGCTGCGCCACTCGGGCCTGCAGGTGCCGGTGCCGCCCGACCGCACCCTGTGGCAGGCGCTGAGCGCCGCCGGCATCGACGTGCCCTGCGACTGCGGCGAAGGCCTGTGCGGCACCTGCGAGGTGCAGGTGCTGGCGGGCGAGATCGACCACCGCGACAAGGTGCTCACCCGCGCCGAACGCGCTGGCGGCGCGCGCATGATGGCCTGCTGCTCCCGCGCGCGGGGCGACAAGCTGGTGCTGGGGCTGTAGGCCCGGCGCCCGGTCAGGGCCGCACCAAGCAAAAGTCCCTGGCCGCCAGGGCGGACAGGGACTTCGGGATCTGGAGCGGGCGATGGGAATCGAACCCACGTCTTGAGCTTGGGAAGCTCAGGTCCTGCCATTGAACGACGCCCGCAGAAGACCGATAGTTTACTTCAGGATATCGCCCAAACAGAGGTACTTGATCTCGACATAGTCATCGATGCCGTGGTGCGAGCCTTCGCGGCCCAGGCCCGACTGCTTGACGCCGCCAAAGGGCACGTGCTCGGTCGCCAGAATGCCCACGTTGATGCCCACCATGCCGTACTCCAGCGCCTCGCTGACCCGGAAGATCCGGCCCACGTCGCGGCTGTAGAAGTAGCTCGCCAGGCCAAAAATGGTGTGGTTGGCCGCGTCGATGGCCTCTTGCTCGGTCTTGAAGCGGAAGATGGGCGCGAAGGGGCCAAAGGTCTCTTCGGTGGCGCAGACCATGTCGGCGGTGGCATCGGCCACCACCGTGGGCTCGAAGAACTGGCCGCCCAGGCGCTTGCCCCCCGTCAGCACGCGCGCGCCCTTGGCCACCGCGTCCTGCACATGGCGCTCGACCTTCTCGACCGCCGAGGGCTCGATCAGCGGGCCCTGGTTGACGCTCTCGTCAAAGCCATTGCCCACCTTGGCGGTGCGCACCTTGGCGGCAAACTTTTGCACAAAGGTCTCGTAAACGCCGTCCTGCACATAGATGCGGTTGGAGCAGACGCAGGTCTGGCCGGCGTTGCGGTACTTGCTGGCAAACGCACCCTCGACCGCGCTGTCGATGTCGGCGTCGTCAAAGACGATGAAGGGCGCGTTACCACCCAGCTCCAGCGACATTTTCTTGACCGTGGGCGAGGACTGCGCCATCAGGATGCGGCCCACCTCGGTGCTGCCGGTGAAGCTGATGTGGCGCACGGTGGGGCTGGCGCAAAGCACCTTGCCAATGTCGATGCTGTGCGCGGCATCGGCGGTGATGACGTTGATCACGCCGGCCGGAATGCCCGCGCGGATCGCCAGCTCGGCTGCGGCCAGGGCGGTCAGCGGGGTTTGTTCGGCGGGCTTGATGACCACCGGGCAGCCCGCTGCAATCGCTGGGGCGACCTTGCGGGTGATCATGGCCAGGGGAAAGTTCCAGGGCGTGATGGCGGCGCACACGCCAATGGGCTGGCGGATCACCATCAGGCGGCGGTTGTTGTCAAACTGCGGCAGGGTCTCGCCATTGATGCGCTTGGCCTCTTCGGCAAACCACTCGACAAAGCTCGCGCCGTAGGCCACTTCGCCGCGCGATTCGGCCAGCGGCTTGCCGTTCTCGGCCGTCATCATGCGGGCCAGGTCTTCCTGGTGCGCCATCAAGAGGTCAAACCAGCGGCGCATCAGGATGCTGCGCTCCTTGGCGGTTTTCTGGCGCCAGGCGGGCCAGGCGGCGTCGGCGGCGGCAATGGCCGCCTCGGCATCGGCCGCGCCCAGATTGGCCACCTCGGCCAGTTGAAGCCCGGTGGCCGGGTCCAGCACCGAAAAGCGCTGGCTGGCGCCCACCCACTGCCCGTTGATCAGGGCGTCGGTCTTGAGCAGGCTGGGGTCTTTGAGCAGGGCCAGGGGGGAGCTGTTCATGTCCATGGGGCAGGGG
>JBEBDJ010000100.1:0-5750 GCA_041157045.1 Pseudomonadota bacterium
AGAGATTTTGGTGGGCCTTCATGGTGAACCAACTGGAACGGGAAATGTGATCCATCGATGGGTGGACTCTAAAGGGAGACCTGTTGTTACCGTTCATCTTCGTTATCACCAAACCTTAAAAGATATTGGGATCACAAACAAAAGGGAGGATGAAAAATGAGCGGAGGTTATCAAGTTTCAATCAGGATCGCTAATTCCATCGTGAGCGGTAGCTTCATTCCGCACGCGTTCGTCCACATCAGTGGCCCTGGGCTAGCCAATGCAATCACTGTGGGCTATTACCCTCAAGTGACGACAATGAGTGGAGCTGGAACTTTAAAGAACGAAAATCTTTCGCATATTGTTTACGACCCTGCCACAAGAGTAGAAGTAGCCAGAGTCCCCCACCCCTACGACCGCAGCATCACCTTCGACGCCAGTGCGCAGCAAGTCATGAACGGGCTGCAGTTTGTGGCGCGGGTGGCCAATGATCCGGGCATGTACCAGTTGCTGGGTGCACCCGACAAAAGCAACCTGGTGTTTGCCGATGGCTACCAGTGCACCGGCTTTGCGCGCGATGTGCTGCGCGCCATGGGCATCCAGGGGCTGGACCTGTATCCCCGGCTTGGCATGGGGGGGATCGCGTCCCTGTTGTCCTCGTATCCCGGCATGCTGGGGCCAGAGTTTGCTTTCCTCTCGCCCAACCAGGTTCAGCCATTTCGCGGCACGCCCACACAAGACGACTTTGATTCGGTGCTGCGGCAGATCTACGGCGGCATCAAAAAATTCGATCCGTCCGATCGCACCCCTGCCAGCGACGTGCCGGCCCTCAACGGTGCGTCGTCGCTGGACAGCGCGGTACAGGAACCGATCGGCCTTGGGCAAAGTCGCAACAGCAGCGCCTACATCCTGAACGGACCAGACATTCACAGCGCCATCATCACCCAGGGGGGCACGCTGTCCGACCTGTGGGTCTGGCAGCGCTTGCAGGCCAATGGATTTGCCGATGCGCAGGCCTTTTATGCGGCCGTGCTGGCCAGCAATCCGCAACTGACCGATGTGAACCGCATTCCGGTGGGCACCACCATCTATTTGCCAGAAAGGATGCGGGATGGCTCGATCACCCTTCACTACGCCGGGGGTGTTCGCATCAACCACCACCCCGTCACGGGCGAGTATCACATGGTCGTTCCAGACGGTGCAGGCGGCACCATCGTGTACAGCCGGGTGGCCAACGATGTGGCCTATAACGTGCGGGAAGTGCACACGGATGTGGCCGGTGCGGTGACGCTGGACGTCACGGGCACGCAGCCAAGTTTGGAGGCGCCCATCACCGCCACACGGATCATGTGGACGCACGACCACGATGTCGGTCAGATCCAGGTGTTTGAGAACGGCAGCTCCATCGAAACCGTCGAGGACGGCGACAGCGGGGCGGTGACCGAGACCGTGTACGACAGCGAGCAGCAGGTGTTGGCGCAACAGACCTACGCCGACCCCCAGGCGCGCCGGGACGCCGCACAGCTCAACGCCATGGAGGCGGGCGTGGCGCTCTTTGACGCGATCCGGCACCAGAACCTCTTGGGCACGGCGTCGGCCCTGACGCGGCTGGTCAACGAGGCGCGGGTGGCGGCCGATCAGCCGCTGGTGTTTTCTCCCCAGGTGGGGGCGGTCATGGGCCTGATCGGTGCCCTGGATTCCTTTGCCGAGGCCCGCACCGATGCCCAGGCCTTTGTGGCCACCGCGCGCCTGGTCCTCAGTGCCAACCAGACCTATGCGGCCTTCAACAATGGCCAGGGCTTTCTGGACGCCTCGTCCGGGGTGACGCCCCTGAACATGGCCAACGCCGCGCTGGCCCTGGCCCATCTGGACAGCACCCTCAAAAGCGGCAATCCGTTTGCGATCGCCAGCAGCTTCATGTCGATCACCAATGGCGCGGTCTCGCTGGGCTTGCTGGAGGCATCGGCGGCGTTTGGCCCGCAGGCCATGATTGCCGTGGCGATTGCCGCGATCCTGTTTGGAGATCTGTTTGGCGAAACGGTCGAATACCCCGATCCGCCGCCCGCAGGATCGGTCGAGGTGGGGCTACTGGGCAATGGGCAGCTGGGCCTGCTCTTCAAGGACGCCGAAGGACAGATTTACCAGACACGCAACCTGTCGGGCCAGGTGCTGGTCGATGCGGGCAAAGCCACCGATCAGCAGAACTGGGCGATGGGCGCGCAGGTCTTGAGCGATCGGGTGCGTGAGCTGATCGACCAATTGCAGACCGAGGCGGCGCAGACGGGCCAGCATCTGGTGCTCGATCGGCTGCCCACGCTCAGCGTGCACGGCTACCCGAGCTTTGATGGCAACGGCGTGAACAATTTCTTTTTTTCAATGGGTTTCAACGATCCGGTCTCGGGCGCGCGGCAGTTGGTGGCCTCGGCCTGGCAGGACTTGTCAACCCAGTTCAAGGCGGTGGCGGCGCATGCCGAGGCCCTGGTCGATGCTTTGGTGTGGGCGCAAATGGAGGCCAAGCGGGCGGCCCGTGACCCCCTGGCCAGCGAAACCGAGGGCCAGTTTGTCGACCGCCTGAGCGGCCCCAAGGAAGGCGACAGCCTGTTGAGCCAGGCGCAAGCCGATGCCCAGGCGCGCAGCGGTCAGCAGACCTACACCGTGTTGGCGCTGGACATGAACGGCAATGGCATCACGCGCCGCGCCCAGGCGGCCGCCGGTCTGGACCTGGAGAGCCTGAAAGCCGATGCCAGCCAGGGGGTGGCGCGCCTGGACGTGGACAACGACGGCTATCTGGAGCTGACCCAATGGGTGGGCGCACAGGACGCCATCCTGGGGATCGATCGCGATGGGGATGGGCGCTTGGGCTCGGCCCACGAGTTGCTGAGCGGCGCCGAACTGAGCGACGCGGCCGAACGATTGGGCCTGCAGCGCCTGGCCTATTTCGACGCCAACCGGGACGGCCGCTTGTCGGCCCTGGACCCGCTGTTTGCCAGGTTCAAACTCTGGCTCGACCTCAACGGCGATGCCCGCGCAGGCGTGGGGGAGGTCAACGACCTGTCCACCTTGGGGGTGCAGAGCATTCAACTCAGCACCGGTGCGGTGACGTTTGTCGATGGCCAGACCTTGGCCTTGCAAACCCTGCAACTGTCGGCGGATGTGCGGGGCGTGTCGGTCTCGGCCGCGACCGATGCGCAAGGGGCGGTGCTGGCTGGCACGTACACCGTGCATCGGGAAGGGGAGGCCGCGCACGCCCTGCTGACGAGCGATGCGGCGCAGGACCTGAGCGAGATCCTGCGCTTGGTGCGCCCGGACGATGCGCTCAGTGCCGACGAGCGCCAACGCCTGACCAGCCTGGCCGAGCGCTACGGCGTGGACCTGCTCAACCCTGCTGACTTGCTGGGCCTGGGCGGGGGCGGTCAAGCGGGGCCGCTGTCGCCGGTGCTGGCCGATGCGCGCGACATCTTCACCATCGACCAGGCGCCCAACGCCGCCGAGGTCAAGGCGGCACTGCGGGCATTCTTTGCCCAGGTGGCCCGCAACCCCGACGCCGGGCCGGATCTGGACCACCATGTGCTGCAGGCGCAGGAGGATGTGGCCGTTCGGATCCGCGCCACCGAATTGCTGGCAGGCCTGAGCGGCGTGACCCTGTCGAGCGTTCAAGATGCCCGCCGCGGGACGGTGCGCCTGGAGGCCTCGGGCGATGTGGTGTTCACGCCCATGGCCCAGCAAAGCGGCACCGCTTTTTTCACCTACAGCGCCCGCAATGCCCAGGGCCAGACCAGCACCGCCATGGTGTGGCTCAACGTGGCCAGTGTGAACGATGCACCGGTGGCGCAAGCCGACGCCTTCAGTGTGGGCGAGGACCAGACGCTCACCCTGAGCGGCGCCCAGTTGTGGGTCAATGACACCGATGCGGACCTGGCGGGCGACCCCGATGAGCGCCTGAGCGTGACAGCTGTGGGGCCGGCCAGCCGGGGCACGGTGCGTCTGCAACAAGGTCGCATCATCTTCCAGCCCGATGCCGATGTGCAGGGTGAGGCCCAGTTTGCGTACACGGTCAGCGATGCGGCGGGTGCCACCGCCACGGCCTTGGCGACGGTCACGGTGGTGGGGGTGAACGATGCACCGGTGGCAGCGGGTCTGTCGAGCAAGATCGCCGCGCGCCCAGACCGCCTGCTGCGCATCGAAACCGACAGCTGGCAAGCCCATGTGCGGGACGCCGACTTGCCCTATGGCGATGCGCTGCGCATTCAGCAGGTGGTGTCGGTCAGCGCCGGACAGGCCTGGCTCCAAAATGACGGTTCGTTGCTGTTCAAGGCCGCGGCCCTGGGGGATGCGGTGCTGCAACTGCAGGTCGTCGATCGCCAGGGCAGTGCCGTGGTCGTGCCCATCACGGTGGCGGTCTCGACCGAGAACGCCGCAGCGGCCGCGATCCTGCCGGGCACCGATCAGGCCAGCGAAGACACCGCGGTGCGCTTGGCCTCGACCCAGACCATCACATCGGTGCTGTCGGCCACCAACGGCACCGCGGTGCTGGATGCGCAGGGATCGCTGATCTTTGTGCCCACGCCCCACTACAACGGGCCCGCCCAGGTGCAGTACCAGGTGCGCCAGGCCGATGGCAGCATCCGCCAGAAAACGGCCGATTTCCAGATTGCGGCGGTCAACGATGCGCCGGTCGTGGTGCAACCCCTGCCCATGCAGACCATGGACGAGGACGGCACCTTGACCTTGGGCAGCGCCGCCCTGCTGGCCACCGTCAGCGATGTGGACGTGGCCACCAATGGCCAGACTTTGCGCCTGAGCCAGGTGGGCCAAGCGGTGAATGGCACGGTGACCCTGAACGCCAACGGGCAGCTTGTGTTCAGGCCTGCGCCACATTTCAATGGCCAGGCCCGGTTCTCCTACTGGGTCAGCGATGACCAGGGCGCCAGCGTGGAGGCCCTGGCCCTGGTGACGGTGCGCGCGGTCAACGATGCCCCCAGTGCATGGGCCCATCGCATGAGCAGTCTGGAGGACGAGACCATCACCCTCTCGGCCCAAAGCCTGATCGCCAATGCCGAGCTGGTGGACCCCGATGTGCGCACCAACGGGGATGTGCTGCGGGTCAGTGCGGTCTCGCTCGATGCCGGCAGCGCTACCAAGGGCCGCGTGGTGCTGAGCCCAGCGGGCCATGTGGTGTTCACGCCGCAAGCCCACATGAACGGTCAGGTCGTGTTGCGCTACACCCTGAGCGACCTGGCCGGGGCCAGCAGCACCAACACGGTCACGCTGGAGGTGCAGGCGCTCAACGATGCGCCCCAGGCCCTGGCGCCCAGCATGGTCACCAGCGCGGGCACCGAGGACACCGACAAATGGCTGACGTTTGCCGAGTTGTTGCGCCATTTCAGCGACATCGACGGGGATGCCCTGAGCGTGCGCAGCGTGGGCAACGCGGTGGGCGGACAGGTGCGCCTTCAGGGTGGGCAGGTGGTGTTCACCCCGAACCGAGATTTCAACCAGTCCCAGCATGGCTGGGCCAGCTTCCAGGTGGTGGTGAGCGACCCGAGCGGCGCGACCGCCAGTGCCACCGCGCAGATCGGGTTTTCGGGGGTGAACGACGCGCCCTTGGCCGCCCCCAAGCAGGTGCTGGGGCGGGCATTGGAGGACACCGACTTGCGAATCCCTTGGGCCGAGTTGCTAAGCGGCGCCCACGATGCCGATGGCGACGCCGTGCAATTGGCGTCGGTGCGAGGCCTGGGCGGCAGCACCGCGTGGATGGACACGGCCAACCG
>JBEBDJ010000101.1:0-9070 GCA_041157045.1 Pseudomonadota bacterium
TCGCCCGAGACGCTGGAGATGACCAGCCGCCTGATCGAGAAAAAGCTCAAGGACTTTGGTGTGGAGGTGCGGGTCGTGGCCGCCGCGCCGGGCCCGGTGATCACGCGCTACGAGATCGAACCCGCCACCGGCGTCAAGGGCTCGCAAATCGTCAACCTGGCCAAGGACCTGGCGCGTTCGCTCAGCCTGGTGAGCATCCGCGTGATCGAGACCATTCCGGGCAAGAACTACATGGCGCTGGAGTTGCCCAACGCCAAACGCCAGTCGATCAAGCTCTCGGAAATCCTGGGCTCGCAGGTCTACAACGAGGCCCGCTCGATGCTCACCATCGGTCTGGGCAAGGACATCATCGGCAACCCGGTGGTGGCCGATCTGGCCAAGATGCCGCACGTGCTCGTGGCCGGCACCACCGGCTCGGGCAAGTCGGTCGGCATCAACGCGATGATTCTGTCGCTGCTGTACAAGGCCGAGGCGCATGATGTGCGCCTGCTGATGATCGACCCCAAGATGCTCGAGATGTCGGTCTACGAGGGCATTCCGCACCTGCTGGCGCCGGTGGTGACCGACATGAAGCAGGCGGCCAATGGCCTGAACTGGTGCGTGGCCGAAATGGAGCGCCGATACAAGCTCATGAGCAAGCTGGGGGTGCGCAACCTGGCCGGCTACAACACCCGCATTGACGACGCCGCGTCGCGCGAGGAATTCATTCCCAACCCGTTCAGCCTCACGCCCGACGAGCCCGAACCGCTGCGCCGCCTGCCGCACATCGTGGTGGTGATCGACGAGCTGGCCGACCTGATGATGGTGGTGGGCAAGAAGATCGAGGAGCTGATCGCCCGCCTGGCGCAGAAAGCGCGCGCGGCCGGTATTCACCTCATCCTGGCCACCCAGCGCCCGAGCGTGGACGTGATCACCGGCCTGATCAAGGCCAACATCCCCACCCGGATTGCCTTCCAGGTGAGCAGCAAGATCGACAGCCGCACCATCTTGGACCAGATGGGGGCCGAGTCGCTGCTGGGCATGGGCGACATGCTCTACATGGCCTCGGGCACTGGCTTCCCGGTGCGTGTGCACGGGGCCTTTGTCAGCGACGAGGAGGTGCACCGGGTGGTGCAATACCTCAAGAGCCAGGGCGCGCCCGACTACATCGAGGGCGTTCTTGAGGGCGGCGTGGTGGACGGCGAGGGCGGCCCCGGCGAGGGCGGCGAGAGCGGCGGCGAGAAAGACCCCATGTACGACCAGGCGGTCGAGGTGGTGCTCAAGCACCGCAAGGCCAGCATCTCGCTGGTGCAGCGCCACCTGAAGATTGGCTACAACCGCGCCGCACGACTGGTCGAGGACATGGAGAACGCCGGCCTCGTCAGCGCCATGAACAGCCAGGGCCAGCGCGACATCCTGGTGCCCGCGCGCGACTGATGGCCATGGACGCTCAACGACGCCTGTTTCTGGCCTGTGGCCTGCTGGCCGCAAGCGGCCTGCACGCCCAGACGGCCGCAACGCCCCTGGCCCCCTTGCTGCAGTGGCTGCGCGAGGTGCGCAGCGCCCGCGCCAACTTTCGGCAAGAGGTCCTCAGCCCCGCACGCGCCAGCGTGGCCGCGCGGCGCCGGGTCAGCAGCGGCACGCTGGCCTTTGCGCGCCCTGGCCGCCTGCGCATGGCCTACCGCCTGCCCTTTGAGCAGACCCTGGTGGCCGACGGCCAGACCTTGTGGTGGCACGACCCCGATTTGCAGCAAGTGACGGCCCGGCCGCAGGCGCAGGCCCTGGCCGGCACCCCAGCCGGCCTGTTGACCGCCGCACCCGATGCGGCGGCGCTGCAGGCCGACTTTGACTGGCAGACCGAGCCCGATGCCGAGGGCCTGCAGTGGCTCGCCGCCCGGCCGCGCCAGGCCGACAGCCCGGTGGCGCTGCTGCGCGTGGGCCTGCGCAGCGCCGGGGCCCTGCCCGAGTGGGCGGTGCTGGAGGTGCGCGACCGCTTTGGCCAGACCACGCTGCTGCGCCTGAGCGACTGGCAGCTCAACCCGGCCCTGCCGCCCGACACCTTTGCCTTTGTGCCGCCCGCCGGCACCTCGGTGATCCGGCCCTGAGGCGCTGCCATGGCCAGCCCCCGCGAGCCCAACGAGCCCCTGGCCGAGCGCCTGCGCCCGCGCACGCTGTCGGAGGTGGTGGGCCAACAGCACATCCTGGGCGAGGGCATGGCCCTGCGCCTGGCCTTCGAGTCGGGCCAGCCGCACAGCTGCATCCTCTGGGGCCCCCCGGGGGTGGGCAAGACCACGATTGCGCGCCTGATGGCGCAGGCCTTTGACGCCCAGTTCCTGAGCATCAGCGCGGTGCTGGGCGGGGTCAAGGACATCCGCGAGGCGGTGGACAAGGCCGAGGCGGTGCGCAGCGGCCTGCATCCGCAGCGCACCATCGTGTTCGTCGACGAGGTGCACCGCTTCAACAAAAGCCAGCAGGACGCGTTTTTGCCGCATGTCGAGAGCGGGCTGTTCACCTTCATTGGCGCCACCACCGAGAACCCGTCCTTTGAGGTCAACGCCGCCTTGCTCTCGCGCGCGGCGGTGTATGTGCTGCAACCTCTGTCCGAAGACGATCTGCGCCAGCTGGTGGCCCGTGCCCAGGCGATTGGCGCGGTGCCGCCCATCGACGGCCCCGCCCTCGATCGCCTGCTGGCCTGGGCCGATGGCGACGCCCGGCGCCTGCTCAACGCCCTGCAAACCCTGGCCATGGCGGCCGCGCACGAGCAGATCGAGACGGTGCAGGAGCCCTGGCTGCTCAAGCTGCTGGGCCAGCAGATGCGCCGCTACGACAAGGGCGGCGAGCAGTTCTACGACACCATCAGCGCCCTGCACAAATCGGTGCGTGGCTCGGACCCGGACGCGGCGCTGTACTGGCTGGTGCGCATGCTCGATGGCGGCGCCGATCCGCGCTACATGGCCCGGCGCATGATCCGCATGGCCGCCGAAGACATTGGCCTGGCCGACCCGCGCGCCCTGCGCATGGCCCTGGATGCCGCCGAGGTCTATGAGCGCCTGGGCAGCCCCGAGGGCGAGCTGGCCTTGGCCGAATGCGTGATCTACCTGGCGGTGGCCCCCAAGTCCAATGCCGCCTACAAGGCCTACAACGCCGCGCGCGCCTTGGTGCAGCGCGAGGGCACCCGACCGGTGCCCTTGCACCTTCGCAATGCGCCCACCCGCCTGATGAAGCAGCTCGACTACGGCAAGGGCTATCGCTACGCGCACGACGAGGACGATGGCTTTGCCGCGGGCGAGCGCTACCTGCCCGACGGGATGGCCGAGCCAGGGTTTTACCAGCCGGTGCCCCGGGGCCTGGAGATCCGGATTGGCGAGAAATTGGCCGATTTACGGGCCCGCAATGTGCAGGCGCGCACGCCACAGGGTAAGTCCCAAGACCCCAAAGCGCCGAGCTGACAGCAGACTTTCACTACAATCGGCGCCACCCAACCCGCCTGACCCCACCCCTGGCGGGTTTTTTGCTAGCTGATGTCCGGTGCCCACAAGGCCTGACGCAGCGGGCGCCAAGACGGTTGGACCTGGCAAGAGCGGGTCCTCAAGGAGTTGTTATGGATGTGTTTCTTCAACAGATCATCAATGGTCTGGTTCTGGGCAGCATGTATGCCCTGATTGCCCTGGGCTACACCATGGTCTACGGCATCATCAACCTCATCAATTTCGCCCACGGCGAGGTCCTGATGGTCGGGGCCCTGACCAGCTGGAGCGTGATCGGCATCATGACCGAGGGCATGCCGGGCACACCGGGCTGGGTCATGCTGCTGCTGGCCACGCTGGTCGCCTGCTTTGTCGCATCGGTCCTGAACTTCACGATCGAGAAGCTGGCCTACCGACCGCTGCGCAACAGCCCCAAGCTGGCACCGCTGATCACCGCCATCGGCATGAGCATCTTGCTGCAGACGCTGGCGATGATCATCTGGAAGCCCAACTACAAACCCTATCCCACGCTCTTGCCCAACACCCCGATCAACCTGGGCGGGGCGGTGATCTCGCCCACCCAGATCATGATCCTGGTGGTCACCGCGGTCTCGCTGGCCGTGCTGATGTGGATCGTCAACAGCACCCGCCTGGGCCGCGCGATGCGCGCCACCGCCGAGAACCCGCGCGTGGCGGGCCTGATGGGCGTCAAGCCCGATGTGGTCATCTCGGCCACCTTCATCATCGGCGCCATCCTGGCGGCCATTGCCGGCGTGATGTACGCCTCCAATTACGGCACGGTGCACCACTCGATGGGTTTTCTGCCCGGCCTCAAGGCCTTCACCGCGGCCGTCTTTGGCGGCATCGGCAACCTCTCGGGCGCCGTGGTGGGCGGTGTGCTGCTGGGCCTGATCGAGTCGATCGCCTCGGGCTATATCGGCCAGCTGACCGGCGGCGTGCTGGGCAGCCACTACTCGGATATTTTTGCCTTCGTGGTGCTGATCATTGTGCTGACCCTGCGTCCTTCGGGCCTGCTGGGCGAGCGTGTGGCCGACCGCGCCTGACAAGGGGAGGACTGTGAACATGAATGCCCTGATGCAAAACAAACGCCTCGTCTGGTGGTCCTCGGCCATCTTGCTGGTGGCCCTGCCGATCATCCTGCAGCTCTTTGGCAACGCCTGGGTGCGCATTGCCGATGTGGCCCTGCTGTACATCCTGCTGGCCATTGGCCTGAACATCGTGGTCGGCTATGCCGGCCTGCTGGACCTGGGCTATGTGGCCTTTTTTGCGGTGGGCGCGTACATGTACGGCCTGCTGACCTCGCCGCACCTGAGCAACACCTTTGCCTGGATCGCGGCGATGTTCCCCAATGGCCTGCACCAGCCCATCTGGATCATCGTGCCGCTGGCCGCCCTGCTGGCGGCGCTGGCGGGGGCCTTGCTGGGGGCGCCCACACTCAAGCTGCGTGGCGATTACCTGGCCATCGTGACCTTGGGCTTTGGCGAAATCATCCGGGTGTTCATGAACAACCTGGACCACCCGGTCAACATCACCAATGGCCCCAAAGGTCTGGACCAGATCGACCCGATCAGCATCTTCGGGCTGAACCTGGGGCGTCCCCTGCGCCTGGGGGACTTTGAGTTGTCATCGGTCACGCTGTACTACTACCTCTTCCTGTTCCTGGTGGTGGTGAGCGTCATCATTTGCCACCGGCTGGAGACCTCGCGCATTGGTCGCGCCTGGATGGCCATCCGCGAGGACGAGGTCGCCGCCAAGGCCATGGGCCTGAACACCCGCAACCTCAAGTTGCTGGCCTTTGCCATGGGCGCCTCGTTTGGTGGCGTCTCGGGCGCCATGTTCGCGGGCTTCCAGCGCTTCATCTCGCCCGAGTCCTTCAGCCTGATGGAGTCGGTGATGATCGTGGCCATGGTGGTCCTGGGCGGCCTGGGCCATCTGCCCGGCGTGATCCTGGGCGCGGTGCTGCTGGCCGCGCTGCCCGAGGTGCTGCGCTATGTGGCCGGCCCCCTGCAAGAGATCACCGACGGCCGCCTGGACGCGGCCATCCTGCGCCAGTTGCTGATTGCGCTGGCCATGATCATCATCATGCTGATGCGACCGCGCGGCCTGTGGCCCACGCCCGAGCACGGCAAGAACCTGGGCAGCAACGGGAGCGCAGCATGAGCGACGTCGTTCTCCGCGTCAGCGGCATCTCCAAGCGTTTTGGCGGCCTGCAAGCCCTCTCGGATGTGGGCATCACCATCGAGCGTGGCCAGGTCTATGGCCTGATCGGCCCCAACGGCGCCGGCAAGACGACCTTCTTCAACGTCATCACCGGCCTCTACACCCCCGACACCGGCAACTTTGAGCTGGCGGGCAAGCCCTATCAGCCCACCGCGGTGCACGAGGTGGCGCGCGCGGGCATTGCGCGCACCTTCCAGAACATCCGCCTGTTTGCCGAAATGACGGCCCTCGAGAACGTGATGGTGGGCCGCCATGTGCGCACCGGCTCGGGCCTGCTGGGCGCGCTGCTGCGCACCCGCAGCTTCCGCGAGGAAGAGCAGCGCATCGCCGACCGCGCCCGTGAGCTGCTCGATTACGTAGGCATTGGCAAATACGCCGACTACCGCGCCCGCACGCTGTCGTATGGCGACCAGCGCCGGCTCGAGATCGCGCGCGCCCTGGCCACCGATCCCCAACTGATCGCGCTCGATGAACCTGCGGCGGGCATGAACGCCACCGAGAAGGTGCAGCTGCGCGAACTGATCGACCGCATTCGCCGCGACAACCGCACCATCTTGCTGATCGAGCACGATGTGAAGCTGGTGATGGGCTTGTGCGATCGTGTGACCGTGCTCGACTACGGCAAGCAGATTGCCGAGGGCACGCCGGCCGATGTGCAGAAGAACGAAAAAGTCATTGAGGCCTATCTGGGCACGGGAGGACACTGAACATGGCGCAAACATTGCTCAAGGTCAAAGGCCTCGCGGTGGCCTATGGTGGCATCCAGGCCGTCAAGGGCGTCGATCTGGAGGTGTGCGAGGGCGAGCTCGTCACGCTGATCGGCTCCAACGGCGCTGGCAAGACGACCACCATGAAGGCCATCACCGGCACCTTGCCCACACAGGCCGGTGAGATCGAATACCTTGGCCGCAACATCCGCGGGCAGGGCCCCTGGGACCTGGTGCGCCAGGGCCTGGCCATGGTACCCGAGGGCCGTGGCGTGTTCACCCGCATGACCATCCACGAAAACCTGTTGATGGGCGCCTACATCCGCGACGACAAGGCCGAGATCGAGGCCGATATCGACAAGGTGTTTGGCATCTTTCCGCGCCTCAAGGAGCGGCGCGATCAGCTGGCCGGCACCATGTCGGGCGGTGAGCAGCAGATGCTGGCCATGGGCCGCGCCCTGATGAGCCGCCCGCGTGTGCTCTTGCTCGATGAGCCCTCGATGGGCCTGTCGCCCATCATGGTCGACAAGATCTTCGAGGTGGTGCGCGATGTGTACGCGCAGGGCGTGACGGTGCTGCTGGTCGAGCAGAACGCCAGCCGCGCCCTGTCGATTGCCGACCGCGGCTATGTGATGGACTCGGGCCTGATCACCATGAGCGGACCCGGCAAGCAGATGCTGGCCGACCCCAAGGTCCGCGCCGCCTACCTGGGCGAGTGATCCGCGCCGGCGCCGGGCCTGCCCTGTGCGCCGGACGCGGCCCCAAAACAAACAGCTGGCCAAGGCCAGCTGTTTTGCATTCAGGCGGGGCCCCCAGGGCCCCTGCCACGGTCAGCGGAAACGACCGCCGCCGCCACCACCGCCGCCACCGCCCTTGCCGCCTTTTTGGTGGCGCGGGCTGATGGCCAGGCTGTCGATGCTGGTGCGGGTGGGATCGGGCTGACCGCTGGTCTTGACCGGCCGGCGGCGCGGCAGGTCCAGGCGGGCAAACTGGGTGGTCTTGAGCGGATCGATGTGGCGCGGCAGGGCGTCACCGTCGTGCTCACGCTCGCGGCGCGGTTCGCGCGGCTCGCGGTTGGGATCGCGCGGGGCGCCGTCACGGTTGCCGGCAAAGTTGCCGCCGCCCTGACCACCGCCCTGGCCACCCCGGCCGCCACGGCCGCGGCGATGGCGCCCCTGGCCCTGACCCTGGCCACCCGGGCCGCGCGGGCCGTGGCCTTGCGGCTGGGCATCCTGTTGCGGGGCAAAGTCCTGGTCCTCGGGCATGCCCTCGGCCGACATCTGGCGGCGCGGCGGGTTGCCACGGCCGGGGCGCGGGCCCCGGTTGGCGGCAGGGGCCTCGGCACTGGCCTGACCACGGCCTTGGCCACCCTTGTTGTCGCGGATGCGCTGCATCATTTCCTGGCGCGCGGCTTTGGCGGCGGCCTGCATGACCTCGCGGCCAGGCGGCTTGCCGGCGCCACCCCACAGGGTCTGGCGGCCCATGGCGATGGGCTCGGCCACCTCGCCGGGCTCGGGGCCAAAGCCCTCGAGTTCCTGGACCGGGATTTCCTGGCGCGTGAAGCGCTCGATTTCCATCATGAAGCCTTCTTCATCCAGGCAGACCAGGTTCACCGCCTCGCCGCTGGCGCCGGCACGGCCGGTGCGGCCGATGCGGTGCACATAGTCTTCGGGGATGTTCGGAATCTCGTAATTGACCACATGCGGCAGGTCCTCGATGTCGATGCCGCGCGCAGCAATATCGGTGGCCAACAGGGCGCGGATGTCGCCGCTCTTGAAGCCGGCCAGGGCCTGGGTGCGCGCGCTCTGGCTCTTGTTGCCGTGCAGGGCCATGGCCTTGACGCCGTTTTTGGTCAGGAAGTCGGCCACATTGTTGGCACCGAACTTGGTGCGCGTGAACACCAGCACCTGGCTCCAGTCGTGCGACTGGATGATGTGCAGGAGCACCTGCTTTTTCTTGCCGCGGCCAACCGGGTGGATGACCTGCTGGATGCGCTGCACCGTGGTGTTGCGTGGGGTCACCTGGATGCTTTGCGGATTGCGCAGCAGGCCATTGGCCAGCTCACGGATCTCGTCGCTGAAGGTGGCCGAGAAGAGCAGGCTTTGCTTGTCGCGCGGCAGCAGGGCCAGCACCTTCTTGACGTCGTGGATGAAGCCCATGTCGAGCATGCGGTCGGCCTCGTCGAGCACCAGCACCTCGACGGTCGACAGGTCCAGCCGGTCCTGGCTTTGCAGGTCCAGCAGGCGGCCGGGGGTGGCCACCAGGATGTCCACGCCCTTGCGCAGGCGGTCGATTTGGGGGTTCATGCCCACGCCACCAAAGATGACGGTGGAGTCCAGCGAGAGGTATTTGCCGTAATCGCGCACCGACTCTTCGACCTGGGCCGCGAGTTCACGCGTGGGGGTCAGCACCAGCGCGCGGATGGCCTTGCCGCCAAAGCGGTTGCGGCCGGCGGGCTGCTGGCTCAGGCGGTGCAGGATGGGCAGGGTGAAGGCGGCGGTCTTGCCAGTACCGGTCTGGGCGCCGGCGAGCAGGTCGCCACCGGCCAGCACGGCGGGAATCGCCTGGCGCTGGATCGGGGTAGGCTCGGTGTAACCGCGTTCGTTAACGGCTTTGACAAGGGTGTCGGCGAGGCCGAGAGAGGAAAAAGGCATAATTATCCAGATGTAATTGGTG
>JBEBDJ010000102.1:0-3719 GCA_041157045.1 Pseudomonadota bacterium
GGGCAGGGCGTTCATGCCGGGATCAGGTCTTGCAGGCTGCGCGCCACGCGCACCCCCGCGTCGGCATCGTCCAGGGGGTTGCGGCGCAGGCGGTGACGCAGTGCCAAGGGCGCCATCTCGCGCAGGTGCTCGGGCTTGACCTCGCGCTGGCCCCGCAGGGCGGCCAGGGCGCGGGTGGCGCGCAGCAGGGTCAGCTCGGCGCGCAGGCCGTCGGTGCCCAGCTGCTGGCACAGGCGTGCGCACAGGGTCAGCATCTCGTCGCTCACGCTCACCTTGTCCAGGCGCTTGCGCGCTTTCAGAATCCGTTGTTGCAGGGCCAGATTGTCCGGCTGCCATTTGGCCCGAAAGGCCTCGGGGTCGCGCTCAAAGGCGTCGCGGCGGCGCACCACCTCCACGCGCATCGCCAGGTCCTGCGGCGTGCGCACCTGCACCGCCAGGCCAAAGCGATCGAGCAGCTGCGGGCGCAGCTCGCCCTCTTCGGGGTTGCCGCTGCCCACCAGCACAAAGCGCGCCGGATGGCGCAGGCTCAGGCCCTCGCGCTCGACCAGGTTCTCGCCCGATGCGGCCACGTCGATCAGCAGGTCCACCAGGTGGTCTTCCAGCAGGTTGACCTCGTCGATGTACAAAAAGCCCCGATGGGCTTGCGCCAGCAGACCTGGGGCAAAGGATTTGATGCCTTGGGCCAGCGCTTTTTCCAGGTCCAGCGCGCCCACCACCCGGTCTTCGGTGGCGCCCAGGGGCAGGTCCACCACGGCCACGGGCTGCGTTTGGGCAGGCGGCTTGCGCGCACCCGGGCCACAGCGCTCGCACAGGCCGGCGCAGCGCTTGGGGTCACAGCGGTAGGGGCATCCCGCCACCACCTCGATGGGCGGCAGCAGATCGGCCAGCGCGCGCACGGCGGTGGATTTGCCGGTGCCGCGGTCACCCAGCACCAACACCCCGCCAATGCTGGGGTCCACCGCCACCACCTGGATGGCCAGGGTCATGTCGTCCTGGCCCACGATGGCGGAAAAAGGAAAGGTCAGGGCCATGCTGGGTCTCTTGATGCGGAAGAACCCATCATCAGAAAATGCCCTCAAACTGTCAAGTTTTATTTACACCTTGCGTTGGCAATTCGTCAGGCTTGGGCCGCAAACCGTAGGGCGCGACCAGGGCCCAGACATGCGGCGGCACCATGGACTTGATGCGCGCCGGGGCCTCGCGGCGCAGGTGCAGCACCGTCTCGATGGCCTTCATCTCCAGGCGCGCGCGCGCAAAGGCCAGCCCGCGCGGCCCGATGCGCGGCATCAGCCAGCCCACGATGGGCCGCAACCAGGCCGGCATGCGGCGCAGCGGCAGACCGCCCGCCGCGCGTTCGGTGTTGGCCATGAAGCCCCGCACCGCGCCTTCGCGGCGGCCGGCGCTGATGGGGGCCGACAGCTGCACCTCCTGGCCCAGCGCCGCCAGCACGGCCGCGCCCTGGGCGTTGCGCACCAGCACCCATTGCTGGCCGTGCCCGCCCATATAGCCCACGGTGATGTCGGCCAGGGTGTTGGTGTAGTCCACGCAGGTGCGGCAGGTGAGCGGAAAAAAGTCGGGTGGCAGGTCCGACAGCGGCAGCTGCAAAAAAGGAATCAGGCGCTGCTGACCGGCATCGGTGCGGATCTCGACATGGAAGTCGGCGCGAAATTCCAGGTAGCTGATCTCTTGTGGGCGCGGCGAGAGCCGGGCCAGAAATTCATGGAAGTGCTCGGTGCTGGTGTTGTCCGAACAGGGGGTGCCGATCACGACCAGCTTCTCCAGGCCTTTCTCGCGCTCGAGCTGCGCTTGCAGGGCACGCAAGGCGTAGACCTGGCAGGGGATGCCGATGACCGCCAGCCGCCGGTGGCCTTGCGCCAGCGCCGGCTCCACCAGCGACAGCAGCGGCGCATAGCCCATGCGCATGCCGCGGCAGCGGGCCATGTCCTCGGCGCGGGTGATCACCACCGGGTGCGGGCGCCAGCGGTCCTCGGGGTGCGGCGCCATGGCAATCACCGCGTCGACCTCGCCGCGCTCGAGCAGGCCCGCCGCCAGCCGGGTGGTCAGGCCGGTCCATTGCGCGCCCGCCAGGGGTTCGCGCAGCCGCGCGGCATGCATCTGCTGGTAGGGGCCGAAAAATGCCTCGTCGGCCTGCGCCGTCCCTTCCAGGCGGGCGCGGCCATGAACGCGCCGCTCGAGCCCCGCGTGGTCGGGCCGGATGAACTGGCAGACCTGGCCGCAACGCGCCGGTTCGTCGGTGCGCGACACCCCGCAATCGGTGCACCAGCGCCGATGCGGCGCGTCGGCGCTCATCCCGCGGCCCGGCCCATGGGGCTGACACCGATCAACCAGGTGTGCAGGCCGCCAATGAAGGCCACCCACACCGCCGTGCCGATCAGCACCACCAGCACCGTCGAGAGCATCTTCGGGGGGGTGGCCGGCGCAGCGCCGGCGGGCCGGCGGCGCGCCGAGCGGAACACCAGCACCGACCAGAGCAGAAAGCCGCCAAACAGCAGCGCATCGGCCAGCGTGCCATTGACCAGCCAATGGCCCAGCGCCCAGACCTTGACCCCCAGCGTCATGGGATGCCCCAGGCGGCGCTTGAGGTGGTTGCCCGGCACATACGCCGCCACCAGCAGCACCATGGCCGCCCACATGAGCACAAAGCTCAGGTGCACCAGGCCCTTGGGCGCCACCCAGAAGATCACCGGCGACAGGCGCGCTTGCCCGTAGCCCCACACGATCAACACCAGGCCCAGCAGCGACAGCAGCGAATACACGCCCTTGTAGCCGCCTTCGCCCCATTGGGCGATGCGCTGCAAGCGCCATTGCGGGGCCAGCGCCTGCACGGCGTGCACCCCCAGAAAAACCAGCAATCCCAGGCAAAGTGTCAACATGTTCACAACTCCATCTTGGCCAATCGGCCTGACACCTCATTCTGGCATGGCCCTTCAAGCCACCACAAGCCCAGGACAATTCTGACGCTGGACAAGCCCTGTCATGCAAACGCTCAAGCACAGGCTTGACCATGCGCGCATAATGGACATCGCAGGATTCATTTCAACCATCACAAAGGAGTTTCCATGTCGACTTCCCGTCGCGTTTTCATGATGCAAATGGCCACCGCCGCCTCGGCTGTCCTGGTGGCCCAGCAGGCCAGCGCCCAGGCCATGGTTGCCGAGAACGACCCGCAAGCCGCTGGCGTGGGCTACAAGGCCGACGCCAGCAAGGTCGACAAGGCCAAGTACCCCAAGTACGCCGCCGGCCAGAACTGCAGCAACTGCGCCCTGTACCAAGCCAAGGCCGGCGCGACCAGCGGCGCCTGCGGCCTGTTCCCGGGCAAGCAGGTGGCGGCCAAGGGCTGGTGCTCGGCCTACGCCAAGAAGGCCTGATCTCGCGCGTGTTCCCCTGGCCCACGGGCTGGGGGCATCGCCCCAAAACCTGGTGCTGCGTGCACCAGGTTTTTTTTCGTTCGGCGATGCCCGGCTTGCGCGGTCCATGCCGGGGCTGCGCGCGCAAGACCGCAGACCCCGATGCGACAGCGCACCCGATGGCGCTGCGCACAATGGCCGCATGCCCACACCCGACCCCCATTCCCAGTCCAGCACGGTGCGCTTGTTCGCGCCCCTGACCCTGCGCAGCGTGCGCCTGCGCAACCGGGTGCTGATCTCGCCCATGCAGCAATACGCGGCGCAGGACGGCATGGCCAACGACTGGCACCT
>JBEBDJ010000103.1:0-3144 GCA_041157045.1 Pseudomonadota bacterium
CCAGGCGCACATAGGTGATGTCGTGGCCCGACGCCGCGCGCTGCGTGCGCGAGAGGTAGACGCCCACCAGCGCCGTGGGCACAAAGCGGTGCGTGGTCTCCTCGAGCGCTTCGCGCGCGCAGGCGACTTCGGGCGCTTCGCCCGGGTCCAGGTGGCCGGCCGGGTTGTTCAGTTGCAGCCCGTCCTGGGTGTGTTCTTCGACCAGCAGGTAGCGACCATCGCGCTCGATCAGCGCGGCCACGGTGACATGGGGGGTCCAACGTTGTGTCATGCCGTCATTGTCAGGGCAAACCAGGGTCGTTCTTGCGCGGCATCAGGGCAGGCGCAGACCGGCGAAAACCCTAGCCCCTACATGTCAGCCAACCGTCAGATTTGCAGTAGACTGACTGCTACAAGGAGACATGTCCATGACCCAAGACCGCGTCTGGTTGAGCAGTTATCCCGAGGGCGTTCCGGCCGACATCGACCCCGATCAATACCCCAGCCTGGTGGCCATGCTGGAGGAGAGTTTCGCGCGCTTTGGCAGCCGCACCGCGTTCAGCTTCATGGGCAAGGACCTGAGCTACGCACAGATGGACGAGCAAAGCCGCCAGCTGGCGGCCTACTTCCAGTCGCTCGGCCTGGCCAAGGGCGAGCGCATCGCCATCATGATGCCCAATGTGCCGCAGTACCCGGTCACGGTGGCGGCCATCCTGCGGGCCGGCTATGTGGTGGTCAACGTCAACCCGCTCTACACCGCCCGCGAGCTGGAGCACCAGCTCAAGGACAGTGGCGCGCGCGCCATCGTCATCATTGAAAACTTTGCCGCCACCTTGCAAAAGTGCTTGGCCGAGACGCCGGTGCGGCATGTGGTGCTGGCCGCCATGGGCGATCGCCTGGGCCTGCTCAAGGGCGCCATCGTCAACCATGTGGTGCGCAAGGTCAAAAAGCTGGTGCCCGAGTTCAGCCTGCCCACCGCGGTGCGTTTCAACGATGCCCTCTCGCGTGGGCGCAGCGCCCCGTTCACCGCCCCCCAGGTGGGGCCGCAGGACATCGCGGTGCTGCAGTACACCGGCGGCACCACCGGCGTGTCCAAGGGCGCGGTGCTGCTGCACCGCAATGTGATCGCCAACGTGCTCCAGTCCGAGGCCTGGAACGAGCCGGTCATGAAACGCATCCCGGCGGGCGAGCAGCCCACCAGCGTGTGCGCGCTGCCGCTCTATCACATCTTCGCCTTCACGGTGAACATGATGCTGTCGATGCGCACCGGCGGCAAAACCATCCTGATCCCCAACCCGCGCGATTTGCCGGCGGTGCTCAAGGAGCTGTCCAAGCACACCTTCCACAGCTTCCCGGCGGTCAACACCCTCTTCAACGGCCTGGTCAACCACCCCGACTTCAACACTGTCAACTGGTCCAACCTCAAGGTCTCGGTGGGCGGCGGCATGGCCGTGACCAGCAAGGTGGCCGAGCAGTGGCTGGCGCGCACCGGTTGTCCGATTTGCGAGGGCTACGGCCTGTCCGAGACCAGCCCCTCGGCCAGCTGCAACCCGGTCACCAGCACCAGCTTCAGCGGCACCATTGGCGTGCCCATTCCCAGCACCTGGATGAAGCTGCTCGATGACAACGGCCAGGAGGTCACCGAGTTGGGCCAGCCCGGCGAGATTGCCATCAAGGGCCCGCAGGTCATGGCCGGCTACTGGCAGCGGCCCGACGAGACCGCCAAGGTCATGACGGCCGATGGCTTCTTCAAGTCGGGCGATGTGGGCGTGCGCGACGAGCGCGGCTTCTTCCGCATCGTCGACCGCAAGAAAGACATGATCCTGGTGAGCGGCTTCAACGTCTACCCCAACGAGGTCGAAGAGGTCGCCTCGTCCTGCCCTGGCGTGCTCGAGTGTGCGGCCATTGGCGTGCCCGACGAGCGCACCGGTGAAGCGGTCAAGCTGGTGGTGGTGCGCCAGGACCCGGCCCTGACGGCCGAGCAGGTCATGGACTGGTGCCGCGAGCGCATGACGGGCTACAAGCAGCCCAAGCTGGTGGAGTTCCGCACCGAGCTGCCCAAGACCCCTGTGGGCAAGATCCTGCGGCGCGAACTGCGCGATGCCCGCTGAGCGGCTGGCAGGCCCGCTGGGCCTGATCAGCGCCATGCCCGAGGAACTCGCCAGCGTGCTGGCGCAGATCGGCGGGCAGTGCCAGCGCCACGCCGGGCGCGACTTCTGGGTGGGCGACTTGCATGGCCAGCCGGTGGTGGCCGTGCTCTCACGCATCGGCAAGGTGGCGGCGGCCACCACCGCCACCACCCTGATCCAGCAGTTTGGCGTGCGCGCGCTGGTGTTCACCGGTGTGGCCGGCGGCCTGGGCGCGCAGGTGCAGGTGGGCGATGTGGTGCTGGCCAAGGCCCTGGTGCAGCACGACATGGACGCCTCTCCGCTTTTTCCGCGCCACGAGGTGCCCCTGTATGGGCGCAGCCACTTTGACGCCGATGCCGCCTTGAGCGAGGCCTTGGCCAAGGCCGCAGGGCAGGCCCTGGCCACGCTGGCGGGCCATTGGCCGCAGGGCTGGGAGGGCGTGGACCTGGCGCGCGCCCGGGTGCACCAGGGCCTGATCGCCAGTGGCGATCGGTTTGTCAGCGGTCAGCACGAGCGCGCACGCCTGCTGCAGGCCTTGCCCGAGGCGCTGGCCGTCGAGATGGAGGGCGCCGCCATTGCGCAGGTCTGCCACGACCATGGCTGCCCCTTTGCCTGCTTGCGCCTGGTGTCCGACCGCGCCGACGACAGCGCGCAACACGATTTTCTGCGCCTGGTGCGCGACCTGGCCTCGCCGTTTGCGGGGCTGGTGCTGCAGCACTGGCTGGCCGGCCGTGCGCCGGCCGCAGACCTTATTTGAGCCAGCCGCGGCGGCGGAAATACCACATGGGCACCACCGCGCTGGCGGCCATGAGCGTCAGCGCAAACGGGTAGCCCCAGGGCTGCTGCAGCTCGGGCATGTACTGGAAGTTCATGCCGTACAGGCTGGCGATCAGGGTGGGCGGCAGCAAGGCCACGCTGGCCACCGAGAAGATCTTGATGATCTTGTTCTGGTTGATGTTGATGAAACCGACCGTCGCGTCCATCAGGAAGTTGATCTTGTCGAACAGGAAGGCGGTGTGGTTGTCGAGCGACTCGA
>JBEBDJ010000104.1:0-2687 GCA_041157045.1 Pseudomonadota bacterium
GCATCGCCGACCCGCTCGCGTTTGAGGACCAGGTCAGCCAGTGGCCCGGGGTGGTCACTGTTGGGGTCTTTGCGCACCAGAAGGCGCATGTGTGCCTGCTGGGCACGGCCCAGGGCGTGCGCACCCTGACCTTCGGCTGATCAGCGATCGGGGCGCTTGCCCCATGCGCTGCGGGTTCAGCGCCGGCGCAAGCGCAGGCGCAGGTCCGGCCCCACGGGCGAGACCTCGTGAAAGCGCAGGGCCAGGTGCTCGGGCCAAGGGTCGATGCCCGTCAGCGCGGGCAGGTGGGCCAGGCCCTGACCCGGGCCCATGAAGCGTGGCGCCAGGTACAGCAGCCACTCGTCGACCAAGGCCTCGCGCATGAACGAGCCATTGAGGCGGTGGCCCGCCTCGATGTGCAACTCGTTGATCTCGCGCCGCGCCAGGTCTTGCAGCATGGCCCGCAGGTCCACCTTGCCGCCCGGCCCGGGGCAATCGATCACCTCGACACCGCGTTCGGCCAGGGCCGCCCGGCGACCTGGCGCCCCCGCTTGCGCGGCATAGACCCAGATCTGGCGCTGCGCATCGCGCGTGCCCAGCAGGGCCGCGTCCAGCGGCAGCTCCAGGCGGCTGTCCACCACCACCAGGTGCGGCTGGCGCGGCGTGGGGGCATGGCGCACATCCAGCCGGGGGTTGTCTTGCAGCACCGTGCCAATGCCGGTCAGCACCGCGCAGGCACGGGCCCGCCAGGCATGGCCATCGGCGCGTGCTTGGGCCTGCGTGATCCATTGGCTTTGCCCATCGGCCAGCGCGGTCTGGCCATCCACGCTGGCGGCCATCTTCATGCGCGTCCAGGGCAGGCCGTGCCGCATGCGGTGCAAAAAGCCGATGTTTTGCTCGCGCGCACGCTCGGCCTGGGCGCTGTCCTCCAGCACCTCGACCTGCACGCCCGCAGCGCGCAGGCGCGCAAAGCCCTGGCCCGCCACGCGGGGGTTGGGGTCGGTCAGCAGGGCCACCACACGCGCCACCCCGGCGCTGATGAGCGCGTCGCAACATGGGCCGGTGCGGCCTTGGTGGGCGCAGGGCTCCAGCGTGACCCAGGCGGTGGCGCCTTGCAGGGCGTGGCCGCGCGCCTGCGCATCGCGCAAGGCCATCACCTCGGCATGGGGCCCGCCCACGCGCTGGGTGTGGCCGCGCCCCAGCACCCGCCCGCCCGCATCGGTGAGCACGCAGCCCACGCGCGGGTTGGGCGATGTCAGCCACAAGGCCTGCTCGGCCAGGTCAAGGGCATGGTCCAGGGCGGTGGTGTGATGGGGGTCAAAGGTGTCGGCTTGCATGCGGTCGGGGGCGCTCAGGGCGTGCCCCGCCAGGACTCGCGGGTGGCCACGCCGGTGCGCCACCGCCATTGTGCCTCGTTGCCCGAGCCATCTTCGCGGCCCGGGGTGCGCCAGCGCACCGTCACCTCGCGCACCAGGCCCCGCTCGCCCAGGGGCGTGTCCTGCACGCCGCGGGTGTAGACCACGCCCAGCACCGTCACCTCGTCCGGCCCACACGCCGCCGCGTCCCAGAGCAGGCACTCGAGCAGGTCGTCGGCCAATTGCTGGGCCAGCGCCTCCTGGCCCAGGCGCAGCGCCGCCTGCTGGGTGTGCACCAGCCACTGGGTGATGGCCACCATGCCCATGGCCAGCACGGCGGCCATGATGAGCGCCTCCAGCACGCCCACCCCATGTGGCGGCCGGCGCCTCATGGGGCCCCCTCGCGCCAACTGCCCGCCACCGGCAGGGGCAGGGCCAGGTCCATGCCCTCGGGCCAGACCAGGCGATAGGCCTGGTCGGCGCTGGCGTGGCCCATCACCCAGACGCGGTCGGCCTCGTGCACCTGGCTGGCGTCGATGACCGCCTGACCCAGCACCGGCGCCTGCAGCAAGGGCGTGTCGCCCAGGCCCTGGCCGCAGGCATGGCGCCAGATCACCGTGCCCACCAGCGGGGCCAGCAGGCGCGGGCAGCGGCTGGCGCAGGCCGCCTCGGAAAACACCAGCAGCACGGGCTCGGCGGTGCTGCCCAGGGGCGTGCGCCAGTCCTGCGCCGCGTCAACCCAGTACACGTTGCGGCCGCGCGTGCCCAGCAACTGGCCGCTGGCCACGGCCTGTGCTTGCGACAGGGCTTGCACCTGGCTGGGTTGGATCTGGCCCATGACCTGGCGCCAGGCCAGCCCGGCCTGGCCCTGGTCGCATGCCCCGGTGACCCAGCCCTGCGCAGGCGGGTCGCTGCCGGCGCGGCCCAGGCTGGGCACCCACCACTGCTGCTGCAACTGGCTGCGCGCGCCAGCGCTGCGCGCCACCACCGCCTCGGTCTGCAGCACATGCGGCGCGCGGCTCAGGTCGCGCCAGGCGCGCCAATAGGATGGCCCAACCAAGGCGGCGTCTGCGCCGTCGGCCGGGGCTGGCAAGCGCCGGCACTGCCACAGCCGCGTGCGGTCCAGGCCAAGCGGGCAGTCGCTGCTCTGCCCCTGGTCCCACCAGGCTTGCTGCGCCGCCGGGTCTTGCGGCCATTGCGCCATGCCCCAGGCCAGCAACCATTGGGCCTCCAGGCGCGCGCGATGCTGCTCGGCCAGGGCCTGCGCGCTGTGCAGGTCGTTCAGCACATGCCGCCAGCCCAGCACGGCCGACGCCAGCCCCAGGCTCAGCAACAGCAGGCACATGGCCAGGC
>JBEBDJ010000105.1:0-5671 GCA_041157045.1 Pseudomonadota bacterium
GACTGGTCAATGGTGAAGGCCGCGAGCTCTCTGGCTGATCCGGTGTTGCCTGCTGCATCGATCTGCCGGACTTGAACCTGGTTGTCCGCATAACTGACCGCTTCATTGGCCTGGCCCAGGATGAAGCTGTTGCCTTGGCCATTGGCCCAGCTATTGCCTTCATCGGAGCTGTACTGCCAGGTGGCGCCAGCCTCCAGGCCGGACACCGTCATGGTGCCCAGGTTGGTGACGCGATCGTCGCTGCGGCCCGCGTCGCTGAAGCTGGCGCTCAGGTCTGCCGGGGCCGTCTGGTCAATGACAAAGGCCATCGCGTTTTTGACCAAGACCTCACGGCCACTGGTGATCTGCTTGACCTGAACTTGGCCAATGGCATACGTGCCCGCTGCGAGCGAGAAACTGCGGGCATCTGTCTCCTTGATCCAGGTGCTGCCTCCGTCGGTCGTGTATTCCCAGGCCGACCCGGCATCCTGTTCCTTCAGCTCGATGGTGCCGTCCTTGCTGATGCCGTCGCTGGCGGATGTACCGGTGTCTTTGGCCAGCTGGAGGGACTTCTCGGGGGGGGGCGTTTGCTATCGTCATTTGAGACCGCGATGGCCAAAATGCCGCCAGCAATCACCAGCGCGCCAGCGGCGCTCACACCTTCGACGGTACCCGCCGTGGTACCGGCAGGTTCTGTGGCCGAAGAAGCAGGAGCGGCACTTTCAGCACCGGACGGCGCAGGCACTGCCGATGAAGAAGCAGCCGCTGGCGCTGCGGCGTCGGTCACCACCGTGGCCGGGGCCTGGGCCAACAACACAGGCTCACGGTCATGCCCGGTCGACAGGGTCTCGCTGGCCCACTCGGGCATGGACAGGGCATCGGGCGTGGGTGCGGTCAGATCCAGCGCCAGCTCGTCAGAGCCGGCCGATGCGGGGTCCTGGTGCTCAGCGTCGGATCGGGGCGCGGCCTGGGCGTCCGTGGCCTCGTCCTGACGCTCGCCGTCGGCCGTGGTCCCACGGCGACGGCGGGGCTTGGGAGTTAGCACCTTCCCATCGGGCCCCACCAACATGGGCCGGCCATCGGGCCCCATGACCCACATTGCTTGCGCCGGGTTCTGGGGCCCTTGCGCAGCCCCCTCGGCTTGGGCCGCCACGTTCGGCACGGCTTGGCCCTGGGCTTGTCCGTTTGTGGTCACCAGAACTGCCGCGCCGTTTTGTGGCGCTGTCGATTTCTGAGGGATATTGCTAGGGTTGCTGCGCATGGGAAAGTCCTCCTGAATGGGCCGACCAAA
This sequence comes from Pseudomonadota bacterium, assembly GCA_041157045.1. Lineage (GTDB taxonomy): Bacteria > Pseudomonadota > Gammaproteobacteria > Burkholderiales > Burkholderiaceae_C > Limnohabitans_A. The sequence continues at coordinate 1,271 of JBEBDJ010000105.1, forward strand.
GAGCAAGTGGGGATGGCCCTGGTTTTGTTGATGGGTGCGTTGCTTTGGGAAAAATCAATGGTCCAGCATGGCCGGTGCATCTGGCGATGGCGCCAGGTGATCGGGACGTGCCACAAGGCAAATGCTTGGCGCTGGCATTGCCCAGGACTGAGGGGGCTTGGCGATCAAACTCACGACTCCTCCTTGAATGTCGTTGATGGACCATGGCCGATATCCTTCGGCTCCTGGTGAATCATAATACAACTCAAGCACTCTAAATATTTACCAATTGATCGTTAGCAACGATCTTTTTTTAATTAGCCATTCTTTTGAATCCAATTGAGGGCACCTGACAGACTGGTGCCTCAGCCCCAAAGCGTGACGTGGCTCGGTCGCGGACCCTCCAGGGAACGGCGGTCGTGCAGGCCTCAGATCTGGCGCGTGCGCGAACAGAATGAACCTGCGCCGCAGGGACACTGCACGCATCAGGAACCCATGAGGAGCAGGGCGGCTTGACCGCCAGGGCTTGCGCCGTCAGGCGGCAGGTGCCACCGAAGCGCCCGCGATGCCGTGCCGCGCCAAGGCTTGCGCGACATGGCCTTGTGCCTTCATGTCTTCGACAAAGGCCGCCAGAAAGGCCGCGGCCTGCGGTCCTCGGGCCTTGGGCAGGCCCATGGCTTGCTGGATCACCATGAAGCGACCCGGCAACAGGCGGTGGCCCGCCTGGCGGGCCAGATCGGCCTGCAGTTGCTGCTTGACCCCGGCGGCCACCTCCAGCTGCTGGGTCAGGTAGACCTCGAAGACCGCCGGCGAGCTGGGCGCCCGCACGATCTGCGCGGCCTTGAGTTCGCGCGTGAGGAAAAGGTCGTAGGCGCTGCCCTGCCCCACCACCACGCGCACACCCGAGCGGTCCACGTCCTCGTTGCGCTGCAAGGCCGAGCCCTCGGGCACGGCGTACGCCCCCTCGATCAGCACATAGGGGGCGGTAAAGGCGATGCCCTCGCCACGCAGGGGGTCGATGGCAAAAAAGCCCACATCGGCCTGCCCGCCGCGCACCGCGTCGACCGATGCGCTGGCGGTCTCGACCACCACCAGCGACAGGCCCACCCCCAGCCGCTGCGCCAGCGCCTGCGCCAAATCCACCGACACCCCCACCGCCGCCCCGCCTTGGGCCGCACGACCGGCCAGGATGGGGTTGCCCAGGTTGATGGCAGCGCGCAGGGTGCCCGTGGGGGCGAAGGCATGGATCAGATCAGGGGTGACGGTCATGATGGCCTCGGCATGTCGGCAAAACGCCATGCTAGCGCCAGGGGCTGGCATGGGGCTGACCCGGCACCACGAAGCGGTCAGTGCCCATCATGGGGGACTTGAACAACGCCAATGAAAAGATAAAAATAAAACCAAAGGCTATATTTGAACCGGGTCAAAAAATCTCAAGGTCACAAGAGGACCAACCGTCAGGGAGAAGCGAATGGCACCGCCACATTCGATGGTGAAGGAGCAGCTCATGCACATGCTCCACGGCAGCAGCATTTGCCTGGTGCTCGCCTGCCTGGCCGTGATGATGGATCTGGCCGCTTCCGCCATCGTCACCCTTGGCGTCAGCCCCTTCACCCACGATGCCATTGCCCTGCTGTCCCATCTGATGCTGATCGCCGATGGGCTCTTGTTCCTGATGTATCTGATTCGATCCACCTATTTGATTGCAAAGGAGATGTTCACATGATCAAGCTCACCCCCAGCCTCGAATGGCGCCTGATGTTTCGCGACAGCCTGCGCTTGTACTTTGCGCCCATCACGGGCGCGATCAAGGGCGTGCGCGACGAATGGGCGCGCATCGATCACGACATTGCCCAACGACGGGCGCAACAACAAGCCGCGCAAGCGAGCAAGCCCGCAGGCCAAGGCATGGGCTGAGCCAGGCGGGGCTTGCCCCCGCCAATGAGGGCGCTGGTGCGGGCATCGTTGCTTCCGCAGCCCAGCCGTCTTTGGGCGCGTGACGCCATGGCTTTTTACAGCTGCGCCGTCACGCCGCCGTCGATGTAGAGGATGTGGCCATTGACAAAGCGGGCCGCATCGCTGGCCAGGTAGATGGCCCCGCCCACCAGGTCTTCCACATCGCCCCAGCGGCGCGACGGGGTGCGACCAGTGAGCCAGCGCGAGAAGGTCTCGTCGGCCACCAGGGCCTGGTTGAGTTCGGTCTTGAAGTAGCCCGGGCCAATGCCATTGACGTTCAGGCCGTGCGGGCCCCAGTCGATGGCCATGCCCTTGGTCAGCATCTTCACCGCCCCCTTGCTGGCGGTGTACGGTGCAATGCCGGGTCGGCCCAGTTCGCTTTGCACCGAGCAAATGTTGATGATCTTGCCGCGCCCGCGCGGGATCATGTGGCGGGCCACAGCCTGGCTCACATGGAAGACGCTGTCGAGGTTGGTGCGCATCAGGGTCTGCCAGTCCTGCGGATCAAACTGATCGAGCGGCGCGCGCCGCTGCATGCCGGCGTTGTTGACCAGGATGTCGATGGGGCCCAGGCGCGACTCGATGTCGGCCACCGCCGCGTGCACCGCTTTCGAATCGGTCACGTCAAAGACCTGCTGCTCGACCGCCAGGCCCTCTTGGGCCAGGGCCTGCGCGCTGGCCTGCAGCACATCGGCGCGGCGACCATTGAGCACCACCTGCGCCCCGGCCTGCGCCAGGCCGCGCGCTAGGGCCAGGCCAATGCCCGCGCTGGAGCCGGTGATCAGGGCGCGTCGGCCCGCCAGATTGAAGAGATTCAAAACAGGGTTCATGGCCGACACCATACTACGCCCACAGAACCTCGCAGCCGGTGCCCTGCAAGACCGCATCGAGCGCTTTGCGCGCGTGCTCGGGCAGCTCGGCCCGCGCCTGCCGCAGGGTCTGCAGGCATTTGACCTGGTACGGAAACACCGCCTGCGACCACATCCGGCCATCGATGGGGGTCTCAAACTGGGCCTGGCCCGCCATGGCCGCTCGGGCATTGGCCAGCAGGAACGGGGCATAGACGCGGCCCACCTCGGTCAGCAACTCGCCCAGGCGGTCGGCCAGCGCATCGGGCGCCAGCCACGGCCCTTCGGTGTGCCCCGAGAGGTCGTCGGTGCGGTCGATCCATGCGCGCAACCGTGGCGAATGGGCGTGCAGATAGCGCGCAGGGGTGAGGTCGACCCAAGCCAGCTGGGTGAGCTGGCCGTAGAGGGCAAAGTCGGCCGCGGCCGGTCGCTCGCCCAGCACAAAGCCCTGGCGCTCGATGAGCCGATCCAGAATGCCCACCAGGCGCTCAAAGCTGGACTCGATCACCGGTGCGGTGGTGTCGTTCGAACCGACCACCCCCAGGCGAGAAATTTGTCGCTGGGCAAACGCATCGCTGGCCTGGCGGGCCACCGGCGCGGGCAGCTGCGGGTTTTGCCAGAAGGCCAGCAAGGGCCCGGCGTTGGCCGCGTCCAGCGCGTAGTGCCAACGGTAATGGAACATGGCCTTGGTCATCCACTCGTCGGCAAAGTCCTCGATGAGCAGATCCAGAAAACGCAGCACCGGGTCGGTCGGGATCACCGAGCGCTCCGGGTGCTGCGCCTCCAGGCGGCGAATGATGGGGGTGGAATCGACCACCGCCTCGGTCCCGCCGTCGACGGGAAAGTAAAAGGTGGGCAAGAGCTTGACCTTGGGCTCGGGGTAACCCGGCAGTGGCTCGAAATGCGAGCCCCACAGCATGCGGTGCGCAATGCGGCGATAGCGCAGCAGCGCCAGCATCTTGCGTGTGTATGGCGACCCGGGCGCGCCCAGGAGTTCAATGCCCACCATGGTCGCTCAGATGGGCAGCTCGCGCACCAGGTTGCTGCGCACCCACTCGGTGCTGCCCGCTTTGGCAATGCGAGCCATCAGGGCCTGAACCGTTTGGTCGCCCACCATCTTGTCGAGGGTGGTGCCATAGGCCACATAGCTGTCCCAGCGAGCGGCAAACACGAGGTTGCCCACTTCGCCAGCCGAGACGGTGTAGACCTTGACTTCAGCGCCGGCACTGCGCCACAGGTCAGCGGCATCTTTCATGTGCGACATGACCACATTCATGTCGGCACCCGGCAGGGGTCGGGAGGTGATCTGGAGTGCAACGGCGGCCATACAGAGGTCTTTCCTGAAGTGATTGGGAAAACCATTCTGGAGTGGGAGTTTTATGCAGTGGCCCCGAACTTTCCCCTAGAGACAGTAATGTTTTGGTAAAGATTAGCGATATTTATTTTTTTTAAATTTTTATCAAATTAATTAACAAGGCCCCTGCCCGCTTGCGCAAGCCGGGGCCTTGCAGGCCGTGCTTCAGGCCAGGTGCTGGGCCTGCAAATACGCCAGTGCCGAGAACTGCGCGGCGCGCTCAATGACCTCACCTGCGGCCAGCAAGCGGTCTTCGCGGAACTT
>JBEBDJ010000106.1:0-8990 GCA_041157045.1 Pseudomonadota bacterium
CGAAGAGGGCCTGCTGCAAGGCCTGCCGGCCGACACCCCGGTGGCCATTGTGCAAAACGCCAGCCTGCCGCAGCAGCGCCAGGCCCTGGGCACGCTTGGCCAGCTGGGCCAGACCATGGCCACGCATGGCCTGCAAAGCCCGAGCATCATCATTGTGGGCGATGTGATCCAGGGCGCCCGCGCCTGGGCCGCGCAAGCCCAGGCCCCGGCCTTGGCCGAGCCGCGCGTCCGCGCCGCCTGATGCGGGCCTGCACGCGGGCCTGCACGCGGGCCTGCACGCCGGCCTGAGCGTCCTGCCCGCCCCGGGCCCTGTGGGAGCGCATGGCACAATCGGCCAGCCCACTCCCCACCCATGATCCCCACCCCATCCCCCCTGTCCGGCCGGAGCCCCAGCGCATGAGCGTGTGGGACGCCGTGGTCGTGGGCGGTGGCGCCGCCGGTCTCTTTGCCGCGGGCGTGGCGGGCCAGCGCGGGCGCCGGGTGCTGCTGATCGACCACCGCGAGCGCCTGGCCGAGAAGGTGCGCATCTCGGGCGGCGGGCGCTGCAACTTCACCAACCGACTGCTCGATCCCTCGGCGCCGCAGCGCCACTTTGTCAGCGAGAACCCGCAGTTTTGCCGCTCGGCCTTGTCGCGCTACACGCCGCAGGACTTTGTCGAGCTGGTGCAGCGCCACGGCATTGCCTTTCATGAAAAGCACAAAGGCCAGCTGTTTTGCGACCGCTCGGCCGAGGACATCATCCGCATGCTGCTGGCCGAGTGCGATGCCGGGGGCGTCACGCGCTGGGCGGGCTGCAAGGTGCCTGCGGTGCGCTTTGCCGACGGCGTCTACACCCTCGACACCGACCAGGGCCCGGTGCAGACCCGGGCGCTGGTGGTGGCCACCGGTGGCCTGTCGATCCCGCAGATTGGCGCCAGCCCCTGGGGTTACGACATCGCCACCCAGTTTGGCCTGCGCCTGGTGGCGCGCCGCCCCGGGCTGGTGCCCCTGACCTTTGACGGCCAGGCCTGGAGCCCGTATGCGCAGCTGGCAGGGCTGGCCCTGCCGGTGGGCATTGCCACGGGCGAGAAAAAGCAGCGCATGGCCTTTGACGAGGACCTGCTGTTCACCCACCGGGGCCTGTCGGGGCCAGCGGTGCTGCAGATCTCGAGCTACTGGCAGGCCGGCCAGCCCATCCGCCTGAACCTGGTGCCGGGCCTGGACCTGACCGAGCACTTGCGCTTGGCCAAGCAGCGCTCGCGCAAGCTGCTGGCCAAGGAGCTGGCCCAGTGGATGCCCACCCGTCTGGCCGAGAGCTGGGCGGCGCAGCAGCCCGCCTGGCAGCGCCCCATGCCCGAGGTGCCCGACAAGGCGCTGGCCCAGCTGGTGCAGGCGCTCACGGACTGGCCCCTGCTGCCCACCGGCACCGAGGGCTACCGCAAGGCCGAGGTGACCCTGGGCGGCGTGGACACCCGCGACCTGTCGTCGCAGACCATGATGTCGCGCCAGCCAGGCCTGTATTTCATTGGCGAAGTGGTCGATGTGAGCGGCTGGTTGGGCGGCTACAACTTCCAGTGGGCCTGGGCCTCTGCCCATGCCTGCGCAATGGCGCTATAATGCTTGTTTGCTGGCAAATCCCCCGTCTGCCAATACTAGTTTCGTGACGGGGACCCCCGCCGCTGTCGGCTTTGCAGGCCCGATCTTCTTGCAGACACCGCCCGGCACACTTTTGGAATCAATGCATCCATGACCACCATTCGCGTGAAAGAGAACGAGCCGTTTGACGTCGCCCTGCGCCGCTTCAAGCGCACCATTGAAAAGCTGGGCCTCCTGACGGATCTGCGCGCCCGCGAGTTCTACGAAAAGCCGACCACCGAGCGCAAGCGCAAGAAGGCCGCCGCCGTCAAGCGCCACTACAAGCGCGTGCGCAGCATGCAGTTGCCCAAAAAGCTGTACTGATGCCCGCAGCAGGCCCCGCGCCTGCTGACCACGCGCAAAGCCCGCACGAGGACGCTCTGGCGGGCTTTGTGCTTTGTTGCCCCACCTGTTTTGAAAGCACCGACCATGAGCCTCAAGGACCAGATCACCGACGACATGAAGAACGCCATGCGCGCCAAGGACGCCGAGCGCCTGGGCACCATCCGCTTGCTGCAGGCGGCCATGAAGCAAAAGGAAGTCGACGAGCGCATCACCCTGGACGATGCGGCCATCGTCGCCATCGTCGACAAGCTGATCAAGCAGCGCAAGGACTCGATCACCGCCTTTGAAGGCGCCGGTCGGCAAGACCTGGCCGACAAGGAAAAGGCCGAGATGCTGGTGCTGCAAGGCTATCTGCCGGCCCGCCTGTCGGCCGAGGAAGTGGCCGAACAGGTGCGCGCCATCGTGACCGAGCTGGGCGCCAGCGGCCCCGGCGACATGGGCAAGGTGATGGGCGTGGTCAAGACCCGCCTGGCGGGCAAGGCCGACATGGGCCAGGTCTCGGCCGCCGTCAAGGCCGCGCTGGCCCCTTAAGCCGCCGCGCCAGGGCCCGATCAGGGCCCCAGGATCAGCGCGGTGCCGGCGACCGCCAGGGCCGCCCCCACCCAGGCGCCTGCGGCCGGCTGGCGGCGATAGACGACCCACAGCAGGGGCAGCAGCAGGATCGGGGTGATCGACGAGAAGATCCCCACCAGATTGGCCTGCCCCTGGTGCAAGGCCGCCAGGATCAGCGTCATGCCCAGCGCCATGGCCACCGCCGCGCTGGCCCAGGTGTTCCAGGCGGTGCGCCAGGTCATGGGGGCCTGCAGCTGCGCCAGGCGCAGGCCGCTGCCCCAGAGCAAGGCGTGCGCGGCAAAGCTGGCGCTGGTGCGCACCGCCGACGCGCTGACCGCGTCCAGACCGGTGCTCATGAGCGGTTTGATCATCAAGGTGGCCACGGCCTGGCACAACGCCGCCAGCAGGCCCAGGCCGACCCCGGCCAGCAAGCGGCCGTGCGTGCGCTCCCAGTCGTGCGACTCGTCGCTGCGCCGGCCCCAGGCAATGGCCACCATCACCCCCCCCACCAACAAGGCGGCCCCGAGCAGGGTCCAGCCCCAGAGGGTTTCGCCCAGCCAGAGCCAGGCCAGCAGGGCCGAGAAGAGCGCGTGGGTGGCAAAGAGCAGGCCCGAGCGGCGCGGCCCCAGGCGGTTCATGCAGGCAAAGAGCGCGGTATCGCCCACAAAAATGCCGATCAAGCCCGAAGCGGCCAGCCACCACAGGTGATCGATCTGCAACTGGCGCCACTGCCCGCTCCAAAACGAGACGGCCCACAGCAGCGTCAGGGCAAAAAAGAGCCGCCAGCGGGTGAAGGCAAATGCGCCCATGCGGCTGGAGGCATTGGCCGAGAAGAGACTGCCCACCGCCCAGCACAGGGCGGCCGCCATGGCCAGCAGTTCGGCACGCATGGGGCGCCGCTCAGGAGCCCGCGACCTTCATGCGCGAGATCAGCACCGAGCCGGTGGTCTTGGAACCCATGGTGTAGGCGTCGGCCCCCACCGCCACGATGTCCTGGAACATCTGCTTGAGGTTGCCGGCAATCGTCACCTCTTGCACCGGGAAGGCGATCTGGCCGTTCTCGATCCAGAAGCCGCTGGCCCCGCGCGAGTAGTCGCCGGTCACGCCATTGACGCCCTGGCCCATCAGATCGGTCACGAACAGGCCGCGGCCCATTTTGCGGAACATGGCGGGCAGGTCGTCGCCCGGCTGCGTCAGGCGCGAGCGCAGCGTGAGGTTGTGCGATCCGCCGGCGTGGCCGGTGGTGCGCAGGCCCAGCTTGCGCGCCGAGTAAGCGCTCAGGAAGTAGGACTGCACCCGGCCGGCCTGCACGATGTCGAGCGGACGGACCTTGACGCCCTCGTCGTCAAAAGGGCAACTGCCCTTGCCACGCAGCACAAACGGGTCTTCGAGCACATCGATGTGCGAGGCAAACACCTGCTGGCCCAGCGCGTCGGGCAAAAACGTGCTCTTGCGGTACTGGGTGCCGCCGCTGACGGCCTGCACAAAGGCGCCCAGCAGGCCAGCGGCCGCGGGCGACTCAAAGAGCACCGGGCATTCGGTGGTGGGCATCTTGCGCGCGCCCAGGCGCGAGAGGGTGCGCTCGGCGGCGTAGCGGCCGATCACCTCGGGGGCGGCCAGCTCGGCGCTGGCGCGCATCGAGCTGTACCAGCCATCGCGCTGCATCTCGGCGTTGCGCCCAGGCAGGCGCGCAATCGTGGCCACCGAAATGCTGTGGCGCGAGCTGGCGTAGCCGCCGCGAAAACCGTTGCTGTGTGCGCTGAAGAAATGGCTTTGCTGTGCCGACACGCTGGCGCCGTCGCTGTTGGTGATGCGGCGGCTGGTCTTGCGGGCCGCGTCCTCGCAGCGCATCGCGATCGCCGTGGCCTCCTCGGAGCTCAGGCTCCAGGGGTGGAACAGGTCGAGCTCGCGCGGGGCGGTCTCGATGTCCTGGGCGTCGGGCAGGCCGGCCATGGGGTCTTCGGCGGTAAAGCGCGCGATGTCGTAAGCCGCCTGCACCGTGCGCTCGACGGCCGCGGCCGAGAAATCGGAGGTGCTGGCGTTGCCGCGCCGATGGCCCAGGTAGACCGTCACGCCCAGGGATTTGTCGCGGTTGCGCTCGACGTTCTCGAGCTCGCCCATGCGCACCGAGACGCTCAGGCCACAGCCCTCCGAGGCCTCGGCGCCGGCCGCGCTGGCCCCCAGGCGGCGCGCATGCGCCAGGGCCTGATCGACCAGGTCTTCAAAAAACGCGCGGCTGTAGGCAAATCCGTCGGCGGGGGCAGAGGTCATGGGGTTCACGTGAGCGGTTGGGGCCTTGCGGGCGAAGGGGCATCGGCGGTGTGCCGAGCGGGTTGACTATGATACTGGCCCAAGCCCCAGATTGCGGCGCCGCCAGCGCGTCAACCCCATCCATGTCCAGAAAACCCAAAAAAGGCTATTTCGTCAAAGGCCAGTTCGTGGCCGAAGGCAGCGAGCTCGACCTCGAGCTCAAGCTCGCCATGAAGTGGGGCCAGAACACCAGCAAGACCGATCTCAAGCGCGAGAGCGAGGAATTGCAGCAGCTCGGTGAGGCCTTGCTGACCCTGCGCAGCGACCTGATGGCGCCCCTGCCCCTGCCCGACAAGCTGCTGCAAGCGCTGGAGGACGCGCGCCGCATCAGCAACTTCGAGGGCAAGCGCCGCCAGATGCAGTTCATTGGCAAGCTCATGCGCCAGCTCGACGAGGAGCAGGTGCAAGCGGTGCGCCACGCCCTGGAGCTGCAGCGCCTGGGCCATGCCCACGACACCGAGCAGTTGCACCAGGCCGAGCAATGGCGCGACCGGCTGCTGGCCGACGACGAGGCGGTGCAGCAATGGATTGCCGCCCACCCGGGCACCGACACCCAGGCCCTGCGCGCCCTGGTGCGCCAGGCGCGCAAGGACTTGCCGCCGCCGTCGGCCGCGGCGGTCTCGCAAGGCCTGGCCCCGCGCCAGAGCCGCGCCTATCGCGAACTGTTCCAGATGATCAAGGCCACCCTCAAGGCCGCCGACGACCCCCAAGAGATTGCCCATGACTGAGCCCATTGCCCACGACGCCGTCAAGATCGGCATTGTCAGCATCAGCGACCGCGCCAGCAGCGGCGTCTACGAGGACAAGGGCTTGCCGGCCCTGCAGGACTGGCTGCGCCGCGCCCTGCAAAACCCGATCGAATTCGAGGCCCGCCTGATCCCCGACGAGCGCCCGCGCATCAGCGCCACCCTGGTGGAACTGGTGGACGCCGGCTGCGCCCTGGTGCTGACCACTGGCGGCACCGGCCCGGCCCTGCGCGACGTCACGCCCGAGGCCACGCTCGATGTGGCCGACCGCGAGATGCCGGGCTTTGGCGAGCAGATGCGCCAGATCAGCCTGAACTTTGTGCCGACCGCCATCCTCTCGCGCCAGGTGGCCGTGATCCGCGGCAAAAGCCTGATCATCAACCTGCCCGGCCAGCCCAAATCGATTGCCGAGACCTTGGAAGGCCTGCGCGACGCCCAGGGGCAGACCACGGTGCCGGGCATTTTTGCGGCCGTGCCCTACTGCATCGACCTGATCGGCGGGCCCTATCTGGAAACCCACGACGCGGTCTGCAAAGCCTTCCGTCCCAAGACCGCCATCCGCCAGCGCTGAAGGCTGCTCTGGTATAATCCACTTTTCTCGGCAAGCGCGACAGCAGCACCTCCGGCCCGGCCAACGCCTTTGAGCACACGCCCCCATGCGGGCAGGCCATCGTTTCCGCAAGGACTGCACCCCAAATGTTCGCCCTCGGTCTTGCCACCTGATCCGGCGCCGCCTGCGGCCCGGATTCCTGTCCCGATCCCGCGCCGGGTGTTTCGGCGCTGACTGTGTCTGTCCGTGTTTTGTCCCGAGGTGTCCCATGCCCGCTCAAAAGCCGAAGAAGTCCTCTCAGTCTGCCGCCAAACCCGCCGCCAAAGCAGCGCCCAAGGCCGCGGCCAAAGCGACGAGCAAACCGTCGCCCAAGCCCGTGACCAAGGCCACGGCCAAGGCCCCTGCCAAGCCGGCTGCCAAGCCGGCCGCCAAGGCCCCGGTCAAGGCTGCGGCCAAAGCGCCCCTGAAGGCGGCCGCCAAAGCACCGGTCAAGGCCGCTGCCAAGGCGCCCGCCAAGCCCGCCGCCAAAGCGGGCACCCCGTCTGCCAAGCGGGCGGCCTCGGCCGCCCCTGCCCCGTCCAACGTTGTGAAAAAGAAAGCTGTCTCCGCTGTGCCTGCCAAGAAAACCGTTCCCGAAGCGCCCAAGAAAACCCCGGTGAAAGCCGCTGCCAAGTCCGCTGCCAAGGCCAAGGACGAGGCCGAACTCGAGACCGCCGCCAAGCCGGCCGCGAAGAAACCCGCCGCCAAGGCCGCCGCCAAGCCCAAGGCTGCGGCCAAAGGCAAGGCCAAGAAGGCCGAAGTGGCCGAACTCGATGAGGTCATCGACGTCGAGGCCGAGCTCGAAGCCGAGCTCGAGACCGAGGCCCTGCCCGAGGAAGGCACCGAGAAGGTCAAGCCCCTGCGCATGAAGATCAGCAAGGCCAAGGAACGCGCCTTGATGAAGGAATTCGGCCTTGACGAGGCGGTGCTGTCTGAAGAGGACATGCTCAAGCGCCGCCAGCGCCTGAAAACCCTGATCAAGCTGGGCAAGACCCGCGGCTACCTGACCCACGGCGAGATTTCCGACCACCTGCCCGACAAACTGGTCGACGCCGAGACCCTGGAAGTCGTGGTCAACATGCTCAACGACATGGGCGTGGCCGTGTACGAGCAGGCGCCCGATGCCGAGACCCTGCTGCTCAACAACACCGGCCCGACCGTGGCCACCGAAGAAGAGGCCGAGGAAGAGGCCGAAGCGGCCCTGTCCACCGTGGACAGCGAATTCGGCCGCACCACCGACCCGGTGCGCATGTACATGCGCGAGATGGGCTCGGTCGAGCTGCTCACGCGCGAAGGCGAGATTGAAATCGCCAAGCGCATCGAAGGCGGCCTGCAGCGCATGATGGAAGCCATCTCCGAGAGCCCGGCCACGATTGCCGAGATCCTCAAGATGGCCAGCGAGATCCGCGAGAACAAGATCGTCATCTCCAACGTGGTGGATGGCTTTTCCGACCCCAATGAGGCCGACGACTACGTGGCCGAGGAAGACTTCGACGAGTTCGACGACGAAGAGGATGACGACGGCAACGGCGGCAGCCGCGCACTGACCAAGCGCCTGGAAGAGTTGAAGAACCAGGCCCTGGTCAAGCTCGAAGCCATGCGTGGCCATTTCGTCGAGCTGCGCGCGAGCTTCGAGAAGGATGGCTACAAGGCCGCTTCTTATCTGAAGGCCCAGGGCGCGATCAACGACGAGCTGATGTCGATCCGCTTCACCGTGAAGACCATCGAACGCCTGTGCGGTGCGTTGCGGTCGGAGGTCGACAACGTGCGTCGCTACGAGCGCGAGATTCGCAAGATCGTGGTCGACAAGTGCGGCATGTCGCAGGAGCACTTCGTCAAGACCTTCCCGTCCAATGTGCTGAACCTGAGCTGGGCGGAAAAGGAAATCGCAGCCGGCAAGACTTACAGCGCCGTGCTGGGCCGGAATCTGCCGGCCGTGCAGGAGTTGCAGCAAAAGCTGATCGACATCCAGAAGGCCGCCGTCGTTCCCTTGGAAGATCTCAAGGAGATCAACAAGAAGATGAACGAGGGCGAACGCGCCTCGCGCGACGCCAAGAAGGAGATGATCGAGGCCAACCTGCGTCTGGTGATCTCCATCGCCAAGAAGTACACCAATCGCGGCCTGCAGTTCCTCGATCTGATCCAGGAAGGCAACATCGGCTTGATGAAGGCGGTGGACAAGTTCGAGTACCGCCGCGGCTACAAGTTCTCGACCTACGCCACGTGGTGGATCCGGCAGGCGATCACCCGTTCGATCGCCGACCAGGCCCGCACGATCCGCATTCCCGTGCACATGATCGAGACGATCAACAAGCTGGTCCGCACCTCGCGCCAGATGCTGCACGAGATCGGCCGCGAGCCGACGCCGGAAGAGCTGGCCGAAAAGCTGGGCCTGCCGCTGGAGAAGATCCGCAAGGTCCTGAAGATCGCGAAAGAGCCGATCTCGCTCGAGACGCCGATTGGCGACGACGAGGATTCAAACCTTGGCGACTTCATCGAGGACAAGTCGGCGCTTCTGCCGGTCGACGCCGCGATCCAGTCGAACCTGCGCGAGACGACGACCCGCGTTCTGGCCTCGCTCACGCCGCGTGAAGAGCGCGTGCTGCGCATGCGCTTTGGCATCGGCATGAACACCGACCACACGCTCGAAGAAGTCGGTCAGCAGTTCTCGGTGACCCGCGAACGCATCCGCCAGATCGAAGCGAAGGCCCTGCGCAAGCTGAAGCACCCGAGCCGGTCAAGGATTCTCAGAAGCTTCCTCGATAATTGATGAGGCGGAGGCGCTGCCACCTTTCGCGCCGGGGCGTGGTTGACCTTCTCGATCGTGTGTTAGC
>JBEBDJ010000107.1:0-7753 GCA_041157045.1 Pseudomonadota bacterium
CTTCCAGAACCTCCTGCAGTTGCCTGGTCGGGTTTACCAAGTGAACCGGGATCCCTCCCAGAACCGGGACTCCTACCTGCTCAACTACTCAGAATCCACTTACGATTTCGTTATGTGGCAACAACATGCGTATGTCAGATTATTTGCAAACTGAGCAATTAGTGAGACAAAGTTTTCTAAGGAATGGATTGGAATTGCCTCAAGAATTTCGACTGATCTGTCCAGCCGATTCGGTTTGGACCACATGCGATCTGTGTAGTCAGAGATTGGCTACTGCAAATGCCGGATAAACGACCGGCAGCAGAACTCAATGCGGGTCACTGGTGAACACGGTTCACGCAACGCACAACCGCCATAAAAAAAGTCACCTTGCAACGACGTGCAAAGTGACCTCTGGCAAAAAACTGGTAGGGCGTGCTGGGCTCGAACCAGCGACCAAGGGATTATGAGTCCCCTGCTCTAACCAACTGAGCTAACGCCCCGAAGCGGTGGATTGTAAAGGCAGGCCTCAGCCGTTCTTGGGCTGGCTCAGGGCGTTGCTCACCAGGCGCGAGGTGATGTCCACGATCTGGATCATGCGGTCGTAGGGCATGCGGGTGGGGCCGATCACGCCCAGGGTGCCCACCACCTGGCCGTCCACCTCGTAGGGGGCGCTCACGATCGACAGCTCTTCGATCGGCACCACCTGGCTCTCACCACCAATGAAGATGCGCACGCCCTCGGCCTGGCTCGACACGTCCAGCAGGCGCACCAGCGCGGTCTTTTGCTCGAACAGCTCGAAGGCGCGGCGCAGGTGCGACATGTCGTTCGAGAAATCGCTCACCGACAGCAGGTTGCGCTCGCCCGAGATGACCACCTCGTCGTCCTTCTGGGTCAGCGCCTCCGAGCTCACCTGCACCGCCGCCTGCATCAACGCGGCAATCTCGCCCTGCAGGGACACCAGCTCTTGCTGCACCCGCGCACGCACCTGCTCGATGGCCATGCCCGAGTAGTTGGCGTTCAGGTAATTGGCCGCCTCGACCAGCTGGCTCTGGGTGTGGTCGCTGTGCGTCAGCAGCACGCGGTTTTGCACATCGCCTTCGGGCGACACGATGATCACCAGCACCCGCCGCTCGGACAGGCGCAAGAACTCGATGTGGCGGAACACCGACGAGCGGCGCGGCGCCATGACCACGCCCACAAACTGCGACAGGCTCGAGAGCATGTGCGCGGCGCTGGCAATCACCCGCTGGGGTTGGTCGGGGGTCAGCTGCGGGGCCACCAGCTCGTCGCGCTTGACGGTCAGCATGGTGTCGACAAACAGGCGGTAGCCGCGCGCGGTGGGGATGCGGCCGGCCGAGGTGTGCGGGCTGGCAATCAGCCCCAGCTCCTCCAGGTCGGACATGACGTTGCGGATGGTGGCCGGCGACAGGTCCAGGCCCGATGCCTTCGAGAGCGTGCGCGAGCCGACGGGTTGCCCGTCGGCGATATAGCGCTCGACCAACGCTTTGAGCAACAACTTGGCGCGATCATCCAACATGCGGTCATTTTAATGATGTAATTTGCGGCATGACCTCTCGTTTTCGCCATATCGCCCTGTTTGGCAAGCACCATACCAGCCTGGGCGGTGACGTCCTGGCCCAGTCGCGGCGCGTGCTCGACGACATGGCCCATTTTGTGGCCCGCTGCGGCGCCGAGGTGGTGATCGAGCGCGAAACCGCCAGCCACACCGGCCTGACCGGCTACCCCACCATGGACACCGAGCAAATCGGCCAGCACTGCGACCTGGGCCTGGTGGTGGGCGGCGACGGCACCATGCTGGGCGTGGGGCGGCGCGTGGCGGCCTCGGGCCTGCCGCTCATTGGCATCAACCAGGGGCGGCTGGGCTTTATCACCGACATCCCCATCGAGCAATACACCGAGGTCCTGCGCCCCATGCTGCTGGGCCACTACCAGATCGACGACCGCAGCGTGCTGCACGCCCAGGTGGTGCGCGACGGCCGGGTCATGTTTGACGCCCTGGCCATGAACGATGTGGTGGTCAACCGGGGCAGCACCTCGGGCATGCTGGAGCTGCGCGTGCTGGTGGACGGGCACTTTGTGGCCAACCAGCGCGCCGACGGCCTGATCATCTCCACCCCCACTGGCTCGACCGCCTACTCGCTGTCGGCCGGCGGGCCCCTGCTGCACCCGGCCACCGGCGGCTGGGTGCTGGCCCCGATTGCCCCGCACACCCTCTCGAACCGGCCCATCGTGCTGCCCGAATCGTCCAAGGTGGCGATCGAGGTGGTCTCGGGGCGCGACGCCAGCGCCAACTTTGACATGCAGTCGCTGGCCGATCTCTTGATCGGCGACCGCATCGAGGTCCAACGTTCGCAACACCGTGTGCGCTTTTTGCACCCCCAGGGTTGGAATTATTTTGATACGCTCCGCAAGAAGATGCATTGGAATGAGGGAGGCGCGTAAACCGTGGCTTTGCGACATCTGGGTCTGCGCGATTTTGTGATCGTTCGCACCCTGGCCCTGGACCTGGACCCGGGCATGACGGTGCTGACCGGCGAGACCGGCGCAGGCAAATCCATTCTGATCGACGCCCTGCAGCTGGTGCTGGGCCATCGCGCCGACCCTGCGGTGGTGCGCGAGGGCGCGGCGCGCTGCGAGATCAGCGCCGAATTTGACACCCCCGACGCCCTGCGCCCCTGGCTGGACGCCCAGGGCTTTGAGGCGGCCGACAGCCTGCTGCTGCGCCGCACGATCGACAGCGCCGGCAAGAGCCGCGCCTGGATCAATGGCAGCGCCGCCACCGCCACCCAGCTGCGCGAGGCGGGCGAATACCTGGTCGACATCCATGGCCAGCACGCCTGGCAAAGCCTGACCCGCGCCGACGCGGTGCGCGAGCTGCTCGACGCCTACGCCGGCCTGGACCGCCAGCCCATGCAGCAGGCCTGGCAGCGCTGGCGCCAGGCCCACCAGACCTGGCAACAGGCGCAAGCCGCCCAGGCCACGCTCGAGACCGAGCGCGAGCGCCTGGCCTGGCAGCTGGGGGAGCTGGGCAAGCTGGCCCCGCAAGCGGATGAATGGGCCGATCTGAACGCCCGCCACCAGCGCCTGACGCACGCGCAAAGCCTGATCGAGGCGGCGCAGCTGGCGGGCCAGCAACTGAGCTCTGATGAGGACGATGGCGGGGTGCTGCGCAGCCTCTCGCAGGCCATCCACCGCCTGCAGGAGCAGGCCCATGTGGAGCCCGAGTTTGTGGCCCTGTCGGATGTGCTGGCCTCGGCCCAGGCGCAAATCGAGGACGTGGCGCACAGCCTGCACGGCTACCTGCGCCGCACCGAGCTGGACCCCGAGGGCCTGGCCGAGCTGGACGAGCGCGTGGGCCAGTGGCTGTCGCTGGCGCGGCGCCACAAGCGCCCGCCCGAAGAATTGCCCGCGCTGTGGCAGTCCTGGCAGGACGAGCTGGCGCGCCTGGACCAGGCCGCCGATCTGGACGGTCTGCAGCGGGCCGAGCAACAGGCGCGTGCCGCCTACGAGCAGCAGGCGCAAGCGGTGTCGGCGCAGCGGCGCAAGGCCGCGCCCCGCCTGTCCAAGGCGGTCAGCGCCGCCATGCAGCAGCTGGGCATGGCCGGCGGCCGCTTCGAGGTGGCGCTCTCGGCCCTGCCCGAGCCCGCCTCGCACGGGCTTGACGAGGTGGTCTTTTTGGTGGCCGGGCACGCCGGCAGCACGCCGCGGCCGGTGGCCAAGGTGGCCTCGGGCGGCGAGCTCTCGCGCATTGCGCTGGCCATTGCCGTGACGACCAGCGAGCTGGGCCAGGCCGACACCCTGATCTTTGACGAGGTGGACTCGGGCGTGGGCGGCGCGGTGGCCGACACCGTGGGCCGCCTGATGCAGCAGCTGGGGCAGCACCGCCAGGTGCTGGCCGTGACGCACCTGCCGCAAGTGGCCGCCTGTGCCGATCAGCACCTGCTGGTGCGCAAGCAGGCGCAGGACGGCGGTGTGAGCAGCCAGGTCGAGGCGATTGCCGACGAGACCCGGGTGCAGGAAATCGCCCGCATGCTGGGCGGTGAACGTGCCAGCGCCGCGGGCCTGGCCCATGCCCGCGAAATGCTGGGCCACGGAAGGCGCTGACCCCATGCCCATGGACATCATCCTCATCACCGGCATGTCCGGCTCGGGCAAGTCGGTGGCGCTGCGCGCGCTCGAGGACAGCGGTTTTTTCTGCGTCGACAACCTGCCGCCCGAGCTGCTGGCCGATGTGGTGCACCTGCAAACGCGCCAGCGCAACCGCCTGCTGGCCATTGCCATCGATGTGCGCAGCGCCGAATCGCTGCACCTGCTGCCCGAACAGCTCAAGTCCCTGGCGCGAGAGCACCTGCGCGTCAAGACCCTGTTCCTGGACGCGTCCACCCCCACCCTGGTGCACCGCTATTCGGAAACCCGGCGCCGCCACCCCTTGGCCAAGCACAGCACCGTCGACCGCGAGCAAGACCTGATCGAGGCGATCGAGCAGGAGCGCGAGCTGCTGGGGGTGCTGCGCGACGGCTCGCATGTGATCGACACCAGCTTGCTGCGCAGCGCGCAGCTGCAGACCTGGATCAAGGGCTTGATGGACACGCCGCTGGCGCCGATGACGGTGGTGTTCGAATCGTTTGGCTTCAAGCGCGGCGTGCCCATGGACGCAGACTTTGTGTTTGACGCGCGCATGCTGCCCAACCCCTATTACGAGCCCGGCCTGCGCGAACTCACGGGGCGCGACGCCCCGGTGCAGGCTTTTTTGCAGCAGGCGGCCCTGGTGCAGAAGCTGCAAGCGCACATTGCCAGCTTTGTGCTGGACTGGGTGCCGCTGATCGAGGCCGATCACCGCCCCTATGTGACGATCGCCATTGGCTGCACCGGCGGCCAGCACCGATCGGTCTACCTGGTCGAGCAACTGGCCGCGCAGATGCCTTCGCGCTGGCCCACCTTGCGCCGTCACCGCGACCTGCCCTGAGGCCTGGCGCCGCGCCGGGCCGGCGCCTCAATCGAACAAATCGGCGTGGCGCTCGTTGGCCCCTGCCGCGTCCAGGCGCTCGCGCACCGGCTTGGGCAAACCCAGCGCGGCCCAGTCGGCCCTCGAGCACCACTGGCCCTCGTGCTGCGGCGGCGCCTCGCTCGGCCCTTGCACCCGCACCCAGTGCAGATAAAGCTCGCGGTGCGTCAGGGCGTGGCGCTGCACCGGCAGCATGGCCTGCACCCGGCCCTGCGGCCACAGCGTGGCCCAGTCGGGCTCGGTCTCGAACACCGGCACCGCATGCAAGCCGGCCCATATGCCTTGTTGCGGCCGCTTGTGCAGCCACACCCGGCCCTGCGCGTCTTCGGCCCACAGCAGCCACAGGCTCACGCTCAGGCGCTTGAGCTTGCGTGTGCGGATGGGCCACTGCGTGGGCTCGCCCTGCGCCCGGCCCTGGCAGTCCGCTTGCAAGGGGCAGGCCTGGCAGGCGGGCGCACGGGTGGTGCACAAGGTGGCGCCCAGGTCCATCAGGCCCTGGGTGTAGGCGGGCATGTCCTGCGCCTGCGTGGGCAGCAGGGCCTGCGCCTGTGCCCACAGGGCGCGCTCGTGGCGCGGCTGGGCCAGGTCGTGCGGCCAGGCCAGCCAGCGCGAGAGCACGCGGCGCACATTGCCGTCCATGATCGAGATGCGCTCGCCAAAGCAGAAGCTGGCAATGGCCGCGGCAGTGGAAGGGCCGATGCCCGGCAGCGTCACCAGTGCCTCGGCAGTGCGCGGAAACTGCCCGCCATGCTCGGTGCAAACGGCCTGCGCGCAGCGGTGCATCATGCGCGCGCGGCTGTAGTAACCCAGCCCGCTCCACAGGCCCAGCACCTCGTCTTGCGAGGCCGCGGCCAAGGCCGCCACATCCGGAAAACGCGCCAGAAAGCGCGCGTAATAGCCCATCACCGTGCTGACCTGCGTCTGCTGCAGCATCACCTCGGACAGCCAGACCCGGTAGGGGTCGCGCGTGCCCTGCCAGGGCAGGTCGTGGCGACCGTGCTGGCGCTGCCAGGCCACCAGGCGCTCGGCCATGGGGGCCAAGGCCGTCGCCCCATCGGGCCATGAATCGGAGGTGGGGACCGGGGTCAGGGGCGCTGGCATGTGGGGCAGAAAAAGGTGCTGCGCTGGCCCTGCACCAGGCTGCGGATGGGCGTGGCGCACTGGCGGCACGGCAGGCCGGCGCGGCCATAGACCGCGGCCTCAAGCTGGAAGTAGCCGGTCTTGCCCTCGGCGCTCACGAAGTCGCGCAAGGTGCTGCCCCCTTGCGCCAGCGCGCGCTGCAGCACCTGCACAATGGCCGCATGCAGGCGCTCGGCGCGCGGCCGCGAGAGGCGGTGCGCCCGCGTGGTGGGCCGAATGCCCGCCATGAACAAGGCCTCGGACGCGTAGATATTGCCCACGCCCACCACCAGGTCGCCGGCCAGCAGCACCTGCTTGATGGCGCTGCGCCGCGTCTTCAGGCCCGCCCAGAAGGCGCCCGGCGCAAAGTCGGGGCCCAGGGGCTCGACCCCCAGTCCGCCCAGCAGCTTGCGCGCCACCGGGTCGTCCAGGTCTTGGGCCCAGACCACCGCGCCAAAGCGGCGCGGGTCGTGCAGGCGCAGCACGCCGCGGTCGGTGTGCAAGTCCATGTGGTCGTGCGGCCCGGCCGGCGGCTGCTGCGGTGCAAAGTTGAGGCTGCCCGACATGCCCAGGTGCAACAGCAACAGGCCCTCGTCGAGCATCAGCAGCAGGTACTTGCCGCGCCGCTGCACCGACTGCACCTGGCGCCCGCGCAGGGTCTGCGGGTCCACCCCCAGCGGCCAGCGCAAGGGCTTGCCCATGCGCAGGATCTGCACCCGCGCGCCGGCAATGCGCGCGGCAAAGCTCAGGCGGGTGACTTCGACTTCTGGCAGTTCTGGCATGCGCGCTCCGCGGTGGGCCCAGCCCCAAGGCAGGCAAGGCAATGGGCCTGCATTATGATGGGCCTCATGTCATCCCGCTGGTCTTTACTGCTTGTGACCCTGCTGGCCGCTGCCGCGCAGGCCCAGACCCCTGCGCCGTCGCCAAGCGCCAGCGCGCCCAGTGCCGACGAGACCAAGCCCGAGATCGTCAATTCGCGCCTGGATGGGCCGCTCTTCTACCAGCTGCTGCTGGGCGAGCTCAATGTGCGCGAAGGCTCGCCCGGGGCCGGCTTTTCGCTGCTGCTGGATGCGGCGCGCCGCACCAAGGACGCGCGCCTGTTTCAGCGCTCGGTGCAGGTGGCCCTGCAGGCCCGCTCGGGCGACGCGGCCCTGCAAGCGGCGCAGACCTGGAAAAAAGAACTCCCGCAAGACCGCGAGCCCAACGCCCTGATCCTGCAGCTGATGCTGGCCCTGGGCCGCGCCGAGGCCAGTGGCCCGGCCCTGAGCACCTTGCTCAAGGAATTGCCGCCGCAGGAACAAGGCCCGGCCATCGCGTCCATTCCGCGCGCGTATGCGCAGGTGCCCGACAAGGCCCTGGTGCTGCGCGCGGTGGAGCCGGTGCTGCGCACCTGGCAGGCCCTGCCGGGCAATGCGGTGGTGGCCTGGACCACCCTGGGCCGCCTGCAGCGCGATGCGGGTCAGTTCGAGGCCGCCATGCGCTCGGCCGAGCGTGCCCATGCGCTGGACCCCAACGCCAGCGGCCCGCTGCTGCTGGCCATTGGCCTGATGGGCGCCCAGCCGCAGGCGGCGCGCACGATGCTGGACGCGGCCCTGGCCCGCCCCGATGCGGCGCCGGCCATCGTGC
>JBEBDJ010000108.1:0-17559 GCA_041157045.1 Pseudomonadota bacterium
CTCGATCCGGACGAGGCGATTGGGTTATTGCCCACGCACATCACAACGCAAGAAGAATTGAACCGTTGGGAGCTGCGCAACATCGAAGTGGGCGAGCGGTGGGCTCTTTTGCAAACCAGGCGAGATCTCTTGAATGAGGCATTTGTCCGGGCCCTGCACCGCAACATGTTCAACATGACGTGGCGCTGGGCAGGAACCTTTCGGCAAAGCAACAAGAACATCGGCATTGATTGGTCCATGGTATCGGTTCGTTTGCGTGATCTCTTGGATAACACCCGCTTCCAGATCGAACACCATGTATTTGATGTCACTGAAACAGCCGTGAGGTTTCATCACCAACTTGTTTGGATCCATCCTTTTCCCAATGGCAATGGTCGCCACGCAAGATTGATGGCGGATTTGTTGTTGTTGCGATTGGGCCGATCGCGCTTGAGTTGGGGGGGCGACGCGCATGCGCGTCTGAAAGATGCAGGAGACCTCAGAAAGCGTTACTTGGATGCCTTGCGTGCCGCCGATCAAGGTCAATTCCAAGACCTTTTGGCCTTTGCGCTTGGATAGGGGCGATGCGGGTTCAGCCGCTTGAACCCTGCGAGAGGCTTGACCCCAGGTCGTCTGGGATCGCGCTCACCCCAGCAACCACCGGATCTCGTCTTGCCAGCGGGCCAGCTCCACGCCCGCGGCGATGTGGCCGTAGGGGCTGTCGAGGCGGATGTAGCGGCTGGGTGCCTGGGTCTGCGCCAGCAGGGCGGCCGAGGCCTCGTTGGCCGGGAAGGGCTTGTCGGTGGTGCACTGCACCATCAGCGCCCGCGCGCGGATCTCGTGCACGCGGTGGCGCACGTCAAACGACGCCGCAGCCCCGGCCAGCACCACCAGGCTGTTGGCATCGAAGGCGCGGGCCCATGCCCGGCTGGGGCCTTCGATGGCCTCGCGCCGCGCCACCGGGTCGGGGTAGCGCTCTTCGTACAGCCGCTCCAGGCCATAGCCCGCCAGGGTCTGCAGGCGCGTGGCCAGCAGGGTCTCGTACATGCCGCCGTGCTCGTAAAACCAGCCGCCATGCCACTGCGGGCTTTCGGCCAGCTTGGCGCGCTGCGTGTCCTTGGTCTGGCCCACCGGCGCCCGAAAGTCCGATGACACGATCCCGATCGCGTCCACCATGTCGGGGTGGTCCAGCGCCCACTGGATCGATTGGAAGCCGCCAAACGATGGGCCCAGCACGGCGCGCAGGTGGCGCACGCCCAAGGCCTGCAGCAGGCGGTGCTGCACCGCAACGATGTCCGAGAGGGTGATGTCCGGAAAGTCCGGCCCCCAGGGCTTGCCCGTGGCCGGGCAGATGTCGCGCGGGCCGGTGGTGCCAAACGACGAGCCCAGCATGTTGCTGCAGACCACGAAGTAGCGATCGGTATCGAGGATGCGGCCCGGCCCCAGCAGCGGCGCCCACGAGCCTTCGGCCACCAGGTGACCGGGTTCGAGCATGGTGTGCGCGCTGGTGAATCCGTGCGTGACCAGGATGGCGTTGCTGCCGTCGGCGTTCAATTGACCGTGGCAGACATGGGCCACCCGCACATCGGGCAGCCACTGGCCCGACTGCAGGCGCAGCGGGCCGATCGAGAGGGTCTGGGTCATGCGCGCCGCGTCACTCTTTCTGAATGCCGGCGGCCTTGACGGTCTGGCCCCACTTGCCAAAGTCGGTGACCAGGAATTTGCGGAAATCCTCGGGCGACGAGGCCACGATGCGCGAGCCCAGGCCGTCAAAGCGGGCCTTCACCTCGGGGGTGGCCAGCACCTCGCGCACCGCGGCATTGAGGCGGTTGACGATGTCGGCGGGCGTGCCGGCCGGCACGAACATGCCGTTCCACTCGTGGGCCTCATAGCCCTTGATGGCCACCTCGGCAATGGTCGGCACGTCGGGGTACAGCGGATGGCGCTGCGCGGCGGTGATGGCCAGCGGCTTGAGCATGCCCGCCTTGACCTGGCTGCTGATGGCCGGCAGGTTGCCAAAGCCCATGTCCACCTCGCCCGCCAGGGCTGCGGTCAGGGCCAGGCCGCCGCTCTTGTAGGGCACGTGCAGCATCTTGGTGCCCATGGCCTGGTTGAACAGCTCGGCCGCCATGTACTGCACCGTGCCCTGGCCACCCGAGCCAAAGGTGATCTTGCCCGGGTTGGCCTTGCCGGCCTTGATCAGGTCTTGCAAGGTGTTGTAGGGCGAGTTCTTGTGCACGGTCACCAGCATCGGTGTCACCCCCACCAGCGTCACCGGCTGCAGGTCTTTTTGTGCGTCAAACGGCATCTTCTGCATCAGGTGCGGATTGATCGACAGCGGCGTCGCGTCGTACAGCACGGTGTAGCCGTCGGCCGGGGCCTGCGCGACCGATCCGGCACCAATCATGCCGCTGGCACCTGCGCGGTTTTGCACCACCACCGGCGTGTTCAGCCGCGTGCTCAGGTGCTGGGAAATCAGGCGCGCCAAGGCGTCGGCGGTGCCACCCGGGGCGTAGGGCACCACCACGGTGATGGGCTTGTCGGGCCAGGCGGCCAGGGCGGGGGTGGCCTGCAGGCCGGCCAACAGGGCCAGGCCGGTCAGGCAAGCGGTGATGTGGCGTCGTTTCATGTCGGTCTCCTGTGCTCGCGCTTGGGTTTGGGATGCGCCGGGACTTTAGGAGCGCCGTTCATCTGGCGCAAGCGTGTTTCATGCAGTGAAGCACGCTGCACGGGTTGCAACATGGGGTGGGGCAAGCGGCCGGGGCCTTGCCCGCCGCCTCATGGGTGCCAGGTCGAGACCACCTTGGGCGTGTCGGCCGAACGCTCGCCCGCCAGCGCATACGACAGGCGGTTGGCCGCGTCCATCACGCGCTTGGCGTGGCCCTGCAGCAGCTTGACCGACAGGCGCGAGGTGGGCCCCGAGATGCACATCGAGCCCAGCAAGCGCCAGTTCAGACCAAACACCGGTGCGGCCACGCTCGAGACCTCGGGCTCGCGCTCGCCCATCGAGAGGTGGTAGCCCCGGCGGCGAATCGCCTCGTATTCGGCCCCAGGGTGGCCCGAGAAGGCCAGGATCACGCGGCCCGGGGCGCCCAGGTCCAGCGGCAGTCGCATGCCGATGCGCACATGGTGGCGCACGGCCTGCGGCCCCTCGACCCGCGCGATGCAGGCGCGCTCGTCGCCTTCGCGCACATAGAAGGACGCGCTTTCTTGGGTGGCGCTCGAGAGCTCGCGCAGCGTGGGCTCGACCACGTTGTTGATGTCAAAGCCCGCCTGGTAGCGCGCACCCAGCCAACCCGCAGCCGGGCCCAGGCGCCACTGCCCCTCGTCGCGCTGGACCATGTAGCCGGCCTGCGCCAGCGTGCGCGCCAGGCGCAGCACGGTGCTGTTGTGCAGACCGGTGCGGCGGCTGAGTTCGGCCAGCGTCAGGTGGCGCTCGCCAATGCGAAAGGCCTCCATGACGAGCAGGGCACGGGTGACGGCAATCACGCCGCCTTCGGCGCCCTCGGCAGGGCGGGCCGCGGCGGCGCTGGGGGCAGGGTCGGGGGTGTGGCGCATGATGAAAGATGTTTCGTACCGTGAAGCGCCATTGTATTGTGTGAAAGGTGTTTGTACAGTCCTGCGCAGTTCAATGCACACAAGGAGACCTTGATGACGACGACCACTTCGCGCCGCTGGACCCTGGGCCTGTTGGCCAGCACCGCCCTGTTGCCGGTTCTGGCGCTGGCACAAACCGATGCCTGGCCCAGCAAGCCCATCCGCACCGTGGTCCCCTTCCCGGCGGGGGGTGGCACCGACATCGTGGCGCGCGATGTGACGCAAAAAATTTCGGCGGCCACGCGCTGGACCTTTGTCATCGACAACAAGCCCGGCTCGGGCGGCAACCTGGGCATCGACAGCGCCGCCAAGGCCGCGCCCGATGGCTACAGCCTGGTGATCGGCCAGACCAGCAACCTGGCGATCAACCCCTCGCTGTATGCCAAGCTGCCCTACGACCCGGTCAAGGACCTGGCCCCGATTGGCCTGATCGGCAATGCGCCGCTGGTGCTGGTCACTGCGGCCGACTCGCCCTTCAAGTCGCTGGCGGATGTGATCAAGGCGGCCAAGGCGCAGCCGGGCCACATCAACTACGCCACCTCGGGCAACGGCACCGTGGCCCACCTGGCCACCGAGCTGTTCCAGCGCGAAGCGGCCATCAAGCTCACGCACATTCCCTACAAGGGCGCGGCGCAGGGCATCAACGATGTGATCGGCGGCCAGGTGCAGCTCTACGTCTCGTCGGTGCCCACCCTGTTGGGCCACATCAAGAGCGGCAAGCTGCGCGCCCTGGCCACCACCTCGGCCCGCCGCACCGACGACCTGCCGCAAACCCCCACCGTGGCCGAGTCGGGCTACAAGGGTTTTGAGGCCGTGACCTGGTTTGGCCTGCTCGGCCCGGCCCGCCTGCCCGCCGCTGTGCAGGCGCAGCTCAACACCGAACTCAACAAGGCCCTGGCCGCCCCCGACCTGCGCAAAAAGCTGGAAGACCAGGGCCTGAACATCACCCCCTCCAGCCCCGACGACTTTGCGCGCCTGATCAAGGCCGACATCGCCAAGTGGTCGGTGGTCGTCAAGGAATCGGGCGCCAAGCTCGACTGAGCCCGCATCACCACCGCTCACCACACCATGACCCAAGACATTCGCTCCGACTTCGAACGCGTCAGCCCCGAGCTGGTCCGCCAGGCCGCTGATTTTCAAGCCGCCATCCTGGCCGACGTGGCCGGCCGCCGAGGCACCATGCACGGCCGCATCCGCGCCTTGCGCCCCCGCATGAAAGTGGCCGGCCCCGCCCTGACGGTGGAAGTGCGCCCCGGCGACAACCTGATGATCCACGCCGCCATCTCGCTGGCCCGCCCGGGCGATGTGCTGGTGATCGATGGCAAGGGCGACCAGACCTCCGCGCTGATGGGCACCATCATGATGACCGCCTGCCGCCAGCTGGGCCTGGCCGGCGTCATCGTCGACGGCGCGGTGCGCGACAGCCTGGAGATCGACGAGATGGACTTCCCGGTCTTCTCGGTGGGCACCAACCCCAATGGCCCGACCAAGAACATCGGCGGACGCATCGGCCACCCGATCAGCTGCGGCGGCGTGAGCGTGCAGGCTGGGGACTTTGTCCTGGCCGACGCCGACGGCGTGGTGGTGATCGAGAAGGACCAGCTGGCCCATCTGATCCCGGCCGCCCACAAAAAGGTCGAGGACGAGGCCAAGCGCATCGCCCAGATCCAGCAGGGCAACACCGCCGCGTCCTGGCTGGTGCCCTCCTTGCGCGCCGCCGGCGTGCTCAAGGAAGGAGAGACCCTGTGAGCCGGCCCGCCCTGATCGTGACCGGCGCCGACCTGGCGCAACAAGCCCTGGACCTGTTGAGCGGCTTTGACATCATTTACGCGGGCAAGGCCCCGACCGAGGACGATCTGGTGGCCCTGTGCCAGCGGCACGACCCGGTGGCCTTCATCGTGCGCTACGGCGCCGTGGGGGCCCGGGTCATGGACGCGGCGCCCTCGCTGCGCGTGATCTCCAAACACGGCAGCGGCACCGACACCATCGACAAGGCCGCTGCCCAGGCGCGTGGCATCGAGGTGCGGGCCGCTGTGGGCGCCAACGCCGCTGCCGTGGCCGAGCAGGCGATGGCCTTGCTGCTGGCCTGCGCCAAATCGGTGGTGGACCTCAACGCCCGCATGCACAACGGCCACTGGGACAAGGCCACCCACAAAAGCATCGAGCTGGGCGGCCGCACGGTGGGGGTGGTGGGCCTGGGCGCGATCGGCCTGCGCTTTGCGCGCATGTGCGATGCCATGGGCATGAAGGTGCTGGGCGTGGACCCGTTTGCCAAGCAACTGCCCGACTTCGTTCAGCCCGCAAGCCTCGAGACCGTCTGGCGCGAGGCCGACGCCATCTCGCTGCACTGCCCGCTCACGCCCGAGAACCGCGGCATGGTCAATGCCCAGACGCTGGCCCAGTGCAAGCCGGGCGTGATCCTGGTCAACACCGCCCGTGGGGGGCTGATCAACGAGGCCGATTTGCTGGCGGCGGTTCAGTCGCGCCATGTCTTTGCCGCCGGCCTGGACAGTTTTGCGACCGAGCCCATGACCGCGCCGCACCCCTTCCACCATGTGCCCCACATCATCCTGAGCCCGCACATTGGCGGCGTGACGGGCGACGCCTACATCAACATGGGCGTGGGCGCGGCGCGCAATGTGCTGGACGTGCTGGCCCAGGTCGCGGCCTGAACCGAGCGCGCATGAGCCCACGCTGGAAACACGCCCCGCCTGGCAGCCACTGGGGCGAGTTTGGCCCCGACGACCGCCTGGGCCGCATGAACCTTGTCACGCCCGCCAAGGTGCGTCAGGGCGTGGCCGAGGTGCGCGAGGGCCTGACCTTTTGCCTGTCGCTGCCCCTGGATGTGCCCGGTGGCATGGCGCTCAACGGGCGGCGCATGCCGCCGCGCCTGTATGGCACGCTGCGCGATGGCGCCAGCCAGGGGGTGCAAGGCTTTTGCTGGTCCTACCTGACCGAGAACCCGCTGCTGACCGATGTGGTGTGCGACGAGGTCATGCTGATGAACACCCAGTACTCGACCCAATGGGACAGCCTGGGCCACATCGGTGGCCGCTTTGACGCCGACGGCGACGGCGAGGCCGAGGCGGTGTTCTACAACGGCTTTCGCGCGGGCACCGACTTGCGGCCAGGGCGCACCGATGCACAGGCGCCGCAGGACTGGGCGCGCTACCCCGACCCGGACGCGGGCGCCCTGGGCGTGGCCAACCTGGCGCTGCACGGCGTGCAAGGCCGTGGTGTGATGGTGGACCTGGCCGCGCACATCGGCCGCCAGCGCGTGGCCGTGGGCTACGAGCAGTGGATGCGCATCCTCGAGGCCGACCGCATCGAGATCGAAGAAGGCGACATGGTCTGCGTGCACACCGGTTTTGCCGACACCTTGCTGGGCATGCACAAGCAACCCGACATGAAGCGCCTGCACGAGAGCGGCAGCGGCCTGGACGGCCGCGACGAGCGCCTGCTCAACTGGATCACCGACACCCGCCTGGCCTGCCTGATGGCCGACAACCCCGCCGTCGAACTGGTGCCCAGCGCCTCCTTGACCCAGCCCACCCCCATGCGCGGCCCGCGCCTGCCCCTGCACGCGCACTGCCTGTTCAAAAACGGCATCCACCTGGGCGAGCTGTGGTGGCTCACCCCTCTGGCGCAGTGGCTGCGCCGCGCCGGGCGCTCGCGCTTTTTGCTGACCGCGCCGCCGCTGCGCCTGCCGGGCGCGGCCGGCTCGCCCGTCACCCCCATCGCCACCGTCTAGGCCATGTGCGCCAGCCCCCACGGCCGTCCCGCCATCCCTGGCCCGCGCAGAGCGGGGCGTGCGGGCGCACCGGCTGGCGCACCCCTTCACGCCACAGGCAGAATGCAAGCCCATGTTCCTGCTCCATCCCCCCGCCACCCGTCCGTTTGAGGTCTTCACCCGCATGCCCGATCGCTTTCGCCGCGCGGGCGAGCGCAGCGTCTGGGCCCGCGCCAACATGCCTGGCCGCCAGGTCGACGCCTTTCTGGAAGGGCCGGTGGTCGATGCGCAGGGCCATCTGTATGTGACCGACATTCCCTTTGGCCGCGTCTTTCGCATCGACCCGCAGGGCGAGTGGGACCTGGTGGCCCAATGGGACGGCGAGCCCAATGGCATGAAGTGGCTGCGCCCGGGCCAGCTCCTGGTGACCGACTACCGCAACGGCTTGATGCAGGTGGACGTGGCCAGCGGGCAGGTGCGGCCCTTTCTGGCGCGGCGCAACACCGAGTCCTTCAAGGGGGTGAACGACCTGGTGTTTGCCGCCAGCGGGCATCTGTACTTCACCGACCAGGGCCAGACCGGCCTGCACGATCCCACCGGCCGGGTGTACCGGCTCGGCCCCGACGGCCGGCTGGACCTGCTGCTGGCCAACGTGCCCAGCCCCAACGGCGTGGTGCTGTCGCCAGACGAGCGCTTTCTGTTCGTGGCGGCCACGCGCGGCAACTGTGTCTGGCGCATGCGCTTGCAGGACGACGGCAGCGTCTCCAAGGCCGGCCAGTTCTTCACCTCGTATGGCCCCAGCGGCCCCGACGGCCTGGCCATGGACGAGCACGGCCGCCTGTTGGTGGCCAACCCCGGCCTGGGCTATGTCTGGGTGCTCAATGCCCACGGCGAGCCCGACGAGGTGCTGACCGGCCCGCGCGGCGCATCGCTGACCAACCTGGCCTTTGGCGGCCCCGATCGGCGCACGCTGTACTGCACCGACTCGACCCACAGCAGCATCTTGCGCGCCCAGATGCCGGTGGCGGGTCAGGCCCTGCACACCGGGGTCAGCGATCCGCAGGCGTACGGGCAGGGTGGCTGAGGCGGTCGTCCAAGCTGGCGCGTGCGCCCTCAGACGCCGCGCCGCATCGCATCCGCCATGCCGGTCTTGCCCAACTGCGCCAGGGTGTCGGCGGCGTTCTGGCGGTCGCGCGCTTCCTTGTTCTGGCTGAGCTTGGCCTTGCCCTCCAGGCGGCGGATGTCGATCTCGATGCCCACAATCGCTTGCAGCATCTGGTCGATGTACTCGGGCGGGGAGTCGCCCATGCGCCAGGGCCGGGGCTCGCTGGCCTCGTGCGTGCGCGTCAGGCGCGCGACGAGGGCGCGCACAAAGCGCTCCTGGTCCTGCACGCGCATGTGGCCATGCACATGCACCGCTTCGTAATTCCAGGTGGGCACCTGCCGGTGGTGCTCGTGTTTGCTGGGGTACCAGTTGGGTGAGATATAGCTTGCCTCGCCCCGAAAGATCACCAGCACGTCCATGCCGGCGCCGCATTGCTGCCACACCGGGTTGGCGCGGGCCACATGGGCGCTGAGCACGCCGCGCTCGGCGTCCAGCTCAAACGGCAGGTGATTGGCATCGAGCCCGTCGGGGCCCTGCGTGACCAGCGCCCCCAGCGGATGGGCGCGGATGATCTGGTGCAGGGCGGCGGGCTCGGTCAGGCTGAAATGGGCGGGGATGTACATGGCAGCGTCTCGGGCATGCAAGGGCAACTGATGACCTTGCCATTGTGCCCGCAGAGCGCCGCCGCCCGCCAGTGCCGCCCGGGTTCAGGGGGCGATGGCTTCGACGGCGATGTCGATGCGCACGTCGTCGGCCACATAGGGCGCGAACTTGGCGGCGTTGAAGTCCGAGCGCTTGATCATCGTGAAGGCATTGGCGCCCAGCGTCGGCTTCTTCAGCATGGGGTGCGGCATGGTGGTGAAGGAGGTCACGTTCAGGGTCACCGGGCGGGTGATGCCCTTGATGGTCAGCTGGCCGTCCACCGACTTGGGCTTGTCGCCCTCAAACACCACGCGGGTCGAGCGGAAGGTGGCGGTGGGAAAGCGGGCGGTGTCCAGAAAGTCTTCGCCCTGGATGTGGCCGTTGAAATCGGCAAAGCCGGTGTTCACCGAGGTCAGGTCGATGGCGATGTCCACGCTGCCGGTTTTGGCCTTGGCATCGAGCACCACCTTGCCGGTGGTCTTGCTAAAGCTCGAGAGCTGCGTCGACAGGCCAAAGTGCGAATACGAAAAACGCGGGAAGGTGTGGGTGCTGTCAACCTCGTAGGTCACGGGGTTGGCCATGGCGGCGCCCGACAGGGCGGTCAGGCAGGCGATGGCGATGCATTGGCGGATGGATTTCATGGGGACTCCTGTGGGTTGATTCATTGAAGGGAAAGCTTGAATTGCACGGTGATCTCGTTGGCCACGACGTCGAACTTGGCCCACATGCCTTCACCAATGCCAAAGTCGGCACGGCGGATCACCACGCTGCCGCTGAGCAGGCCTTGTGGCGAGAGCGTCATGGGGGCCAGCACCTCGCGCGTCTGGCCCTTGAGGGTCAGCGTGCCGGCGGCCTCGAACTGGTTGCCGCCCAAGGGGCGCAGGCGCTGCAGCACAAAGCGCGCCTTGGGGTGCGCGGCCACGTTGAACCAGGCCTTGCTGCGCACCTCTTGGTCGGCCTCGGACGAGCCGGTGTCGACACTGTTGAGGTCGATGTCGATGCTGCCCTTGGCCAGTTGCGGCTTTTGCGGGTCGAGCTGGACCTGGGCGTTGAATTGCTTGAAGCGACCGTCCATGGCCACGCCCATTTGCTTGTAGGCAAAGCCAATGCTGCTTTTGGCGGGCACGACCGATTGGTAGGGGGCGGCATGGGCGCCCAAGGATGTGGCCAGCAGGGCCGCGCGAAGGATCCAGGTGTTCATGTGCGGTTTCAAGAATGGGGTGATCAGGACTGGCGGGCGGGCAACATGCGGCGCAGGGTGTCGTCCTTGCGCACCGTGTGGTGCCACAAGGCGGCGGCCACATGGCCGGCGATGGTGGCCATCAGGAGGTAGTTGAGCGCGCGGTGCACGAGCTGCAGGGCATCGCCCAGCGCGCGATCGCGCGGCAAGAGGTCGGGGATGGGCCACAGGCCAAACCAGACCGTGGGCACGCCCTTGGCCGAGCTCATCAGCCAGCCGCTCAGCGGGATCAGCAGCATCAGGGCGTACAGCGCCAGGTGGCCGAGCGTGGCCAGCCGCACCATGCCCGCCGACACGCCCTCGGGGGCGGCCGGTGCGCGGTGCGTCAGGCGCCACAGCAGGCGGCACCACAGCAACAAGAAGGCGCTCACGCCCAGCCATTTGTGCCAGGAATACAGCAGCAGTTTCTCGGGCGAGAGCGGCAGATCGGTCATGTACAGACCCAGGGCCAACAGGCCCAGGAGCAGGGCGGCCATGAGCCAGTGAAGGCCTTTGGCGATCGGGGTCCAGGTGGTGGTCATGAATCGGTCCGTTGGGTGGGGGTGGCAAGAACAGGGGCGAATGGTACGAAGGCAACACCATCTGAAAAAGACCATAATCCACACATATTTGTTGCAACAGGAACAACAATGGACAAGCTCGAATCGATGCAGACCTTTGTGCGGGTGGCCGAGGCCGGCAGCTTTGTGGCGGTGGCCAACCAGTTGCAGGTGGACCGCTCGGTGGTGACGCGCCAGATCGCGGCGCTCGAGCATGCGTTGGGCACCAAGCTGATGACGCGCAGCACGCGGCGCCTGACGCTCACGGCGGCGGGCGCGAGCTATCTGGAGCAATGCCGCCGCATCCTGGACCTGGTGGACGCGGCCGAGGCCAATCTGGACGAGGACAAGGCCACGCCGCGCGGGCGCATCCGCATGGGCTTGCCGCTGAGCTTTGCGCTGCAAAGCCTCACGCCCGCGCTGCTGGACTTTGCGCAGGCCCATCCGCAGATCGACCTGGTGATGGAGCTGTCGGACCAGCGCGCCAACCTGATCGAAGAGGGCCTGGACCTGTCGCTGCGCATCACGGCCAATCTGCAGCCCACCGATGTGGTGCGCAAGCTGGGCCAGTGCCGTTTGTTGACGGTGGCCTCACCGGCCTACCTCAAGCGCCATGGCGAGCCGCAGCACCCGCATGACTTGGCCCAGCACACCGCCCTGATCTACGCCAGCGACCAGCCCAACCAGCACTGGACTTACCGCATGGCGCGCCAGCGCCAGAAGGTGCCGGTGCATGGGCGTGTGGTGGCCAACAACGGCGGCCTGCTGGCCGAGGCCGCGGTGCGCGGCATGGGCATTGCCTTGCAGCCCGAGTTCATCCTGGCCCCCTACATCAAGCGCCGCCAGCTCAAGCCCATCCTGAGCGCATACGAGGACACCCCGCTGGGCATTTATGCGGTGTTGCCCAGCAACCGCTACGTGCCGCACCGCGTGCAAGTGCTGATCGAGCACCTGGCCCACGCGCTGCGCAGCTGAGCCCCCCATCGACTGGCCTGGCAGGCCGCACCCCGCTTGCGGGCGGGGCGTTGCGGCGTTGACAAGTCCTGATGATCCGGCATAATTGTCTCAACTAACGGATACACATCCCAATATATGAGACAACAAAACACCCCGTCGCCGTCGCTGCCCTTGCCCGACGCCCAGCTCACCCATGTCGGCATCTATGTGCAAGACCTGGAGGGCATGGTCGACTTCTATTGCCGCACGCTCGGCCTCTTGCTCAATGACCTGGGCGAGCTCTACGGCCGCCGCCTGGCCTTTTTGTCGCGCACCCCCAACGAGCATCACCAGGTGGTGCTGGCGCACGATCCTCAGCGCGCCGCCTCGGGCGAGAGCTCGCTCAACCAGGTCTCGTTTCGGGTGGCCGACCTGACCGCCTTGTGCCAGATGTTCCGGGCCCTGTCGCCGCTGGGCTTGCCGGGCATGGAGGGCCGCCACCACGGCAACAGCTGGAGCTTTTATTTTCTGGACCCCGAGGGCAACAAGATCGAGATTTACGCCGTCACGCCCTGGCAAGTGGCGCAACCCTGGCGCCGTCCGCTCGATCTGTGCAAAAGCCCGCAGGAGATCGAAGCCGAGACCCGCGCCTACCTGGCCGACGTGCCGCACCAAGCCCTGGCCGATTGGCAAGCGCACATGCGCCAACGCCTCATGCAGTCCTGAACCCGCACCCCTCCATGACCCCATCTGAACACGATTACCGCAGCATCTGGACCGCCTTGATGCGTGTCCCGTTTGAGCAAGCCTGGGTCGAGGCCGCCGGCCTCAAGACCCGTTACGCGCATGCCGGCCAGCGGGGCCGACCCGCCTTGCTCATGCTGCACGGCACCGCCGGCAGCTGGGAAGGCTTTGCCGCCAACCTGGGGCCGCTGGCCGAGCACTTTGACTGCTACGCCATCGACATGATGGGCTCGGGCTTGACCGACAAACCCGACCACCCCTACCAGGTGGCCGACTATGTGCGGCATGTGCACGCTTTCATGGACGCCATGGCGCTGACCAAGGCCTCGGTGATCGGCTGCTCGCTGGGCGCCTGGGTGGCGGCGCGCTTTGCGCTGAGCCATCCGGCGCGTCTGGAGCGGCTGGTGCTTCTGTCGGCCGCCGGTCTGTTTGCCAACGCCGCCAACATGAACCGCATCCGCTCGGCACGCACCGCGGCGGTGGACGACCCCAGCTGGGCCAACATCAAGCCGATTTTTGACCACCTGATCCACGACGAGCGCCATCGCATTCCCGACATCATTGCCGTGCGACAGGCGGTCTACCGGGAGCCCGACATGGCCATGGCCATGGGGCACATCCTGTGCCTGCAGGACCCCGAGATCCGGCAGCGCAACCTGATTGCCGAAGACGAGTGGCGCCGCATTCAGGCCCCCGCCCTGGTGGTGGGCTCGCTGGCCGACAAGGACGAGTATCTCGAGACGGCGCGACGCGTCTCGCGCCTGATGCCCAACGCGCGCTATGTCGAGATGCCCGCCGTGGGCCACTGGCCGCACTTCGAGGACCCGGCCACCTTCAACCCCTTGTGCGTGGACTTTCTGCGCGGGGCCGACTGAGGGGGCAGGCGCATGCAGGACCAGAACATTCTTCACACGCAGGTGGCGATCGTGGGCGCGGGCCCGTGTGGTGTCACGATTGCCAACTACCTGGGCACATTTGGCATCCAGACACTGCTCATCGAGCGCAGCACCGAGATCCTGGACTACCCGCGCGCGGTGGGCGCCGACGACGAGTCCTTGCGCTCCTGGCAGGGCGTGGGCCTGGCGCATGACCTGCTCAAGGACATGATCCAGAACGCGCCGGCGCGTTATCACAATTCGAAGGGCGAGTGCTTTGCCCAGGTCTCGCCGGGCGAGCAGCCGCACGGCTGGCCACGCCGCAACCTGTTCATCCAACCCCTGACCGAACAGACCCTGCGCAAGGGCTTGGCACGCTTTGACTCGGTGCGTACCTTGCTGGGCTGGGAGCTGGTCTCGCTCACGCAAAACGACCAAGCCGTCGAGCTGAGCTTGACCGATCCCGACGGCGACACGCGCCAGGTGCGGGCGGCCTATGTGGTGGGTGCCGATGGCGGCCGCAGCACCGTTCGCTCGGCCAGTGGTATCGAGCTCAAGGGCATGACCCATGCCAACAAGTGGCTGGTGATCGATGTGACCGACGACCCACTCGACGCCCCCTACACCGCCATCCACTGCCACCCGCAGCGCCCCAGCATGTCGATCCACCTGCCCTATGGCTATCGGCGGCTGGAGTTCCAGCTCTTGCCTGGCGAGGACGAGGCGCAGATCCTGGCGCCCGCGCAGCTCGAACGGCTGATGCGTCAGCATTACCCGCACGACGTGCCCCTGCCCCCGATCCAGCGCGCGCGCATCTACCTGCACCACTCGCGCATTGCCGACCGCTTCCAGGTCGGTCGGGTGTTTGTGGCTGGCGATGCTGCACACCTGCAACCTCCGTTCTTTGGCCAGGGTCTCAATTCGGGCATGCGCGACGCCACCAACATCGCCTGGAAACTGGCGTTGGTGCTCAAGGGCGCTGCCCATCCGCGCATCCTGCAAAGCTACGACAGCGAGCGCCGCGATCATGCCGAGGCCATGGTCAACTTTGCGACCTGGATGGGTCGCTTTTACAAGCCACGCAACCGCCTGACCGAATGGTGCCGCGACCTGTTCTTCAAGGCCATTCAGGTGCTGCCTGGTGCGCGTGACCACATCTTGCAACTGCGCTTCAAGCCCATGTCGCGCTACACCCAGGGCATTGTGGTGCCCCTGGCGCAACCAGCGGGCAAGGCCGATCCGGTGGGCCGCATGTTCATGCAGCCCCTGGTCGAGCAGGATGGCCGCGCGCACAAGCTCGACGATGTGATCGGGCCCCACTTTGCGGTGCTGGGCCTGGGCGTGGACCCGACCCAAGGCCTGACGCCATCGCAGCGCGCCTTTCTTGACCGCATCGGCGCGCGCCTGCTCATGGTGCAGCCCTCGCGCTCACCGGCGCTGCGCACAGCGGTCGATCCCTCGGTCACGGTGGTGGACGACGTGCAGGGCAAGTTTCGCGATTGGCGCATGAAGCAGCCCAGCTGGGACTACGTCATTCTGCGCCCCGACCGCTACGTGGCAGCGGTGGGCAGCAGCGCCCGCGCCAGCCACTGGGTGGCCCGTCTAGAAGCCCTCATGACCTGAGCCGCCCATCCCAGAGATCCCGACCCCATGAACACTGGAGACAAACCATGAAACGTACCTTGTTGAAAGCCTTGGCCGGCGCCATGCTGGGCGCTGCCTTGTTGCCCGCGCTGGCGCAGTCGACCTGGCCCTCGCGCCCCATCAAGCTGGTGGTGCCCTTGCCGCCGGGCGGTGGTGGGGATGTGACCGCACGGGTGGTGGCCGCCGAACTGTCGATCCGCCTCAAGCAGCCCGTGGTGGTGGAAAACCGTCCCGGCGCGGGCAGCACCATTGGCACGCAGGTCGTGGCACGGGCAGAGCCCGATGGTCACACCTTGCTGATGATCACCGACTTCCACGCCATCAACGCCGCGCTCAACGGCGAGAAGATGCTGCCAGCTCCCTTGCCCTACGACTCGTTCAAGGACTTCAGCCCCATCTCGCGCCTGGTCAATTTGCAGATCATGTTGATTGCCCACCCCCGGCTGGGTGCCAAGACCCTGCAAGAGGTGATGGCCCGTGCCAAGGCGGCACCCGAGCGCGTGTCGGCGGCCTCGCCGGGCGTGAGCAGCCCGCACCATGTGGCCTTCATGCTGCTTCAGCAACAAGCGGGCGCCAAGATGCTGGAAGTGCCGTTCCAGGGCACGGGCCCGGCCGTGACCGCCTTGCTGGGCGGCCAGGTGGACCTGGCGTTTTCTGCAGTCGGCCAAGGCCTTCAACTGGCGCAGGAAGGTCGGGTGGTGCCGATCGCCGTCTCGGGCAGCACGCGCGACCCCAAGGCCCCCGACGTGCCGACCATCGCCGAGGCGGGTTTCCCGGGCTTTGCGGTCTGGAGTTGGATGGGCCTGATGGCCCCAGCGGGCACGCCGGCCGCCATCGTGGCGCGCCTGAACGACGAGGTGAACCAGGTGCTGCGCGACCCGCAGGTGCTGGCCAAATTGCAGGGCGCGGGCATGATTGGCGCGCCCAGTTCGGCCGATGAATTTGCCCAAATCATCCGACGCGACACTGATAAGATGCAGGCACTCTTTCGCACCATCCCCAAAAAGTAACCGGTGCCCGGGCGCGCCAGCGCCCGAGTTGGCCGGACCGCTGTCCATCCACCGTGTCCACTGCCGCTTCCAAGCCCGCCAGCCTGGCCAATGCCACCGCCGACCGCGCCATCGACATCCTGCTCTTGTTCACCGAGCAGGCGCCGGTCTGGACCGCGCAAGACATTGCGTTGCATTTCGACATGCCGCGCAGCACCACCTACCGCTACCTGAGCAGCCTGCGCTCGCATGCCCTGATCGTGCAGGATTCGCGTGGCCGCTACACCTTGGGGCCGCGCCTGCTGCACATGTCGCAGGTGGCGCGGGCGGTGCATCCGGTGGTGGCGGTGGCTTTGCCGCACATGCGCGAGCTGCTCGATCGCTTCAAAGAGAACGTGGTGCTCAACGAGCGCATCGGCACCGAGATCATTGGCTTGGAGCGCCTGCAAAGCCCGCAGCAGATTGTTCTCAAATCCAGCCGCACGCACCTCTTGCCCTGGCCGGCCACCGGCAGCGCCAAGGTCTTGCTGGCCTTTGCCCCCGAGGCCGAGCAGGCCGAGCTGATGGCGGCGCTGGTGCCCACGGCCTACACCGCCAACACCTTGCCCAACCTCAAAGCGCTGACCCAGCACCTCAAGCAAGTGAGCGCGCAGGGCCATGCCGAGTCCGATGAAGAGCGCGACGAGGGCGTGTGGGGCGCGTCGGTGCCTTTGGTGGGTCCGTCGGGATGCCACCACGCCCTCTCGCTGGTCGGCCCCAAATTCCGCATCCCCGCCGCCGTCCGCGCGCAAATGGTCAAGGCCCTGCTGGCGGCCGGCCAGACCATCTCGGCGCAGTTGCGCTGAGCGCAAGACCTGCCTTGCGGTGTGTGGCGCCAAGCGCCACAATTGACCTTGATTCGGAGTTGCAAGCACAAGGGCCTCGAACAGTTTTTCAGGACGGGCGCCCGTGCTGGGATTTTGGCTGTGCATGCGCCCAGGCGGGCGCGGCAGCTGTCGGCGCTGGATGCGGCGTCCCGCCCCGAAGACATGAACCGGCCGGGTTGGCATTGGCATGCGCTCAAGGGCGATTTGCTCGGGCACTGGTCGGTTGGCGTGAGTGGCAATTGGCGAATGACTTTCTCGTTTGAAGACGGCGATGCTGTGCTGGTGGACTACAAGGACTATCACTGAGGTTTTATGAGCGCCATGTTCAACCCACCCCATCCTGGTCTGACCTTGCGTGACGATGTGTTGCCTGCCCTGTCATTGCAGGTGGGGCAAGCGGCAGCGCAACTGGATGTGGACCGCACCACCTTGTCCAAAGTACTCAATGGTCGGGCCGCCATCAGCCCCGCGATGGCGCTGCGAATAGAGCGTTGGTTGGGTCGTGACCATGGGGGGGCGGCCGAGGTCTGGCTCGCACAGCAGGCCGCTTATGACCTGTGGCAAGCCCGTCAGACCGCGCACCAGACCCAGCTGCTGTCGGCCGTCCAGGCCCTCAAGCTCTCGCCCATTTGACGCGGGCTGACCCCGTGCTTCAGTGGGGGCCGCGCCCCCC
>JBEBDJ010000109.1:0-17317 GCA_041157045.1 Pseudomonadota bacterium
TGATCTGCAGGCCAG
Organism: Pseudomonadota bacterium; assembly: GCA_041157045.1. Lineage (GTDB taxonomy): Bacteria > Pseudomonadota > Gammaproteobacteria > Burkholderiales > Burkholderiaceae_C > Limnohabitans_A. Next base: position 16 of record JBEBDJ010000109.1, read on the forward strand.
CCCACTGCACGCTCAGGTCGCGCCAGGGAACTTGCAGCGCATGGGTTTCGGTGCCAATGCCCGGGATCATCATCACCAGGCCCTTGAGCACCAGGCCCACCGCCAGGGTCATCAGCACCAGGGTGAAGGCGGGCTGGCCCATCAGCGGGCGCAGCAACCAGCGCTCGATGCCCAGGGCCAGGGCCGCGGTGCCGCTGACCGCCACCACCAGGGCAAGCCAGAAGGGCAGGGCCAGCGGCCCCATCACGATCAGGGCCACAAAGCCGCCCACCATCATCAACTCGCCCTGCACAAAGCTCACGGTTTCGGTGGACTTGTAGATCAGCACAAAACCCAGCGCCACCAGGGCATACACACAGCCCTGGGCGATCCCGTTGAGCAACAGCTGGAGAAGGGCCATGGTGGGGCGTGGGCGTTGTGGGTTCAGGGCGCCGACATGTACGCTTCGAGCGTTTTGTGGAAGTGGCGAATGCGGCTTTCCTGGTAGACCGACAAGGTGGCGCCGGGTTTCTTGGACGCGCGAATGCCGCGCTGGATGCGCTTGAGGTTCTCGGTGTCCTGGTCGGTGACATCGGCCGCCGAGCCCATGCCCGGTACCTGGTGCCAGGAGTCGTTGACGCCCACGATGGTGGGCTTGCCCGCTGGCGGGTGGCTGCCGTCGTCGTTTTTGCTGAACAGCAGCATGATTTCCATGATGCACTCTTCCGGGTTGTCGCCGTTCGGGCGGAATCGGTACACCAGCGGTGTGGCCATGCCTGCCCATGGGCTCAGGTTGGGAAACAGCAGGTACTGGATCAGGTCGATGGCCTCGGTGGTCGAGAGCTTGGAAAAGTCCCTGCCGCTGACCTTGGAGAATTTCGCCCGCGCATGGTCCGCAATGCGCTCGCGCGCGGACTCTCCTGGGCGCAGCGTCAGGTCCGACTTGGCGTAAAACCCGATGTCGCGCTGGATGGCGTCGACGATTTTTTGCTGGGGATAGTCGCCCAGCATCGGGCTGGCCACGCCTGCGGGCATGATGAAGCGGCTCACGTGGCGGCCGTCAAACACGTCGTACTGGGTGTTGGTGTCAGCGGTGTACTCGACCGATTGCGGGTGCGTCATCGCAATGTGATAGCCCTCCATGAAGGCCTCTTGCGCCAGCTTCCAGTTGCAGGGCAGCACCTTGCCACCATGCACGGCTTTGTAGCGGTTTTCCAGACCAAACGATTTGAAATGCTCGGGCAGGCATTCCAGATAGCTCTCGAGTGGCTCGCAATCGGGGTCGAAGTTGACAAATACAAAGCCCCCCCACACGCCCACCTTGGCCTGCGGCAAGCAGAACTTCTCACGATCGACCTGTGTGAAATCCCAGGCGCAGGGCAGACCGGCCAGTTGGCCATCGAGCCCCCAAGCCATGCCATGCACCGGGCATTGCAGGTGCCGAACAGGACCGCCCTCGCTGCGCAGGATGGTGCCGCGGTGCAGACAGGAATTCACATACGCGCGGATATCGCTTTGGCCGGGGCCGGTGCGCACGATGATGAGCGAGTCGTGCACGATGTTGTAGACCTCGGTATCGCCCACATGGGGGATGTCCTCGAGCCGACAAGCCATTTGCCAGACCTTTTGCCAGATGGTCTTGACCTCGAGGTCGTGCCAAGCCTTGCTGTAGTAACGGTCGAGGGACAGGTCCTCGCGGCCCATGTCGCGCGGCGACTCCATCTGCAGGATGGGCGGCGGAGGATGGGCGTCGGCCGCCAGGATCTCTTGCACCGAGCGGGCCGGCGAGCGGGGAGGCGTGCCGGGTGTCGCTGACCGAACGCTGGAGATGGGCACCACGTGTTCTTGCATGGACTTGTCCTGGATCAATTTCTGCCATCGTAAGTAAGTCACTGTCCTAATGCAAGTAATGGTTTCACCTGAGTTATTTGTGTCTCTGGTGTGACTTCGTCGAATTCGCTGTAAAGCTGTTTTATTGCAAGTGATTGGCTCGCGATAAACTGAAGCATCCGCCGGCGATGCGCCGCGCTGTTTTGCCCGACCCCATGCCCGATACCCAAGCCCCAGCCAGCCAAGCGACCGATCATGTCGCCATCCATGCCACCCTGATTGCGGTGCGGCAGGCGGCTGAGCTGCTGTGCGACCGCGCCATCTTGCTCATCCTCCTGCACGCCCATGCCGGCGCCTGCCGCTATGCCGAGTTCAGCGAGCAGACACGGCTGCCCAGCCGGCTGCTGAGCGCGCGACTGCAGCGCTTGTGCGACGACGGCCTGCTGGTCAAGATTCCGTACTCACGCCGCCCCCTGCGCCATGCCTACCACCTCACGCACATGGGGGTGGGGCTGTTCGAGGTGATGGGTTTGCTGGTGAGTTGGGAGCAGGCCTGGCCCGAGGGCGATACCCTCAACACCACGGTGCAGGTGCGGCACTTTGCCTGTGCGGGCACGGCCCGGGCCGGCGGCGCGCGCCTGCGCTTGCACTGTGCGCATTGCGCCGGTGCGCTCAACGCCCGGGAGGTGGGCCTGCGGGTGAGCCAGACCGAGATGGCCCGCATGCCCGCCAAGAGCACCACCACCCGGCGCAGCAGCCAGCCCCCGCACTTGCGCGAAAACGGCGCCGCGCCTGTGCTGCCCCAGGCGCTGGCGGTGCTGGGCGACAAGTGGAGCATCGAGGTGCTGGTGTGCGCATTTTTTGGTCTGCGGCAATTTGGTGATTTCGGACCACGCATGGGCATTGCCACCAACATCCTGGCCAATCGCCTGACCCGCTTGGTGCAAACCGGCTTGTTGCGGCGCAGCGGCGATGAGGACCCGCACCGCAAGGGGGCCTACCTGCTCACGCCCAAAGGCCAAGCCTTCTACCCCATCCTGGTCGCCATCCAGAGCTGGGCGGATGCTTGGATTGACCATCGGGTGCGCTCGCCCGTCAAGTTGCAGCACCGGCCATGCCAGACCCCGCTTGCGACGCGGCTGGTGTGCGCCGAATGCGAACAGGGCCTGACCTATGCCCAAGGCCGCATTGAGCTCGAGCCGGGATCGACAGGCCCCTGAGCAGGGCATGGTGACGCATGCGCTGGCCCTGGGGGCGCTTGGTCACCGAGCACGAAACCGATGTCCTGGGCTTGGAAGGCCAGGTCGCCATGAACCGGGTGGACTCGCCAACTGGGGCACCGCTGGTTCAGCCCCTGGCAGCCAGCACAGGCTGCCGCCCATGAGGGCGTTTGGGATCAGGCCCTTTCTATCAGTGGCGGCTGATGTGTCACCTGCATGCACGATAATGTCCTATTGCCATGCTCAAATGTCCCCCCTGTATGGGCGCTGCCCTGCGCCCCGGGCATTGGGCCCCCCGAACACATTTCACAGGAGACCAGACCATGCGCATTGGCGTGCCAAAAGAGATTTTCCCAGGGGAGAAACGGGTGGCCACCGTGCCCGATGTGGTGACCAAGCTGGTCAAGCTGGGCTTTGAGGTGGTGGTGCAGCAGGGGGCGGGTGAGCTGGCCGATCTGTCGGATGCGGCCTATGTCGAGGCCGGGGCGGGGGTGGTGCCCTCGGCCGCCGAGCTTTGGGCCGCTGCGGACATCGTCTTCAAGGTGCGTCCGCCCACGGCCGACGAGGTGGCCCTGATGCACGCGGGCCAAACCCTGATTGGTTTCGTCTGGCCGGCGCAACACCCCGAGCTGATGCAGCAACTGGCGGCGCAAAAGGTCACCGTGCTGTCGATTGATGCGCTGCCGCGCACGCTCAGCCGCGCACAGAAAATGGACGCGCTGACCTCCATGGCGGGCGTCAGCGGCTACCGCGCGGTGGTCGAGGCGGCCAATGCCTTTGGGCGCTTTTTCAACGGCCAGATCACGGCCGCGGGCAAGGTGCCCCCGGCCAAGGTCTTCATCGCCGGGGCGGGCGTGGCCGGCCTGGCGGCCATTGGGGCGGCCGCCAGCCTGGGCGCCATCGTGCGCGCCAACGACACCCGGGCCGAGGTGGCCGACCAGGTCGTCTCGCTGGGCGGCGAGTTTGTCAAAGTGGATTACGAGGAAGAGGGGTCGGGCGGCGGCGGTTACGCCAAGGTCATGAGCGAGGGCTTCCAGGCCGCGCAGCGCGAGATGTACGCGCAGCAGGCGCGCGAGGTGGACATCATCATCACCACCGCGCTCATCCCCGGCAAACCGGCGCCCAAGCTGATCACCGCCGAGATGGTCCGATCCATGAAGCCCGGCAGTGTGATCGTCGACATGGCCGCTGAGCAAGGCGGCAATTGCGAACTGACCGAGCCCGGTCAGGCGGTGGTGCGCCACGGCGTGACCATCATCGGCTACACCGACCTGGCCTCGCGCATGGCGCGCCAGTCGTCCACCCTGTATGGCACCAACCTGCTGCGCCTGACCGAAGAGCTGTGCAAGACCAAGGATGGCGTGATCAACGTCAACATGCAGGACGACGCCATCCGGGGCCTGACGGTCATCAAGGATGGCGAGATCACCTGGCCGGCCCCGCCGCTGGCCCCGGCCGCCCCCAAGCCGGCGGCCAAGCCGGCCGCCGCGGTGGCCGAGAAAAAGAGCGCGCACGGCCATGGCAGCAGCGGCCCGATGCCGCCCAAAACCCTGGCCGTGGTCTTTGGCCTGGGGGCGCTGGTCTTCTGGGCGATGGGTGCTTATGCACCGGCCGCCTTCCTGGGCCACTTCACGGTGTTTGTGCTGGCCTGCTTCATCGGTTACATGGTGGTGTGGAACGTCACCCCGGCCTTGCACACACCGCTCATGAGCGTGACCAACGCCATCTCCAGCATCATCGTCATCGGGGCCCTGGTGCAGATCCTGCCGCCCGAAGCGGGCAGTGGGGGGCGTCCCGACGTGCTGATCCAGTGGCTGGCTTTTGCGGCCATTGTGCTGACCGCCATCAACATGTTTGGCGGCTTTGCGGTGACCCGGCGCATGCTCGACATGTTCCGCAAGTGAGCTGAGACCCCACAGAACAAGGAAAACACATCATGTCTCAAAGCCTCATCTCCTCCAGCGTGGCCACGGTGGCCTATCTGGGCGCGGCCATTCTGTTCATCCTCAGCCTGGGCGGCCTGTCCAACCCCGAGACCTCGCGTCGCGGCAATCTGTACGGCATCGTCGGCATGGCGCTGGCGGTGCTGGCCACCATCGTGGGCCCGCGTGTGGCCGCGGCCGGTGTGCCCTGGATCATCGGCGCGCTGCTGATCGGCGGCAGCATTGGCGTCTATGCCGCCAAGACGGTCAAGATGACCCAGATGCCCGAGCTGGTCGCGCTCATGCACAGCCTGGTGGGCCTGGCCGCCTGCCTGGTCGGTTTTGCCAGCTATGTCGACACCTCCATCCAGTACACCGGTGCCGAAAAAGCGATTCACGAGGTCGAGATCTATATCGGCATCCTGATCGGCGCGGTCACCTTCTCGGGCTCGCTGATCGCCTTTGGCAAGCTCAATGGCAAGATCGGTGGCAAGCCCCTGCTGCTGCCGGCACGCCACTGGCTCAACCTGCTGGCCTTGCTGGTGGTGATCTGGTTTGGCCGCGAATTTGTGCTGGCGCCGGATGTGCAAAGCGGCATGACGCCCCTGATCGTGATGACGGTCATCGCCTTGCTCTTTGGCGTGCACATGGTGATGGCCATTGGCGGCGCCGACATGCCCGTCGTGGTGTCCATGCTCAACAGCTACTCGGGCTGGGCCGCTGCGGCCACCGGCTTCATGCTGAGCAACGACCTGCTGATCGTGACGGGTGCGCTGGTGGGCTCGTCGGGCGCCATCCTCTCGTACATCATGTGCAATGCGATGAACCGCAACTTCATCAGCGTGATCGCCGGCGGTTTTGGCAGCGGTGCCCCCACGGCCAAGGCCGCGGATGCGGCGGCCGAGCCGCAGGGCGAGGTGGTGCCGGTGAGCGCCGGCGACACCGCCGAGCTGCTGCGCGAGGCCAAGAGCGTGATCATCGTGCCCGGCTATGGCATGGCGGTGGCGCAGGCCCAGCACACGGTCAACGAGATCGTCAAAACCCTGCGCGCCAAGGGCGTGACGGTGCGCTTTGGCATCCACCCGGTGGCCGGCCGCATGCCGGGCCACATGAACGTGCTGCTGGCCGAGGCCAAGGTGCCGTACGACATCGTTCTGGAAATGGACGAGATCAACGACGACTTTGGCGACACCGATGTGGCCATGGTCATTGGCGCCAACGACATCGTGAACCCGGCCGCGCAGGACGACCCGACCAGCCCGATCGCCGGCATGCCGGTGCTGGAGGTCTGGAAGGCCCGCACCAGCATCGTCATGAAACGCTCCATGGCCAGCGGCTACGCGGGCGTGGACAACCCGCTGTTCTACAAAGAGAACAACCGCATGCTCTTTGGCGACGCCAAGAAAATGCTCGACGAGGTGCTGGTCGCACTCAAGAGCTGAGCCGCCGCGGCTTGGTGGGTTAGCCCCTCGGGCCGAGGCCCTCAGGCACTGGGGCGCGCCGGCGGCGTGCCGTGTCGCACCCGCTGCGCGCTGATGAGCGCGGCCAGCAGGGCCAGGACACTGGCCAGGCCGATCGCGGTGGCCAGGGCCGGCCCGTCGGTGTGGCCGTGCCAGAGCAGCACCATGGCCACCAGTGTGGCCCCAAGGGTCTGCCCGGTCAGGCGCGCCGTGCCGATCATGCCGCTGGCTGCGCCATAACGGTGGCTGGGGGTGTGGGTGATGATGGTGTGGTTGTTGGGCGACTGAAAGAGGGCAAAGCCCACGCCGCACAAGAGCAGGCTCAGGCCCGCGCGCACCGGCGCGCTTTCGCCCAGCGCCGCATGCGCCAGCAAGGCCAGGCCCAGCGCCAGGCCGACCAGACCGGCGGCGCCCAAGGTGCCGCCATGAAAACGCCCAATCCAGCGCACCGCCAGGGCCGCCGAGGCGATGGTGCCCACCGGCCAGCACGCCAGCAGCCAACCGGCTTCGGAGGGCGGGCTGTGCCAGACCGTCAACAGCAAAAAGGGCAGGGTGATGAAGGCCACCGTCTGCGCGGCAAAGCTGGTCACCGAGGTCAGCATGGACAGCCGGAACATGGGAATGAGCAACAGATCCACCGGGAACAAGGCATGGGACTGGCGCAGTTGGCGCCGCACATGCCAGGCGCCCAGCAGCAGCGCCGCCAGCAAGAGCGCCCCCACATGCCAGAGGCCGTCATGGCCCAGGCCGCCCGCCTTGATCTGGCGCCCCAGCTGATCGGCAAACAGAAAGAGGCTGATGAACATGCCGGCGTTGAGCAGGATGTCCAGCACCGAGGGCGGCGGCGCCCCGAGCTTGGGTCGATTGGGGGGCAGGGTGCTGCGCCCGATGAGCAGCAGCAGCGCACAGGCGGGTGTGCTGAAGGCAAACAGCCAGCGCCAGTTGGCCACCGACAAAATGGCCGCGGCCAGGATGGGGCCGATCACCGTGGCGCCGCTGACCACCATGGCGTTGAGCGCAATGCCACGCCCGAGCCGGTGGGGCGGCCAGGTCTGGCGCACCAGCGCCATGTTGATCGACAGAATGCCGGCCACGCCAAAGCCTTGCAGGGCGCGCGCGCCAATGAGCCAGGCCAGCGATGGGGCCACGAAAGCCAGGGCCGAGGCCAGGCCCCAGACGGCCACGCCCATCAGGTAGACCCGTTTGTAGCCCACGCGGTCGCCCAGGTGCGCCAGCGGCAAGAGGGCCACCAGGGCGGTCATCTGAAAGCTGTTGATGATCCAGATCACCTCGTCGGCGCTGACCCCCAGGTCGCGTGCCATGGTGGGCAGGCCCAGGGCAACGGCGGTGTTGTCGAGCACCGAGGTGGCAATGCCCAGCTGCAGGGTGAACACGGCCAGCACCAACTGGCGGCCGCGCAGGCCTTGGTGGGTGTCGGGATGAGCGGGGGACATGTGACCCCATCTTCGCACGGCAGGGCCCGTGCGGTCTGCCGAATCGGCGACAGCGCCGCTCAGGCCGGGGTGGCGAGCGCCTGGGCCCGGCGCCGGGCCGTGGCCGCCACGCCTTGCTGATCGAGCATGGCTTGCACCGGGGCCGAGGCCAGCTGCAGGGCCAGGCGCGTGGCCTGCTGGCGCGCCGCGCACGCTGGGCGGCGTTCGAGGCGCTGCAAGGCCCAGGGCGGCATGATGTCAAAGGCCGCCGCCAGCACCAGGGCCATGAAGGGCTGGTCCAGGGGCTCGGCGGGGTAGTGCATGATCAGCTGCACGATCTCGCGCGATCGCGCATCGTGCACCAGCTCGGGCACATAGGGCGCCAGCGCACGCTCGTGCGCGTCCCAGGTCTGCGGCAGGTCCTGCGCGCCCAGGCGATGGCCGATCTGGGCCATCTCGGCCACATAGCGGTCCAGCTCATCGGCCCGCAAGGCCGGGCGCGCCAGGTGCTGGTAGGCGCGGGCAAAGGCCGACACCTCGGTCAGGTGCACCCAGCGGATCAGCTCGGGCTCGTTGGCGCGGTAGGGGCGACCTTGCAAATCGGTGCCCTGCACATGGGCGTGGATCTGGTTGACGCGATCGATGGTGCGCTCGGCCATGGCCTGAGCGCCATAGGTGGTGGCGGCGACAAAGTAGGCGGTGCGCCCCAGGCGGCCCCGCAAATTGTGGCGGAAATCCGAGTGGTCCCAGACCGCCGCCAAGGCGCGCGGGTGAAGGGCTTGCACCATCAGCGAGGACAGCCCGCCCACCAGCATGCCGGTGAAGTGGGCATGCACCCGCCAGTTGATGGCCTGCGGGCCAAACCAGCCGGGGTCGCCTGCCGGCAGGGCAAAGTCCTCCAGCGATCCGCGCGAGCCGGTCAGGGTCCGGATCCGGTGCCCCATCGCCTCAAAAGCCAGGCCCTGCAGGGCGCGCAACAGGGTCATGGCCGGCGCTCAGTCGGCGTCGGTGGCCGCGTCGTGTGCGTCTGGGCTGGCCTGGGTGGGCGCATCTTGCGGCGGGAAGCACATCTTCTCGCCATCCCATTGCTGACCGCACCAGCAGCGCCCGTCGGCGTTGATGATGCAGGTGCCGGTGCCACAGCAGCGGGGATCGTCGTTCATGTCGGGGCTCCTAGGGCTCGGGTGCGGATGCCACCCGTGATCAGGCGCAAGCCTAGCATTGACCCGATGCCGGGGTGAGGCGCCGGTCTTTGCCGGCTTATGGCCAGACCAGTTGCCGTGCCAGGCGCAAAAAGGTCTCGCGGTCCTGGTCCGACAGGGGCTGCAGGATGTCGTCTTGCAGGGCCTGCACGATGGGTTGCAGATCGCTCAGCACGCGCTGACCCGCGCTCGTGAGGGTCAGCTCGCGCGAGCGGCGGTCGCGCGCGCTGACCACACGCGCCACCCAGCCCTTGTTCTCCAGGCGTTCGATGACCCCGCCGATCGTGGCCCGGTCGTAGGCAATGTGCTGCGCCACAAAGGCCTGGTCGCTGCCCGGGTGGGTGCCAATGGCGTCCAGCGCGGCAAACTGCACCGGGGTCAGGTCGTAGCCCGCCTCTTGGGTGCGCTGGGCAAACCAGTGGGTCGATTGCTGGTGAATCCGGCGGATGAGGTGCCCCGCCATGTCAAGTACGGCCATCGTGTCCTGCAGTTTGAATACGAAATGAATCGCGTTGGCGGCTTGTCCATCGCGCAAAAGGTAATCATACATACCATCTTGCGCGAATTGGTATGTGTAGTTATCATTTCGCATCGGCCGGTGTACGGCTTCACCCAAGATTGGAGAGACACGATGCAGTTCTACAAAAACGGATTCCGTGGGGGCAGTCCGGACATCAAGGAGGCCGCGCCCAATCGCCGCAACCGGGGCATCAACGAGCCGCTGCCCAGCCAGGTGGATGTGCTGATCGTGGGCACCGGCCCTGCGGGCTTGTGCCTGGCGGCGCAGCTGGCGCAGTTCCCCGAGATCGAGACCATGATCATCGAGCGCATGTCCGCCAACATCATCAAGGGCAAGGCCGATGGCATCAACACCCGCTCGATGGAGATGTTCCAGGCCTTTGGCTTTGCCGACAAGGTCAAGCGCGAGACCTACTGGGTCAACCAGACCGCCTTCTGGATGCCCGACCCGCAAAACCCGCAGCACATCAAGCGGGTGGGGCGTGTGCAGGACGTGGCCGACGACAGCTCGGAGATGCCGCACATCCTGATCAACCAGGCGCGCCTGCACGAGCTGTTCCTGGAGGTGATGAAGAACTCGCCCTCGCGCCTAGAGCCCGATTACGGCTGGGAGGTGGTGGGCCTGACCATCGACCCCACCACCGACGACCACCCCGTGACCGTCACCCTCAAGGACTCGATTGGCACCAACTGGGGCGCGACCCGCGTGGTGCGGGCCAACTATGTGGTGGGCTGCGACGGCGCCCACTCGGCCGTGCGCAAGGCCATTGGCGGCCAGCTGCACGGCGATGCCGCGCACCAGGCCTGGGGCGTGATGGACATCCTGGCCAACACCGACTTTCCGGACGTGCGGCAAAAGTGCCTGATCTCGTCGGCCAGCGAGGGCAATGTGCTGATCCTGCCGCGTGAGGGCGGCTATGTGTTCCGCATGTACGTCGAGCTCGACAAGCTGCGCCCCGACGAGAAGGCCGCGCATCGCAAGTTCACGCAGGACGACATGATCGCCGCCGCCAACCGCATCATCCGCCCCTACCACATCGATGTGAAAGAGGTGGTGTGGTGGTCGATTTACGACATCGGCCACAGCATCACCGACCGCTTTGACGATGTGCCCGCCGGGGAAGACCGCAACCCGCGGGTCTTCACCGCCGGCGACGCTTGCCACACCCATTCGCCCAAGGCAGGGCAGGGCATGAACGTGTCGATGCAGGACACCTTCAACCTGGGCTGGAAGCTGGTGCATGTGCTGCAGGGCCGCGCCGATCCGCGCCTGCTGCGCAGCTATTCCAAGGAGCGCCTGACCGAGGCCAAGCGCCTGGTCGAGACCGACCACGCCTGGGCCCGCATCATGTCGGCGCCCACCACGCAGGCCGAGCGCGATGGCACCGAGGAGCCGCGCATCATCCGCCAGTTCAAGGCCAATCTGGAGTTCACCGGCGGCACGGCGGTCAAGTACGACCACTCCAACTTGTTTGCCGCCAGCGCGCACCAGGCCCTGGCGCGCGGCCTGGAGGTGGGGCGTCGCTTTCATTCGGCCCCGGTGGTGCGCCTGGCCGATGCCATGCAAATGCAGCTGGGCCATGTCGCCGAGGCCGACGCCCGCTGGCGCATCTATGCCTTTGGTGGCGCGGCCGACAGTTCGGCGCCGGGCTCGGCCCTGCACCGCCTGGCCGATTGGCTGCAAACGCATCCGGACTCGCCGGTGCTGCGCCACACCCGAGTGGGTGAGGACATTGACGCGGTGATCGATGTGCGCGCGGTGTTCCAGCAAACCTTTGATCAGCTGGCCTACGAGCACATGCCGCCCTTCTTCAAACCCTGCACCGGCAAGCTGGGTCTGCAAGACCACGAGAAGGTGTTCTGCGTGGACCACAAGGGCCTGGGCAATATCTACGACATGCGGGGCATCGACCGCCAGCAGGGCTGCATGGTGGTGGTGCGTCCCGACCAGTACGTGGCCCATGTGTTGCCGCTGGACGGTGTGGCCGAGCTGTCGGCCTTCTTTGCCGGCATTCTCAAGCCCGCACGCTGACGATCGGGCACGCCGTCCTGGCGTGCGACCTGCGACAGGGCCCGCGACGGCTGAGTGGCCACGCCGCATGCCAGGGGCCTGGCCGCGCGCTGGCCATGCTACGCTTGTGGCCACTGTTGCAGGAGACCGTCAACCATGGACCCACGCGTGCTGGATGTGCTTGCCCTGGGCGAGGCCTTGCTGGAATTCAACCAGACGCAGCGCTCGCCGCCGATGTACCTGCAGGGCTTTGGGGGTGACACCAGCAACGCGGCCATTGCCGCGGCCCGGGCCGGGGCCCGCGTCGCCTACCTGAGCCGGGTGGGCCAGGACCACTGGGGCCAGTTGCTGCTGCAGCTGTGGGCGCAGGAGGGCGTGGACACGCAGGGCGTGCTGCGCGACGCCCAAGCCCCCACCGGCGTTTACTTTGTCAGCCACGACGCCCAGGGGCATCACTTCAGCTATGCCCGCGCGGGGTCGGCCGCCAGCCGGATGCAGGTGGCCGACGTGCAGACCCACTGGGCCGCGCGCATCGCGCAAAGCCGCTGGCTGCATGTGTCGGGCATTTCCATGGCGATATCGGCCAGCGCCTGCGACGCGGTGTTGGCCGCCATGGCCGCTGCGCGCCAGGCTGGCACCCAGGTCTCGCTCGACTCGAATTTGCGCCTGTCGCTGTGGCCGGTGGCGCGCGCCCGCGCCTGCCTGCGCGAAGCCGCCGCCCTGTGCGACCTGTTTCTGCCCAGCCAGGACGATCTGGCGCAGCTGCTGGGCACCTCCGAGCCGCATGCCTTGCTCGACTGGTGCCACGCGCAGGGCGTGGCACAGGTGGTGCTCAAGCTGGGCGCGCAGGGCGCCATCGTGAGCGCCGATGGCGTGCGCACCCCCCTGGCCGCCATGCCCGTTCAGGCGGTGGACGCCACCGGCGCGGGCGACTGCTTTGCGGGCAATTTGCTGGCGCGCCTGTGCCAGGGCGATGCGCTGTTGGAGGCCGCGCGCTACGCCAATGCGGCGGCTGGCCTGTCGGTGCAGGGCCACGGCGCGGTGGCCCCGCTGCCCCGCCCCGCGGCGGTGTGGGCGCAGCTGGGCCGCTGACGCGCAGGGCTTATTGCGCCTCGATCCGGGCCGATTTCATCATGCGCTCGGTCAGGCCAATCTCGGCCTGCAGCGCATCGCGAAATTCCTCGGGGGTGGAGGGGGCGACGGTGCCGCCCTGGGCCTCGAGCTTGGCGCGCACCTCGGGCATGGCCAGGGCCTGGGTCAGCGCTTCGGACAGGCGCCGCACGATGGGGGCGGGCGTGCCCGCTGGCACCGACAGGCCGCCAAACGAGCTCAGCTGCAAACCGCTCAGGCCCGACTCCGACAGCGTCGGGGTGTTGGGCTGGCTGCGGTTGCGCTGCGCTCCGGTCACGGCCAAGGCGTGCAGTCGCCCGGCGCTGATGTGCGAGAGCGCCACCGAGCTGACGGCCAGGGCAAAGTCCACCTGCTTGCCCATCACCGCAGTGACCGACTCGGACGCGCCCTTGTAGGGCACGTGCAGGGCCGTCACGCCCGCCGTGTTCAGCACCAGCTCGGCCCCCATGTGCGCGGGCGAGCCCACGCCACCCGAGGCAAAACTCAGCTTGCCCGGCTCTTTGCGGGCGCGCTCGATCAGGTCCTTGACCGTGCGGATGCCCGACTCGGGATGCACGATGAGCGACAGGTCCGAGACGGCGATGCGCCCCACGTGGGTGAAGTCCTTCATCGCATCAAAGCCCGGCTTTTTGTACATGCGCATATTGCCCGCCATGGGCGACGCGGCATAGACCCAGGTGTGGCCATCGGCCGCGGCGCGGGCGGCCAGCTGGGCGCCCACATTGCCGGCGGCGCCGGGCTTGTTGTCCACCACCACCGGCTGCTTCAGGATGGGGGCCATGGCCTCGGCCACGATGCGCACCGTGTTGTCGGGCGCGGTGCCCGCCAGATAGGGCACGATCCAGCGGATGGGCCGGTTCGGAAAGTCCTGGGCCTGGGCATTCATGACCAGACCTGCCGTGGCGGCCAGAACGGCCCGGATCAGAAAGGGGCGGCGCTTCATTGGGGTCTCCTTGGGCTGGGGGTGGGGGCGCTGCCTTGCAGCAGCTCTTTGGCAATCGTGTTGCGCTGGATCTCGCTGGTGCCGGTCAGGATCCGGTACATGCGCAACATGCGGAACAGGAACTCGACGCGGTGGCCTTGCACAATCCCTTCGCCACCGTGGATCTGCACCGCGCGGTCGGCGATCCGGAAGGCGGTCTCCGAGCAAAACAGCTTGGCCATGGACGCCTGCGCGCGCGCATCCTCGCCCTGGTCCAGGCGCTGCGCGACCGAGAGCATCAGCGCGCGTGCGGCCTCCAGCTCGGTGGCCATGTCGGCCAGCTGGTGCTGCACCGCCTGGAAGGCGCCAATCGGCTGGCCAAACTGACGGCGCCGGCTGGCGTGGACCAGGCTGTCTTGCAGCGCCAGCTGCGCCAGGCCCAGCATGGCCGGGCAGTGCAGCAAGCGGTTGACGGTGATGCGCCCCAGCGCCAGCGCCAGGCCACGGCCGCGTTCGCCGATCTGGTTGCCCAGCGGAATGCGGCAGTCGCGCAGGACGATGTTGGCGGTGTGCGACTGACCGGCCATGGTCTTGTACTCGCCCTCGATCGACATGCCCGGGCGGTCGCGCTCGACAAAAAAGGCGGTGGTCTCGCGCGAGGCCGGGTCATCGCCGGTGGCGGCAATGATGATGGCCACATCGCAGAACGGGGCCCCCGAGATGAAGCGCTTGCTGCCATTGAGCACATAGTGATCGCCATCGCGCACAGCGCGCGTTTGCAGCGCACCCGCGTCCGAGCCCGCGTCGGGTTCGGTGATGGCAAAGCAGATCGCCTTCTCGGCGCGCGCCACCGGCAGGATCAGGCGCTGCATCTGCTCGGGGCTGGCCTGGCGCACCAGCGCGCCCAGGCGCGGCGGGCCGCTGAGCTCGCCCAGCACATGCGGCGCAAACGGCGTGCCGCTGGCGTAGATGTGCATCTTGATCAGCGCATGGTCGTGCACCGAGAAGCCGGCGCCGCCCATGGCCTCGGGCAGGGTCATGCCGTAAAAGCCCAGCGCATGCGAGCGCTGCCAGACCTGTTGCAACAAGGCGCGCGGCGCCGGGCTCATGTGGTCGATGCCGTGGGCCTGTGCCAGCGGCCGCAACTCATCCTCGATGAAGGCATCGAGCCGCGCGACAAAGTCCTGGGCCTTGGCGCTGCCGGCAAACGCAGGGGAGAGGGTGGGGGGTGTCATTCAGTTGACCTTTCTGTCGCGGCCTTGCCAGTAGCGCTCGCGCACGTCCTTGCGCGAGAGTTTGCCGTTGCTGTTTTTGGGCAGCTCGGCCACCAGGTCCACCGAGCGGGGTTTTTTGAAATCGGCCAGGCGATCCTTGCAAAAGTCGATCAGGTCTTGCGCGCTGGCCGCCTGTCCCTGGCGCAGCACCACCACCGCCTTGACCGCCTCGCCCCAATGATCGTCGGGCACGCCCACCACGCAGACCTCGTAGACCGCCGGGTGCTGGGCCAGCACCGACTCGATCTCGCTGGGGTAGACATTGAAGCCGCCCGACACCAGCATGTCCTTGCGCCGGTCGACGATGTAGATGTAGCCCTCGTGGTCAATGCGCGCCAGGTCGCCGGTGTGCAGCCAGCCCTGGGCGTCGATGGCCGCCGCGCTCAGTTCCGGGGCGCGCCAGTAGCCTGCAAACACATCGGGCCCACGCACGCAGATCTCGCCAATTGCGTCGCCCTGCACCGGCTGACCGTTGTCGTCCAGCACCTGGATCTCGGACTCGCAGGTGGCGCGGCCACAGGCCGCCAGCAGCTCGGGCCGATCCCCATCGATGGCGCGCGCATGGTCGGCAATGGTCAGGCTGATCACGCCGCCGGTGGTCTCGCCCGCGCCGTAGCCCTGGGCCAGCACCGGTCCAAAGGCCGCCCAGGCCTCGCGGATGCGCGCGGCCGACATGGGGGCCGCGCCATAGCTCAGCAGGCGCAGGCTCGACAGGTCCCGCTCCTTGCGGCTGGGCTCGGCCAGCAGCGCATGGATCATGGCGGGCACCATGAAGCACATCGTGACGCGGTAACGCTCGATGGTGGCCAAGACCTCGGCCGGCACAAAGCGATCGAGCAAGACAATGCCCACGCCCTGGTAGAGCAGGGCCTGGATGAACATCCCGCTGGCATGGGTGATGGGCCCGACCAGCAGCATCACATCGTCGGTGCCGCCCTGCATGCGGCCCATGATGACCTTGCGCAGCGAGGTCATGCGGTTGCCCATGGTCTGCATGGCCGCCTTGAGCTTGCCCGTGGACCCCGAGGTGTAGTGCAAGACCGCCAGGTCCTCGGGGGCCAGGTCGATGTGCACATGCGCATCGGACGCTGCGGCCATGCGCGCGGTCACATCGAGCCAGCCCCGTGCAGCGTCTGCCTCGGTGCAATCCCAGGCCAGGTGGTGGCGCAGGCTGGGCAGGCGTTCACGCATGGCCTCGATCATGGGGCGGTGCGAGGGCGCGACCAGGCAGGCGGCGGGCTCGGCATTGTCCAGCGCGTCCTCCAGCTCCTGCGCCGAGAGGCGCGAGTTGAGCGCGACCTTGACCAGGCCGATTTTGTAGAAAGCGCATTCGGCCACCACGATCTCGGGCCGGTTGGCCGACACGATGGCCACCCGGTCGCCGCGCTGCAAGCCCAGGGCCAGCAGGGCATGTGCGAGCTGGTTGGAGGCGCGCTCGAGCTCGCGGTAGGTCAGGGTCTGCTCGCGCAGGCGCACCGCCACCCGGTCGGGCCAGTGCAGGGCGCTGCGCGCCACAAAAATGCCAAAGTTCATCAGGACTCCTCGTGCTTGTGGCGCAGTCTAGGCGGGCCGCATCGGCTTGTGGATAATCACCAGGCGCTTGGCGATAACTGTTGGTTATTTTTGAAAGGCACGCAGATGGGCATCGCGCTGGACGACATCGATTACTTTCTGGCGGTGGCCGAAGAGGGCCAGGTGCGGCGGGCCGCGCAGCGGCTGGGGGTCTCGCAGCCAGCGGTCACCAAGGCTTTGCAGCGCCTGGAGCGGGCGCTGGGCTTTGAGCTGTTCGAGCGCAGCACCAAGGGCATGACCCTGACCCGGGTGGCCGAGCCCTTTCGCCAACGCACGAGCGCCTTGCGTGGGGCCCTGCGCGATGCCATCAAGGAGGCCACCGATTTGCACCTGGGCGCCCTGGGCCTGCTGCGCGTGGGGGTGTCGCCCTTGTATGCGCAAATGCTGTTTGTGCCGGCCTTTGTGCAGCTGCACCGGCAGCGGCCAGCGGCGGTGGTGCGCGCCTCCCTGCACCTGAACGACGAGCTCTGGCGCCTGCTGCGCCAGGGCGAGCTGGACCTGTGCATCAGCTCCTTGCCCGCGCGCGTGCCCGAGGATGTGCACACCATCGAATTGCTGCAGGATGATCTGTGCATGGTGGTGCGCAGCGGCCACCCCTTGCTGCAGCGGCGCCGCCTGAAGCTGGCCGATCTGGCCCATGCCGAATGGATGCTGCCCGGCCCCAATGTGGCGGCGCGTCGCCAGGTGGAGGCGCGCCTGGCGCAGGCGGGTCTGCCGCCGCCGCGCATCGTGCTGGAACTGAGCAACACCGCTGGCCAGATGCGCCAGATCCTGCACGAGACCGATCTGGTGAGTTTGCTCAGCGCCTCCATGCTGCATGGCCAGGC
>JBEBDJ010000110.1:0-2684 GCA_041157045.1 Pseudomonadota bacterium
CGTACAGCGGCAGCACCACCGTGTCCTGCCCCAGGCCCCCGTCCACCGTGTCGCTGCCCAGCCCCGGCTGCAGGCGGTCGGCCCCCGCCGTGCCCACCAGGCTGTCGTTGCCCGCGCTGCCCAGCAGCCCACCCGCGATGCCCGCTGTGGTGAACAGGCCCCGCGCCGCTGCGCCGGCATTGCCCGCCAGGTCCTTGACCCCGCCGGCCGGCAAGCGCAGCGCATACGTGGTGCCCGCGGCCAGGTCGCTGCTCAGGTCCAGCGTCAGCGTGTTGCCGCTCACCTGCACCTGCGTGGGGTCGCCCACCGACACGCTGCGCAGCACGCTGGCCGTGCGCACATCGATCACCTCGATGACGCCGCTGCCCGGCTCGATCGCCTCGTTGTAGGTCAGCACCCAGTGGGCGCTGGGCGCCACCTGGCGCGTGCCAATGCTGGGGCTGCTGGATTGGAGCACCAACGGGTCCAAGACTGGGGCCACGTCGATCTTCACCGGCACAGAGATGCCGGACAAGCGCGCTCCATCCGAGGCTTGAATCGAGAAAGCCAGCTTGAGGCCATTCTCGTTGGCAGCAGGCGTCCAGGTCCAAGACTCTCCGTCGGCCAGGGTTGTGGTGCCAGGGACCACCGCAAACCCATTTTTGTTCAGTTGACCGTTGTCCACCGACTGGACCACAAAGACCATGGGGTCGGCCTGAAGATCGGACGCATCGGAGGCCGCCGCCAACGCTGACCAGGTGATCACGTAGGCCACATCCTCGACCGCCGACAACAGCGTGTTGACGCGCGTCAGTGTGGGCGGACTGTTGAGCGCAAGGCTGCTGACCGCAACGTCGCCGTCCAGAAAGCGCAGGGTCTCGACGCCCATCATGGCATCCGTCCCGTCCGCCACCGACAGGACCTGGATCGCCATTGCGGCTTCAGACCAGGCCACCTGGTATTGCGCGCGGACGCCAGAAAACACCGCCACATCCGCACCTGCGCCACCGTCCAAGGTGTCGTTGCCCGCACCGCCCCACAAGGTGTCGTCACCTGCACCACCGCGCAACAAATTGGGGCCATCGTGGCCGTGCAAGCGGTCACTGAAATCAGAACCCACCAGGTGCTCGATCACGCTGCCAAAATTCACCGTCACCTGGCCAGCATCGGTGATCAGCGCACCTGGCGCATCGCCCACATGGCCCCACTCGCCCGGTGCCAGGTAGAGGGTAGCGCCCTTGCTCAAGCCCGAGGCATCCAGGGTATCGATCCCGGCGCCGTCCCACACAAAATTGGGACGGTCCGGGTCAACGCGATAAGTGTCGTTGCCGGTGCGTTGGGTGGGGCTGGGGCCATACAGGTATTGCAGCGCGGCAATGTCCAACTCACTGAACTGCAACAGGTATTGCGCAGCGTTCTCGGTGTAACTCATCACCGTCCAGGCCGTGCTGTCCTCACGCCCTGTCAGAAACGGCCCTTCGGATGTGTGGCTGTCCGCGTCGACCGCATCAAACGGGTGCTTGAGCCCCAGGGCGTGACCGATTTCATGGATCAGGACCAGGGCCCCGTAGGTGCCATCGGCGAGCGTCTGGTTGTACGCGACATCGTTCAGGAACACATCGCTGCCCGCAAAGTCCAGGTCGGGAAACTGCGAGTAACCGGCAGAAGCGCTTTGCGTGTTCGACGCAAAGGTCAGCGTGTTGGGGGCAGCAGCTTGCGCACCGGCGGCAAAGCGAAGGTCCACCACCGACGACACATGCGAGAGCGCCACCAGGGTGCGCGCCATCTGCACATCGGTCAATGGCGTGAAGCCCACCCCATGGCTGGCATTGAGGTCGTAGTCGGGCAGCGACTGCGGAAAGACATAGAACAGCGTGCGGTCGCTCGGCACGAGGGTGCTGAAATGGTGGCCATCGCTGGCGACCAGGGCGTCCAGCCAGTAGGGCAAGGCCTTGGCGCCGTCGACATACTGCCGCGTGGCCAGCGATGCGGGCACCTTGATCCAGTCGCCAGAGACGATGGCGCTGTCCTGGCCCTCGCCATCGACAATCCAGTCCAGCCGGTCGCTCAGCCAATAGGTATCGTCGCCGGCACCGCCTTGCAAGGTGTCCTGGCCCAGCCCGCCGGCCAGGGTGTCCCGCCCCTCCCCTCCTTGCAGCGAATCATCCCCTTCGCCACCATCGAGCAGGTCCGCGCCGTCCGCCCCCGAGAGGGTGTCGTGACCCGCACCGCCCCACAAGGTGGTGGGCACCGACGCGGCCGTCACGTTCACAAACAAGCGGTCATCGCCCGCGCCGCCGTCCAGGGTGTCGCCCCCAGCATCGGCCACCAGGGTGTCGTTGCCCTCGCCGCCCATCAGCCCATCCGCCCCGGCCTGGCCCCAAAGCAGGTCATCGCCCGCGCCGCCGATCAGGGTATCGCGGCCGCCGCCACCATACAGGGCGTCGTGGCCCGCACCGCCGTCGAGCCGGTCATCGGCTTCGCCACCCGTCAGCTGGTCCTGGCCATCCCCGCCCAACATCGCGGTGTTCGACGCAGGGCTCAGGCTGTTGACGTAGAGCAGGTCGTCGCCAGCGCCCCCGGCCAGGGTGTCTGCCCCGGCATCGGCCACCAGGGTGTCCTGGCCATCGCCGCCCGTCAGGGCATCGTCACCCGACTGCCCCCACAGCAGGTCATCGCCCGCGCCGCCCAAGAGGGTGTCGTTG
>JBEBDJ010000111.1:0-73710 GCA_041157045.1 Pseudomonadota bacterium
CCTTGATCTCTTCCTCGGTCAGTTCACCCGTCTCGAGGTACTTGTTCATCAGCTCTTCGCTGGCCTCGGCGGCGGCCTCGATCATCTGCTCGCGCCACTTCTGTGCCTCGGCCTCGAGTTCGGCCGGGATCGGGTGGTACTCGAACTTCATGCCCTGCGAGGCTTCGTCCCAGACGATGGCTTTCATCTTGAACAGGTCCACGACGCCCTTGAAGCCTTCTTCGGCGCCGATCGGGATCACGATCGGCACGGGGTTGGCCTTCAGGCGCAGCTTCATCTGGTCGTAGACCTTGAAAAAGTTGGCACCGGTGCGGTCCATCTTGTTCACAAACGCCAGACGCGGCACCTTGTACTTGTTGGCCTGGCGCCAAACGGTTTCCGACTGGGGCTGCACGCCGCCCACGGCGCAGTACACCATGCAGGCGCCGTCGAGCACGCGCATCGAACGCTCCACCTCGATGGTGAAGTCCACGTGTCCGGGGGTGTCGATGATGTTGAAGCGGTGCTCTTCGTAGGAGAGGTCCATGCCCTTCCAGAAGCAGGTGGTGGCGGCCGAGGTGATCGTGATGCCACGCTCTTGCTCCTGCTCCATCCAGTCCATGGTGGCGGCGCCGTCGTGCACTTCACCAATCTTGTGGTTCACGCCGGTGTAGAACAGGATGCGCTCGGTGGTGGTGGTCTTGCCGGCGTCGATGTGCGCCGAGATACCGATGTTGCGATAGCGCTCGATGGGGGTGGTGCGAGCCATGATGGTCCTTTGGGGAATACGGTACAAAAACAAAAAATCGCTACAGCCGTTTGGACGGCGTAGCGAGCGGGTCTCAGGCGGGGCGGGGCCGCGCAGGCCGTGCCTTGCAGCACGGCAAGCGGCCCCAGCGATGCTTGAGGCCCGCGCAGTCGCCGAAATTAGAAGCGGAAGTGCGAGAACGCCTTGTTGGCCTCGGCCATGCGGTGCACTTCATCGCGCTTCTTCATCGCGCCGCCGCGGCCTTCGTTGGCCTCCAGCAGCTCGTTGGCCAGGCGCAGGGCCATGGACTTCTCGCCACGCTTGCGGGCGGCTTCCTTGATCCAGCGCATCGACAGGGCCAGACGGCGCACCGGGCGCACTTCGACCGGCACCTGGTAGTTGGCGCCACCGACGCGGCGGGACTTGACTTCCACCATCGGCTTGACGTTGTTGATGGCGGTGGTGAACAGCTCGAGCGGGTCCTTGCCCGTCTTTTGCTGCATGGTGTCGAGCGCGCCATAAATGATGCGCTCGGCAACCGCCTTTTTACCGCCTTCCATGATCACGTTCATGAACTTGGAGAGCTCGACATTGCCGAACTTGGGATCCGGCAGAATTTCACGTTTAGGGACTTCGCGACGACGTGGCATGGTTCACCTCTTTGCTTCAGTTGATGTCTGGACGTCCTGATTTCCCAGACACCCCGCAGATCCATTGGGAATCTGCACTTACTCGACCCGAACACCGGGTCACTACGTTCGATCAGGCTCGTCTTGAGGACCTGTCGAACACCTGGATTGCAATCTTCAAAAAGCCGATCAGGCCTTCTTGGGACGCTTGGCACCGTACTTGGAGCGGGCCTGCTTGCGGTCTTTCACGCCTTGCAGATCCAGCGAGCCACGCACGATGTGGTAACGCACACCGGGCAGATCCTTGACACGACCACCGCGCACCAGCACCACCGAGTGCTCTTGCAGGTTGTGGCCTTCGCCGCCGATGTAGGAGATGACCTCGAAGCCGTTGGTCAGGCGCACCTTGGCGACCTTGCGCAGCGCCGAGTTCGGCTTTTTAGGCGTCGTGGTGTACACGCGGGTGCACACGCCCCGACGCTGGGGGCAGTTCTGCATCGCGGGGCTCTTGGATTTGGTCTTTTCGACCTCCCGCCCGTGACGCACGAGTTGGTTGATGGTTGGCATTGAAAACGTCCCTAAACGTTTGAATAGACAAAAGGATCTTCCCCGCTCCAAATGCGGAAAAGCCCACCAGTATAGCGTCAGATGACGGCTTTGGCAAATTCGGGGGTCGGCAGCCCCCCGGGAGCGGGCCGGCGCCTTACTTGATCCACAGGCGCATGGCGTCCCAGGCGCGGCCAATCAGCCCCGCCTCTTCGACCGGTTCGAGCACGCGCAGCGGCACGTCCAGCAGCGGCTGGTCGCCGCGCAGGACCTTGAGGCTGCCCACGGTCTGGCCCTTGCTGAGCGGCGCCACGATGGGGTCGGGGCGCACGATCTGGGTCTTGATCTGACCGGCGCTGCCGGCCGGCACCGCCACCACCAGGGGCTCGAAGCTGCCGAGCTTGACGGTGTTTTCCTTGCCTTTCCAGACCGGCGGCGTGGCCGCGGCCTGGCCGGGGCTCAGCAGGCGCACCGCGTCAAACGCGGTAAAGCCCCAGTTGAGCAGCTTCTGGCTTTCGTTGGCGCGCGCGTTCTCGCTGTCGGCGCCCAGCACGATCGAGAGCAGGCGGCGCGTGCCCACATTGGGGAAGTCGCGCTTGGCGGTGGCGACCAGGCAATAGCCCGCCGCCTGGGTGTGGCCGGTCTTGAGGCCGTCGACGCTCGGGTCGCGAAACAGCAGCAGGTTGCGGTTGTTCTCGTTGGCCGCCGGGGTGCCGGGGTAGCGGTACTTCTTGATCGCGTAGTACGACACGTAGTCGGGAAAGTCGCGCATCAGGCGGGTGGCCAGGATCGACAGATCGCGCGCGGTGGTGGTGTGGCCCGGCTCGGTCAGGCCCTCGGGGTTTTTGTAGCTGGTTTTTTGCATGCCCAGCGCGCGCGCCTGATCGTTCATCAGCTGCACAAAGCGCTCGACACTGCCGGCCACGCCCTCGGCCAGCGCCACGGTGGCGTCGTTGCCCGACTGCACGATCATGCCCTTGAGCAGGTCCTCGACGGGCACTTGCATCTTGGGGTCGATGAACATGCGCGACCCCGACATCTTCCAGGCACGCTCGGAAACGGGGAAGGTCTGCGCCAGCGTGATCTTGCGGGCCCGCAGGGCGTCAAAGACCAGGTAGGCGCTCATCAGCTTGGTCAACGAGGCTGGCTCGACCGGCATGTCCGGGTCCTTGGCGGCCAGCACCTGGTTGGCGCTGACATCGAGCAGCAGGTAGGCGCGCGCGGCCACATCGGGTGGGCTGGGCATTTGCGCCAGCGCGGCTTGGCCAAACAGGCACAGGGCCAGGGCCAGGGCGGCGCCACGGCGCAGGATTCGGGTCATCGGGAGCAAGGTCATGGCAAGCGGCTTGGGCATCGTTGCCCATCAAGAGAGGTGTTGCAGGGCCAGCCGGCGCAACAGCGGCAGCTGCCCATGGAAGAAATGCTCGACGCCGGGGATCACGGTCACCGGCAGGTGCTGCGGCCGCGCCCAGTCCAGCACGCTGGCCAGGGGCACGGTCTCGTCCTGCTCGCCGTGCAGCACCAGGGTGCGCGGCTGCAGTTCGGGGTCGATCGGGGCCACCGCAAACCGGGAGGCGGCGGTGCCGACCAGGATCAGGCGTTCGGGCATGCGGCCAGCGGCCACCAGGCGCTGGGCCACATGGCTGGCCACATGGGCGCCAAAGGAAAAACCGGCCACCACCACCGGGCCGTCGCCTGCGCAGGCGGCCAGCACGGCCATGGCATCGTCGATCTCGCCGCGCCCCTCGTCGTACTGCCCGGCCGATGAGCCCACGCCCCGAAAATTCCAGCGCAGCGCGACCCAGCCGGCCTGCACCGCCGCACGCGCCAGGGTCTGCACCACCTTGTTGTCCATGGTGCCGCCAAACAGCGGGTGGGGATGGGCGATGACGGCCACGCCGCGCACGGGCGTGCCCGGCGCGGGCCGATCGCGCAGCGCTTGCAGGGGGCCGCAGGGGCCCGCCAAGGTAAGGGCTTCGGTGGCCGCGTTCATGCGAGGCCGGTGCTCAGCGCCCGATCTCGGGCGGCAGTTGCAGGCGCGCGACCGGCTGGCCGTTTTTCAGGTGCGACTCGACGATCTCGTCGATGTCGGCCTGGTCCACAAAGGTGTACCAGGTGGCGTCGGGGTAGACCACCGCCACCGGGCCGCCAGCGCAGCGATCGAGGCAACCGGCCTTGTTCACGCGCACCTGGCCGGGGCCGGCCAGGCCCAGGGCCTTGACGCGCTGTTTGCAGTGGTCAAACGCGGCCTGGGCGTTGTGATCGGCGCAGCAGGCCTCGCCGCCTGCGCGCTGGTTCAGACAGAAGAAAATGTGGCGCTGAAAGTACGGCGCAGGGGTGGTATCGCTCATGGCGGCGATTGTAGGACGCTCAGCCCTGGGCCCGGGCGGGCGAGGCCATCAGGCGCAGCACCAAATGCCACAGCAGCCCATACGGCCAGAGCCAGCCCATCCACTGGATCAGGCCATGAAAGCGGATGAAGCGGCCTTGCTCCCAGATCTGCAGGTTTTGCACAAAGTACACGCTGGCCGAGGCGTTGTTGAGCATGCTCAGCTGCCAGACCAGGCCAATGAGGGCGAGCAGCACGGCCGCGCGCGGGGACAGGCGCAGCAGCGCCAGGGCCAGCAGGGCCGCCAGCAGCAGGGCGCGCAGGGTGGGCGCATCGAGCCAGGCCCAGGCATGGGCGGGGCCCCAGGTCAGCGCGGCCGAGAGGGCGCTGGCCAGCACCCCGGCCAGGCCCAGCGCCGCCGCCAGCAGCAGGCGCTGGCGCACGCCGCGCACCAGGCTGTAGGCCAGCAGCAGCGGCAGCAACAGGCCCAGCACCATGCAGATGAGCTCGGCCATGGGCAGCATGGGCTGCAGCTCGACGTCCCGCAGCGGCAGCCACTCGAGCCAGGGCGTGCCCTCCAGCCATTGGGCCAAGGTGTTTTCGAGGCGCTCGAGCACCTGGCCCAGGCCAAAGGGCACGGCAGCAGGAAAGAGCAGGGCCAGCGGCCACAGCGCCAGCAGGGTCAGCGCCCCAGCGTGCTGGTGGCCAAACCACTGCTGGCGAAAGCGCCCCCAGCGCGCCAGCACCCCCATGGCATCGAGCCCGCGCGCCACCAGCGCCCCCAGCAGCGCGCCCAGGGCGTTGAGCAGGGCGTCGGCATTGGAGGGCACGCGCCGGGGCAGCCACATCTGCAGCGACTCCATGCACAGCGACAGGGCGCTGCACAGCGCCAGCGCCAAGAGCACCGCGGCCCAGCGCCTGCGCCGCGGATCGCGCAGCCAGGCCAGGGCGATGAAAAAGCCCAGGGGGGCATAGCCCAGCACATTGGCCACCAGGTCAAAGCGGCTCCAGTACCGCGGCCAGGGGGCCCAGAGAAAGGACCAGGGGGCAATGCCCTGCAGGCGCCAGCCCTCGAAGGGATACAGGCTGGCGTAGACCACCAGCACCGCATACACCGCGGCCAGCGGCCAGGCGGCGGTGCGGTGGCGTGCGGTGGGGCTCACGGCGGGTCGGTGGGCGCCCGCTCAGAAGGGCTTGACCACCACCAGGATCACGGCGACCAGCATCAGCAGCACCGGCACCTCGTTGAACCAGCGGAACCAGACATGGCTGCGCTGCATCTGCCCGGCCGCAAAGCGGCGCAGGATGCGGCCGCAGACGTGGTGGTAAGCCAGCAGCAGGAGCACGACCAGCAGCTTGGCATGCATCCAGCCCTGCCCGCCCCCCAGGCCGATGCCGACATACAACCAAAGCCACAGGCCCAGGGCCAGGGCCGGCACGGCCAGCAAGGTCATGAAGCGGTAGAGCTTGCGCGCCATGAGCAAGAGGCGATCGCGCTCGGCCACCGAGTCGGGCGCCACCATGGCCAGGTTCACAAAGATGCGCGGCAGGTAGAACAGGCCAGCAAACCAGCTGGCAATGAAGACGATGTGCAGGGCTTTGATCCAGAGCATGGCGCAAGTGTAGCCCTGCCGCCGCGACCGGAACAGGCAAAAAAAACCCCCGGCCGAGGCCGAGGGTGGCAAACCACGCCTCTTGCGACGCGCGGCGCCCGCTCAGGGAGGAAAAGCGGGGGGCAGCAAGCTGCCCGTTGGAGAATTTATCAAAAAGAGTTTTGGAGAACAAGAAAAATTGTTGGGCTGATGCGTTTTTGCCAAATTCACACAAACTGCGACGCACGCCGGGGCGCCAAGGCGACGCGGTGGGCGTGGGCAGGCGGGCCCACTTCAGGCACAATTTTCCTCATGACCCATCCCGCCCCCTTCCCCCTGTCCCGTCCGCGCCGCCTGCGCCGCGACGACTTCACCCGTGACCTGGTGCGCGAGCACCGCCTGACGGCGCATGACCTGATCTACCCGGTCTTTGTGCTCGATGGCCAGCAGCAGCGCCAGCCGGTTGCCTCCATGCCCGGGGTCGAGCGGCTGAGCCTGGACCTGCTGCTGCCGGTTGCGCAGGACTGTGTGGCGCTGGGCATTCCGGTCATGGCGCTGTTCCCGGTGATCGACCCGGCGCTCAAGGACCCAACAGGGCGCGAGGCGACCAATCCCGACGGCCTGGTGCCCCGCGTGGTGCAGGCGCTGAAGAAGGAATTCCCGCAGCTGGGGGTGATGACCGATGTGGCGCTGGACCCCTTTACCAGCCACGGCCAGGACGGCTTGCTCGACGACGCGGGCTACATCCTCAACGACGAGACGACGCGGGTGCTGGTGCAGCAGGCGCTGGTGCAGGCGCAGGCCGGGGTCGACATCGTCGCGCCCAGCGACATGATGGACGGGCGCGTGGGCGCCATCCGCCAGGCGCTGGAGGCGCGCGGCCACATCCACACCCGCATCATGGCCTACAGCGCCAAATACGCCAGCGCCTTCTACGGCCCCTTCCGCGACGCGGTGGGCTCGGCCGCCAACCTGGGCAAGGGCAACAAGAAAACCTACCAGATGGACCCGGGCAACACCGACGAGGCCCTGCGCGAGGTGGCCATGGACATTGCCGAGGGGGCCGACATGGTGATGGTCAAGCCCGGCATGCCTTATCTGGACGTGGTGCGCCGCGTCAAGGACACCTTCCGCATGCCGACCTTTGCCTACCAGGTCTCGGGCGAGTACGCCATGCTCAAGGCCGCGGCGCAAAACGGCTGGCTCGACCACGACGCGGTGATGCTCGAGAGCCTGCTGGCGTTCAAGCGGGCCGGCGCCGACGGCATCCTCACCTACTTCGCACGCGACGCCGCCCGGCGCCTGCAGGCGCAGCGCTGAGGCTCGCGCCATGCGGGTGCTGTGCGTTGCAGGCCACCGGGTCGAGGCCGGCACCGCGCTGCCCACGCAGCTGCCCGAGGGAGGCTTTGTCTGGATCGCCTGCTCGCGCAGCGCTTTTGCGCAGGAAACCGCGCGGGTGCAGGCCGCGCTGGAGCAGCTGTGCGGTCAATCGCTGGTGGATCTGCACGTCTCGGACCTGCTCAACGACCAGCTGCCCTCGCACTTTGACTACAGCGCGCAGTACGACCTGCTGGTGTTCCGTCGCCTGGCGCAGGCCAGTGGCAGTGCGCCGCCCGTGACGCCGGCCCCGGCCGCTGGCAAGCGCCCCGGCCCACCCGTCTTGCAACGCATCGACACCCGCCCGGTGGGCTTTGCGGTGTTTGACCGCGTGCTGCTGAGCGTGCACCCGGACGACTGCGCCGTGCGCGAGGCCTATGCCGCGCGGCTGCTGGCCGCCGCAGGTGCGGCCAGCGCCGAGCCCGACCTGCGCTCGACCGGCGCGCGCGGGGTGCCGCGCAGCCCGGCCGACATGATGCTGCGCATCATCAGCCAGATGGTCGACGGCTACCTGGACCTGCGCCGCGAGCTGGGCCAGCAGCTGGGCCACTGGCAGACCGAGCTGCTCAACCCAACGGCGCGGTTTTCGCGCTGGGAGGCCTTGCTGCATGCGCGCGGCGCGTTGCACCAGCTCGAGGCCTTGTGCGAAGACCAGCGCACCGCGCTGCAGGGCTGGACCGAATCGCTGGAGGCCTGGGCCGCCAACGAGGCGGCGGTCGATGCGCCGCAACTCGACCTGCTGAAGATCCGCAGCCGCGATGTGCTCGAGCACATCGACCGCGTGGTCCAGCATGTGCGGCGGCTCGAGCACAGCACCGAGACGGCGGTGCAGATGCACTTCAATGTGCAGAGCAACCGCACCAACGACATCATGCGCACGCTGACCGCGCTGACGGCGATTTTTCTGCCGCTCAATCTGGTGGCCGGTATCTTTGGCATGAACTTCGAGTTCATGCCCTGGCTGCACACCGCCAGCGCCTTCTGGTGGACGCTGGGCGGCATGGCCGCCATGGCGCTGGGCTTGGGCCTGGTGTTCTGGCGCAAGCGCTACCTGGCGCAGCAAGGCCGATAGGCCCGCTGGCGCGCCGGCTCAGAGGTGGCGCGCAAAAAAGGCCAGCGTGCGCTCGCGCGCCAGCTGCGCCGACGGCGCATGCCAGGCGGCGCGCTGGTCGCAATTGAAGCCGTGGTTGGCGCCGTACACCTCGACCTGGATGCCCGGGTGGCGCGCGCGCAGGGCGTTGACCCCGTCCAGCGGGATCCAGTGGTCTTGCGCGGCAAAGTGCGCCAGCACCGGCACCTGGGGGGTGCGCGCGGCCTCGGTCTCGCTGGTGATGCCACCGCCGTAATACGGCACCGCGGCGCTCAGGCCCTCAAGCAGGCAGGCGCTGCGCCAGGTGAGCAGGCCACCCCAGCAATAGCCCACGATGCCCACCTTGCCGCCGCTCTCGCGCGCGGCATGGTCGATCGCCGCCTGGATGTCTTGCAGCACGCCGGGGGCGGGCAAGGCCTCGGCGGCGCTCTTGAGGCGCATGCCCTCGGCCATGTCGGCCTGCTCGTAGCCGAGCTGGGCGCCGGCCTGCACGCGCTGGAACATGTCGGGCGCAATCGCCAGATAGCCCGCCTGGGCATAGCCATCGGCGACGTTGCGGATGTGCGCGTTGACGCCAAAGATCTCCTGGATCACCACCACCGCCCCACGGGGGCTGCCCTGGGCCGGGCGGGCTTCGTAGGCGCCGACGCGGGTGCCGTCGGCGGCGGTCAATTCGATCATGCGTGACATGGGGTTCTCCTGGCTTGGGTTGTAATGGTTGCTGCGGCCCGGGCCGGTGTGGCCCGACGGTTCGGTTTTCGTGATTTTGTCGAATTTTCAGGAGGCAGACATGGACAAGGTCGTACTGGTGACAGGGGGCAGCCGGGGCATTGGCGCGGCCACCTGCCGGCTGGCCGCCAAAGCGGGCTGGGCGGTGGCGGTGAATTACGCGCGGGAGCGCGAGACGGCGCTGGCCCTGGTGCGCGAGATCGAGGCCGCCGGCGGGCGCGCGATCGCGGTCGGCGCCGACGTGGCCGACGAGGCCCAGGTGCTGGCCATGTTCGCGCAGGTCGATGCGCAGCTGGGGCGCCTGAGCGGTCTGGTCAACAACGCCGGGGTGGTCGATGTGAGCGCGCGCCTGGACGAGATGACGATGGCGCGCTGGCGCCGCATGTTCGACATCAATGTGCTGGGCAGCATGCTGTGCGCGCGCGAGGCGGTGCGCCGCATGAGCACGCGCCATGGGGGCCAGGGCGGCAGCATCGTCAACCTCTCGAGCGCGGCTGCGCGCCTGGGCGCGGGCGGCCAGTATGTGGACTATGCGGCCAGCAAGGGCGCCATCGACAGCCTGACGATCGGGCTGGCGCGCGAGCTGGGCGCCGAGGGCATCCGCGTCAACGCGGTGCGGCCGGGCCTGATCGAGACCGACATCCACGCCTCGGGCGGGCTGCCCAATCGGGTGCGCGAGCTGCAGCACCTGGTGCCCATGCAGCGCGGCGGCAGCGCCGACGAGGTGGCCGAGGCGATTGTGTGGCTGCTGGGCGATGCGGCCAGCTACACCACCATGGCCTTGCTGGACGTGAGCGGGGGGCGCTGATGGACGAGATGCTGTACTGGGAGGACTTTGCGGTGGGGCAGGCGCGCGATCTGGGCCGCACGCAGGTCTCACGCGAAGAGATCCTGGCCTTTGCGCGCCAATTCGACCCGCAGCCCTTTCATCTGGACGAGGAGGCCGCACGCGCCTCGGTGTTTGGCGGCCTGAGCGCCAGCGGCTGGCACACCTGCGGCCTGGCCATGCGCCTGATGGTGCAGAACTTTTTGTGCAAGACCGCCAGCCTGGGCTCGCCGGGGCTCGACAAGCTGCAGTGGCTCAAGCCGGTGCACCCGGGCGATGAGCTGCACCTGACGCACCGCGTGATCGAAACCCGCCCCATGCGCTCGCGCCCCGAGGTGGGCCTGGTGCGCACGCACTGGAACATGCACAACCAGCGCGGCGAGCAGGTCCTGCACATGGACGGCTGGAGCATGTTCAGGCGGCGGCCGGTGCCGGCCTGAGCGGCCGTGCCCGCCCTCAGGGCGCAAACCCCGCCGCCAGGCGCTGGCGCAGGTGGCTGACCAGGGCACTGACGGCGCGTGGCACCTGCGGGGTATAGGGTCGGATGGCGCTGATGCGGCGGCCAAAGCCGCCGTCCACGCGCCACTCGGGCAGCACCGCCACCAGCGCGCCCTTGCGCAGCGCCGCCTGGGCGCTGAAATCGGGCAACAGGGCAATGCCCTCGCCCGTCAGCGCCGCCTCGCGCAGGGCCTCGCTGTTGTTGGCCGACAGGCGGCCCTGCACCGCCAGGTTCAGCGCCGCGCTGGCGCGCCCCTGGCGCGGCGTGAAGGTCCACACCGGCGTCTCTTGCGAGCGCGGATAGTGCAGGCAGTTGTGCTGCGCCAGCTCGGCCGGGGTCTGGGGGGTGCCGGCGCGGCGCAGATAGGCGCGGGTGGCCACCAGCACCGAATCGGTCTCGCACAAGGTCCAGGCCACATGCGTGTCGGGCGCGCGGTCGGCATGCCGGATCGCCAGGTCAAAGCCCTCGGTGGCCAGCGCGCGCAAGCGATCGGACATGTCCAGCTCCAGCCGCACCGCCGGGTGCAGGCGCAAAAACTCGGTCAGCAAGGGCATCAGCTGCTGGCGCGCCAGCGCCACCGGGGCCGTCAGGCGCAAGAGGCCGCCAGGCTGCTCGGCCAGGTCGCGCACGCGCTCAAAGCTCTGCGCGATCTGCTCAAAGGGCTGGCGCACCTCGTCGACCAGGCGCTGGCCGGCCTCGGTCAGGCGCACGCTGCGGGTGGTGCGCTGCACCAGCGGCACGCGCGCGGCGCGTTCAAGCTCGGCAATGCGCTGGCTCATGGCCGCCTTGCTCACGCCCAGGCGCGCCGCCGCCGCGGTGAAGCTGCCCTGGCGGGCCAGCTCGGCAAGCCAGTGCAGATGGCTCCACAGCTCGGTGATTTTTTGCTCGTTCATCACTCGATTGTTCAACATTCTGAACAATCAATTCAAGCCCAGCCCCTTGCCGCAGCGCCCGTGCCTTGTCTAGACTGCGGGTTTTGCACATCGCTTCAGGAGCGTCCCCCATGGCCCCCACCCCCATTGCACACTTCATTGCCGGCCAGCGCAGCGCCGGCACTTCGGGCCGCCAGCAGCCCGTGACCAACCCGGCCACCGGCGCCGTGACCGGCGAGGTGGCCCTGGCCAGCAGCGCCGAGGTGGACCGCGCGGTGGCCGCCGCGCAGGCCGCCTTCCCGGCCTGGAGCGATCTGCCGCCGCTGCGCCGCGCGCGGGTCATGTTCCGCTTTCTGGAGCTGCTGAACCAGCACCGCGACGAGCTGGCGCGCCTGATCACCGCCGAGCACGGCAAGGTCTTCACCGACGCGCAGGGCGAGGTCACGCGCGGCATCGAGATCGTGGAGTTCGCCACCGGCATCCCGCAGCTGCTCAAGAGCGGCTTCACCGACCAGGTCTCGACCGGCATCGACAACTGGACGCTGCGCCAGCCCCTGGGCGTGGTGGCCGGCATCACGCCCTTCAACTTCCCGGTGATGGTGCCGATGTGGATGTTCCCGGTGGCTCTGGCCTGCGGCAACACCTTTGTGCTCAAGCCGAGCCCGCTCGACCCCTCGCCGGCGCTGCGCATGGCCGAGCTGCTGCAGCAGGCCGGGCTGCCCGATGGCGTGTTCAATGTGGTGCAGGGCGACAAGGAAGCGGTGGACGCGCTGCTGGCGCACCCGGATGTGAAGGCGGTGAGCTTTGTGGGCTCGACACCGATTGCCAACCACATCTACGAAACCGGCGCGCGCCACGGCAAGCGGGTGCAGGCGCTCGGCGGCGCGAAGAACCACATGGTGGTGATGCCCGACGCCGATCTGGACCAGGCGGTCGATGCCCTGATCGGCAGCGCCTACGGCTCGGCCGGTGAGCGTTGCATGGCGATCTCGGTGGCGGTGCTGGTGGGCGATGTGGCCGACAAGATCATGCCCCGCCTGATCGAGCGCACACGCGCCCTGAAGGTGCTCGACGGCATGAACCTGGCCGCCGAGATGGGCCCCATCGTGACCGAGGCGGCACGCCAGCGCATCCGCGGCTACATCGACGCGGGGGTGAGCGAAGGCGCGCAGCTGCTGGTCGACGGCCGCGAGTTTGCGGGTCAGCAAGCCGGCGCAGGCTGCGAGCAGGGCTTCTGGCTTGGCGGCACGCTGTTTGACCATGTCAGCCCCAGCATGAAGATCTACCGCGAGGAAATTTTTGGCCCGGTGCTCTCGTGCGTGCGGGTGCCCGACCTGGCGCAGGCGGTCCAGCTGATCAACGACCATGAGTTTGGCAACGGGGTCTCGTGCTTCACGCGCGACGGCAACGTGGCGCGCGAGTTTGGCCGCCGCATCCAGGTGGGCATGGTGGGCATCAACGTGCCGATCCCGGTGCCCATGGCCTGGCACGGTTTTGGCGGCTGGAAGCGCTCGCTGTTTGGCGACATGCACGCCTACGGCGAAGAGGGCGTGCGCTTCTACACCAAGCAAAAAAGCATCATGCAGCGCTGGCCCGAGAGCATTGGCAAAGGCGCCGAATTTGTGATGCCGACCAGCCAGTAAGGCGGCCGCGCCGGCCACGTGTGAACCTCTGTCAGGTCCACACGTGGCGCTCGCGTGCACAATCGCGGGCATTGCCACAGGATGCCCCATGAGCGAACCCACGTTTGATTACATTGTTGTCGGTGCCGGCACGGCCGGGGCCCTGCTGGCCAATCGCCTGAGCGCCGATGCGCGCCAGCGCGTGCTGCTGATCGAGGCCGGCCGCAAGGACGACTACCACTGGGTGCACATCCCGGTGGGCTATCTGTACTGCATCGGCAACCCCCGCACCGACTGGCTGTACGAGACCGAACCGGCCGCCGGGCTCAATGGCCGCCGCCTGCGGTACCCGCGCGGCAAGGTGCTGGGCGGCTGCTCCAGCATCAACGGCATGATCTACATGCGCGGCCAGGCGCGCGACTACGACCGCTGGGCCGACGAAACCGGCGACCCGAGCTGGGCCTGGTCGAATGTGCTGCCCTATTTCAAGCTGCACGAGGACCACCACGGCGGGGCCAGCGACTTTCACGGCGCGCGCGGTTGCCTGCCGGCGCTGTTCGATCCGGCAGCGCCCGAGGGCAGCCACTGGCACACCCTGCGCGGGCGCAGTGCCGGGGGCGAGTGGCGCGTGGAGCGCCAGCGGGTGCGCTATGAGGTGCTGGAGGCCTGGGCCCAGGCGGCGCAGCAGGCGGGCATCCCGGCCACCGAGGACTTCAACCGGGGCGACAACGAGGGCGTGGCCTATTTCGAGGTCAACCAGAAAGCCGGCTGGCGCTGGAACAGCGCCAAGGCCTTTTTGCGCCCCACCTGCTACGGGCGGCAGAACTTCGAGCTGTGGACCAAGGCGCAGGTCACGCGCCTGCTGATCGAGCCCGGCGCCGATGGCGCGCCGCGCTGCGTGGGCGTGGAGGTCTGGACCGGTCTGGAGCGGGTGCAGGTGCGCGCGCGCCAGGAGGTGGTGCTCAGCGCGGGCAGCATCGGCTCGGTGCAGCTGCTGGAGCTCTCGGGCATTGGCGACCCGGCGGTGCTGCAGGCCGCTGGCGTGCCGGTGCAGCATGCGCTGCCCGGCGTGGGCGCCAACCTGCAAGACCACCTGCAAATCCGCGCGGTCTACAAGGTGAGCGGCACGCGCACCCTCAACACCCTGGCCAACAGCCTGTGGGGCAAGGCGGCCATGGGCCTGGAGTACCTGGCGCGGCGCACCGGCCCGCTGAGCATGTCGCCCAGCCAGTTGGGCGCCTTCACCCGCAGCGACCCCAGCCAGCCCTGGGCCAACCTGCAATACCATGTGCAGCCGCTCTCGCTGGATGCGTTTGGCGAGCCGCTGCACCGCTTCCCGGCCATCACCGCCAGCGTGTGCAATCTCAACCCGACCAGCCGCGGCTCGGTGCACATCCGCAGCCCCCGTTTTGAGGACGCGCCGGCCATCGACCCCAACTACCTCTCGACCGACGAGGACCGCCGGGTGGCCGCGCAAAGCCTGCGCGTGACGCGGCGCATCATGGCGCAGCCGGCGCTGGCGCGCTTTGCGCCCGAGGAGTTCCGCCCCGGCCCGCAGTACCAAAGCGACGAGGAGTTGGCGCGCCTGGCCGGCGACATTGCCAGCACCATCTTCCATCCGGTGGGCACCACCCGCATGGGCCGCGCCGACGACCCGATGGCGGTGGTCGACACGCGCATGCGCGTGCGCGGCGTGGCCGGCCTGCGGGTGGTGGACGCCGGCGTGATGCCCAGCATCACCAGCGGCAACACCAACAGCCCCACGCTGATGCTGGCCGAAAAAGCCGCCGCCTACCTGTCGGAAGACCGAAGCTGAATACCTTGGGCCTCATGCCCTAGGGTTTTTCCCGGTCGCCGACCGGGAAATCCCTGAGTGGGCGGCCCCGGGCCAGCGCGTAAAGTCCCGGTCAACGCGATGCGGCCACGCCGCCATCCGAGGGCCGAGGAGACAACTCTGCCAACAACATCCATCCGAACATCCCCATAAGATGTCATCCTGACGCCGCCGATGCGGCGTCTTTTTTTTGTCCCCCCGGTGCGAGAATCCGCCCATGGAATTGCTGTTTGTCTCTGTGGCCTCGCTGCTGGCCGGTCTGGTCGATTCGATCGTTGGCGGCGGCGGGCTGATCCTGGTGCCGGCCCTGTTTGCCGCTTACCCGGGGGCGGCGCCGGCCACGCTCTTTGGCACCAACAAAAGCGCCTCGATCTGGGGCACGGCCATGGCCACCTGGCAATACAGCCGCCGGGTGCAGCTGCAATGGCGCACCCTGCTGCCCACCGCCCTGGCGGCCCTGGGGGGCTCGCTGCTGGGGGCCTGGATGGTGACGATGGTGGACGCGCAGATGTTCCGCCGTGCGCTGCCGGTGATGCTGCTGCTGCTGCTGGCCTACACCCTGGTGCGCAAGGACCTGGGACAAACGCATGCGCCCCGACACGCGGGCTGGGCGGCGCTCTGGCGCGGTTTGTTGATCGGCCTGGTGATCGGCTGGTACGACGGCTTTTTTGGGCCAGGGACCGGCAGCTTTCTGGTGCTGGCCTATGTGCGCCTGCTGGGGCACGACTTTCTGCACGCCTCGGCGCACGCCAAGCTGGTCAACGCGGCCTCGAATTTCTCGGCGCTCAGCCTGTTTGCCTGGCAAGGCCATGTCTGGTGGCACCTGGCGCTGGCCATGGCGGTGGCCAATGTGGCCGGCAGCCTGATCGGCACGCGGCTGGCGCTGCGCCATGGGGCGGGCTTTGTGCGCCGGGTCTTCATTGTGGTGGTGCTGGCGCTGGTGGCCAAGACCACCTGGGACCACTGGCTGCGCGGCACGGTCTTCTGAGGCCCGCGCGCAATTCCGCGCGCCACACAAGGTCGGGGGGCTTGACCTACAGTCGAAGGCCTGTTCACTGTGTTGCCACCCCGATGTCCCATGAACCGCCACCTGCTTCATTTGCTGGTCCCGCCGCTGGCCCTGGCCGTGCTGGGGGTGCTCAGCAATGCGCCGGCTGCGCTGGGCCCCGGGATGTGGGGGCTGGCGGTGCCGGCACTGGTGCTGGCGGTGCTCTCGACGGTGCACCACGCCGAGGTGGTGGCCCACCGCACCGGTGAACCCCTGGGCACGCTGATCCTGGCCCTGGCGGTCACGGTCATCGAGGTGGCGCTGATCCTGGCCTTCATGACCGGGGGCAGCCCGAACGGGGCGCAGGTGGCGCGCGACACCTTGTTCGCGGCCATCATGATCATCTGCAATGGCGTGGTCGGGCTGTGCCTGTTGCTGGGCGGCCTGCGCCACCGCGAGCAATCGTTTCGGGTGGACGGGGTTGGCCCGGCCATGGCCACGCTGGTGGCCCTGAGCACGCTGTCGCTGGTGCTGCCCACCTTCACCACCAGCTCGCCCGAGGGCACCTACACCGCCGCCCAGCTGCTGTTTGTGTGCCTGAGCTCGGCGGTGCTGTGGCTGGTGTTCACCTTTTTCCAGACCGTGCGGCACCGCGATTACTTCTTGCCCGAGGCGGACGCGCGCAACCCAAGCCGCCATGCCCAGCCGCCCAGCACGCGCACCGCGCTCTGGAGCCTGGGCGCAATGGTGCTGGGCCTGCTGGCGGTGGTGGGCCTGGCCAAGTCGCTCACCCCGCTGATCGAGTCGGGCGTGCGCGCGCTGCAGGCGCCGGCCTCGGTGGTGGGGATTGCGATTGCGCTGCTGGTGCTGCTGCCCGAGACCCTGGCCGCGCTGCGCGCCGCGCAGGCCAACCGCCTGCAAACCAGCCTGAACCTGGCCCTGGGCTCGGCGCTGGCCAGCATCGGCCTGACGATTCCCGCGGTGGTGCTGGTGGCGCTGTGGCTGGGCCTGCCGCTGACCCTGGGCCTGCAGGACAAGGACCTGGTGCTGCTGGTGCTGACCTTTGCGGTGGGCACCCTGACCCTGGCCCACGGCCGCACCAGCATGATGCAGGGCGCGGTGCACCTGGTGATTTTTGCGGCCTTTGTGCTGTTGGCGCTGGTGCCCTGAGGCGGCTCAGCGCCAGCGGGCGAGCCACACCGCCGCGTACTGGGCCAGGGCCACGCCCAGCAGGATGACCAGCGCGCCCAGCAGCTTGATCCAGCTGTAGTGCTCGCCCATCAGGGCCCAGGCAAACACACCGGCCACCGGCGGGATCAGGTACAGCAGCGGCGCGGTGCGCGCCACGCCCAGCTGGGTGTTGATCCAGCCCCAGGCCAGCCAGCCGCCAAAGCCCGACACCAGCACCGCCCACCACAGGCCCAGCCAATCGAGCCCGGTCAGGGCCTGCCAGGGCACGTTGCCGGCGGTGGGCAAGGTCCAGGCAATGAGCGGCAAGCTGCCCAGCAGCGTCGAGCAGCCCATGGTGGTCAGGGCGCCGTGGCGCAGCATCACCGGCTGCGCCTGCACGGTGTAGACCGAATAAAAAATCGAGGCCATCAGCAGCACCAGGTCGCCGCCGCCGGCGCGCCACTGGCCGCCCAGCAGCTTGTCGGAGAGAAACATCAGCATGCCCAGCAGGGCCAGCAGCACCCCGATCAGCTGCGCCGGCTGCAGGCGCTCGGCGCGCTGCCAGCGCAGCAGCAGCAAGGTAAAGAGCGGGCCCGAGGCCAGCAAGATCGCGCTGGAGAACGGCGTCGAGAGGTGCACCCCATGCACCACCACGCCCACATGCAGGGTGTGGCCCAAGACCCCGAGCCAGAGCATCTGGCCCAGCTCGCTGCGCGAGAGCTGGGGCCACCAGCGCCCGCCGCTCAGGCGCAGCAGCAGCAGCGCCGCCACCGCGGTGATCAGGTAGCGCAGCAGCAAAAAGCCCGAGGGCTCGAGCAGGTGCAGCAGGTGTTTTTGCAAGGTGAAGTTGCCGCCCCAGACCACCACCGTGGCCAGGGCCAGCCCCAGGGCCAGGCGGTGATGGGGGTGGGGCTGGGCGCTCATCGGTGTGCGGCCGTCAATCGGTGTGGACCGCCACCGGCACGCGCGGGGCCAGGGCGCACAGGAGCTCGTAGCCCAGCGTGCCGGCGCCCGCGGCCACCTCGTCGACCGACAGCACGCTGCCCTGGGCCGACGCGCCCCAGAGCGTGACCTCGCTGCCCATGCCGCTGGCGGGCAGGCCGCTGAGGTCCACGCAGAGCATGTCCATGCTGACGCGGCCCAGGGTGCGGCTGCGCTGGCCATCGATCAGCACCGGGGTGCCGGTGGGGCAGATGCGCGGGTAACCGTCGGCATAGCCGCAGGCGACGATGCCGATGCGCATGGGGCCCTCGGCGCAAAACTGGCTGCCATAGCCCACGCGGTCGCCCGCTTGCAGGGTCTGCACCGCGATGATGCGCGCGCGCAAGCTCATGGCCGGCTGCAGCTGCCAGTCGCTGCCCGCATGCTCGGGGTGGTCGGGCGCTGCGCCGTACAGGGCAATGCCGGGGCGCACCCAGTCGGCGCTCACACCGGCCTGCGCCGCGTGGCGGAGCACGGCCGCGCTGTTGGAGAGGGTGCGCTCGCCCGGCAGGTCGGCGGTGGTGGCGGCAAACACCGCCATCTGCTCGGCAATGCCGCCCGGGCCATCGGCGTTGGCAAAGTGCGTCATCAAGGCCAGGTCCTCGACCTGGGGCAGGGCGTTGAGGCGGGCCCAGGCGGCGCGGTAGCGCGCCGGCGCAAAGCCCAGCCGGTTCATGCCGCTGTTCATCTTCAGGAAGACGCGGTGCGGCTGCTCGGTCTTGTGCGCGGCCAGCATGTCGATCTGCTCGGTGCAATGCACCGTGTGCCACAGGCCCAGGCGCGAGCACGCCTCCAGGTCGCGCGGCTCGAACACGCCCTCGAGCAGCAGGATGGGGCCGCGCCAGCCCAGCGCGCGCAGGCGCTGCGCCTCGTCCAGGTCGAGCAGGGCAAAGCCATCGGCACCGCGCAAGGCCTCGTAAACGCGCTCGATGCCATGGCCATAGGCATTGGCCTTGACCACCGCCCACACGCGGGCGTCGCCAGCGCGCGCACGAAGTTGTGTCAGATTGTTGCGCAGGGCAGCGTGGTGGATGTGGGCCTGGATCGGACGGGGCATGTGGCAAGTGTGCCACCAAGCCCGGCAAATCCCTGTCATGCAGGGGCACTTGGGTCAAGAACGGGCATTCACAAATGCTTTACACTGGCGCGCGGCCAAGGGATCCTGCACCCGCTCCGGTGCGCCCAGCGCTCTCCACGACATGGAAGTTTTTGAATTTCTGATGCCCATCTTCACCGAATACGGTTATCTGGCCGTGTTCGTGATGCTGCTCATCTGCGGTTTTGGTGTGCCGGTGCCGGAGGATGTGACCCTGGTCACCGGCGGCGTGATCGCCGGCCTGGGCCACGCCGATGTGCACACCATGTTTGCCGTGGGCATGGCCGGTGTGATGGTGGGCGACGGCCTGATGTTCACCCTGGGCCGGCTGTATGGCCAGCGCATCTCGCAACTGCCGGGCTTTCGCAAGGTGCTCACACCCGAGCGCTTTGCCAGCGCCCAGGAGGCGTTTCGCAAATACGGCAAGTGGGTGATGTTTGTGGCCCGCTTTCTGCCCGGCCTGCGCACCCCGGTGTTCTTCTCGGCCGGCATGAGCCACCGCGTGAGCTTTGCCACCTGGTTCTTCATGGACGGCTTTGCCGCCCTCATCAGCGTGCCGATCTGGGTTTACCTGGGCTACTTTGGCGCGCAGAACTGGGACTGGATGTTTGCGGTCCTGCGCCAATTCCAGCACGCCATCTTTGCCCTCTTGGGGGTGCTGGCCATCTGGCTGGTCTGGCGCTGGTGGAAAAAGCGCCGCGCGGCCGATCCCGCGTGAGCCCGCTGCCGGGCCACACCGGGCTGGCCGTGGCCGGCCTCCTGCTCAACGCCCTGGTCTTTGGCCTCTCGTGGTGGCCGTTCAAGCAATTGCAGGCCATCGGCCTGCACCCCCTCTGGAGCACCGCGGTGGTGTACCTGCTGGCCTTGCTGGCGCTGCTGACCTGGTCGGCATGGCGCGGCCAGTCCATGCGCACGGGCTGGCGCGCCCATCCGGGGCTGTGGTGGCTGATGCTGGCCTCGGGCCTGACCAATGTGGGCTTCAACTGGGCCATCACCGTGGGCGATGTGGTGCGGGTGGTGCTGCTGTTTTACCTGATGCCCGCCTGGTCGGTGCTGGTGGCCTGGCTGCTGCTGGGCGAGCGCCCGCACGGCGCGGCGCTCTTGCGCGTGGCGCTGGCCCTGCTGGGCCTGTGGATCGTGCTCAAGCCTGCGGACGCCCCCTGGCCGGTGCCGCAGGACGCGGCCGATGTGCTGGCCCTGCTGGGCGGTCTGTGCTTTGCCGCCACCAATGTGGGCCTGTTCAAGCTGCGCCACAGCCCCGAGCCCGCGCGCATGATGGCCATGTTTGGGGGTGGCGCGCTGATTCCGGCGCTGGTGGCCTTGGGCGGCAGCAGCCTGGGCCTGCTGGCCGCCCCGCCGGCGCTGGGGGCCCCCTGGTGGCCCGCGCTGGTGCTGGCCCTGGGCTTTCTGGTGGGCAACCTGACCTTGCAGTACGGCGCCGCGCGGCTGAGCGCGCACACCACCTCGCTGGTGATGCTCTCGGAAGTGGTGTTTGCCGCCGTGTCCTCGGTCGCCCTGGGCGCGGCGCAATGGCAGACGCAGACCCTGGTCGGCGGCGGCCTGATCCTGCTGGCCGCGATGCTGGCGGTGCAGCCTGCGCCGGCCCGCCCCACCCCCTGATCCTGCGGGCGCAACGCCCCCAGGTCACCTGCGCGACCGTCGCGCACATGACCCAGCCCCAGTGAAAACCCGCATGACAGCCCGCCGTCATCGCCTTCAAATCGAGTTCAACAAGGATAGTGAACCGCAAGGAGTCGATGATGAGCGTGGACGTGGTGCGCCGCCTGCAAGGCGATCTTGAGCCGGGTGATCACCCTTATCTGCAAGGGGCCTGGACCCCTCTGCATGAGGAGATCAATGCCGAGGACCTGCCGGTGATCGCCGGCCAGATCCCGACCGATATCGATGGGGTCTATCTGCGCAACACGCAGAACCCGCTGTTCCAGTCCATGGGGCGTTACCACCCCTTTGACGGCGACGGCATGATCCACATGGCCTCGTTCCAGAACGGCCGCATGCGCTACCGCAACCGCTTCGTCCAGACCAAGGGCCTGAGCGCCGAGATGGAAGCCGGGCGCCGCCTTTGGGCCGGCCTGCTCGAAGACCCCAAGCTCTCGACCCGGCCCGGCTGGGGCGCGCACGGCGGCATCAAGGACGCCTCCAGCACCGACGTGGTGGTGCACGCCGGGCGCGCGCTGACCACCTACTACCAGTGCGGCGAGGGTTACCGCATGGACCCGCTGAAGCTGGACCAGCAAGGCCTGCCCGCCTGGTCGCCGCTGGACGGCATCTCGGCGCACTGCAAGGTCGACGAGGCCACCGGCGAGCTGCTGTTCTTCAACTACAGCACCCACGCGCCCTATATGCACTACGGGGTGGTGGACCGCCACGACCAGCTGGTGCACTATGTGCCGGTGCCGCTGCCCGGCCCGCGCCTGCCGCACGACATGGCCTTCACCGAGCACTACGCCATCCTCAACGACTTCCCGCTGTTCTGGGACCCGGAGATGCTCAAGCGCGGTCGCCATGTGGTGCGCTTTCACCGCGACATGCCCTCGCGCTTTGGCATCATCCCGCGCCGCGGCGGCCCGGCCGATGTGCGCTGGTTCGAGGCCGCGCCCACCTTTGTGCTGCACTGGCTCAACGCCTATGAAGAGGGCGACGAGATCGTGCTGGACGGCTACTTCCAGGACGAGCCGATGCCGCGCAATTACGAGGGCGCACCCGACGGCTACGAACGCATGATGTCGTACCTGGACCAGTACAAGATGGGCACGCGCCTGCACCGCTGGCGCTTCAATCTGCGCACCGGCCAGACGCACGAGCAGCGCCTCGATGACCGCATCCTGGAATTTGGCATGTTCAACCAGCGCTACGCCGGCAAGCCCTACCGCTATGCCTACAGCGCGGTGCAGGTGCCGGGCATGTTCCTCTTTCACGGCTACGTCAAGCACGACCTGCAGACCGGCCAGTCGTGGGAGATCCGCCTGCCCGAAGGCCAGTTTGCCAGCGAGGCGCCGTTCGCCCCGCGCATCAACGCCCAGGACGAGGACGACGGCTACCTGGTGACCTTTGTCACCAACGAGAACACGCAGCGCTCCGAGGTGGTGCTGATCGATTGCAAGCGCTTTGCCGACGGCCCCGTCTGCCGGGTCGAGCTCCCGCACAAGATGTGCAGTGGCACCCACTCGTGCTGGGCCAACGGCGCCGACATGCGCGAAGGTGGCCTGCTGAGCATGCCCAGCTGACCCGAAACCCGGCCCCTGTTGGACCCCCCCATTTGGCGAAGGAGCGCACCATGGCTTTGGACGATTTGCTGGCACCGCCGGCCCCGTACCTGATCGAGAACCCCAATCTGCAGGGCGGTTTTGCGCCGGTCACGCGCGAGATCGACAGCGCGCCGCTGGCGGTGATCGGCCAGGTGCCGGCCGACCTCAATGGCCTGTATGTGCGCAACGGCCCCTCGCCCATGCTGCCGCCCAAGGGCCGCTACCACTGGTTTGACGGCGATGGCATGCTGCACGCGGTGCACTTCCAGGGCGGCCAGGTGCGCGTGCGCAACCGCTGGGTCGAGACCGACGGGCTGCGCGCCGAGCGCGAGGCCGGTCAGCCCCTGTGGCCGGGGCTCAAGCAGCGCATGCCCGATGGCGTGCTGCCCGACGATGCGCTCAAGAACACCTCGAACACCGACGTCAAGTTCCACAACGGGCGCCTGCTGTCGATGTGGTACCGCGGCGGCTCGGTCTACCAGGTCGATCCGATGACGCTGCAGACCCTGGGCAAGCTCGAGCCCGATCCGCGCCTGGTGGGGCTGCAGATCTCGGCGCATTCGCGCGTGGACGAGCGCACCGGCGAGTTCATGTTCTTTGCCTACGGCAACCGGGCGCCCTATATGCACTACGGGGTGATCGACGCACAGGGGCAGCTGCGCACGCTGATCCCGGTGGCGCTGCCCGGCCCGCGCCTGCCGCACGACATGGCGATCACCGAGCACCACAGCATCCTGCACGACTTTCCGCTCATCAACGACCCGGCGGCGCTGGCGGCCGGGCGCTACAGCCTCGACTTCAAGCCCGACTGGCCCTCGCGCTTTGCGGTGGTGCCACGCCACGGCACCAGCGACCAGATCCGCTGGTTCGAGGCCGATCCGCGCTACATGCTGCATGTGGCCAATGCCTGGGAAGAGACCAATGCGCGCGGCGAGACCGAGATCGTGATGCTGGGCACGCCCTACGCCATGCCGCGACGCTACGACGGGGGCCTGGACGTGCAGCGCCTCTTGCACACCATCGGCACCCAGGGCACCGATTACGAGTTCTACCAGTGGCGCTTCAACCTGCACACCGGGCAGACGCGCGAGGGCGTGGTCGACGACATCCTGAACACCGAGTTCCCGATGATCAACGCGCGCTACCAGGGCCTGCGCACGCGCTACACCTACCATGTGCTGATGGGGCGCATGCGCACCCTGGAGCAGCCGCACTTTGCCGGCCTGGTCAAGTACGACCTGGAGCGCGGCACGGCGGTGGCCCAGCACCCGGGCGATGGCTTCTGGTTCAGCGAGGCGCCGTTTGCCGAGCGCGACGGCGCCCAGGCCGAGGACGACGGTTACCTGGTGGGCTTTGTCTGGAACGAGCGCGAGCAACGCTCGGAGGTCTGGGTGCACGACGCGCAGGCCTTGCAGGACGGCCCGCTGGCGCGCGTGGTGCTGCCCCAGCGCGTGCCCAACGGTTTTCATGCGACCTGGGTGCCGCAAGCCCAGCTCGATCGCCACCGGGTGAGCGCATGAGCGGGGCCATGCAATTGCAAGCGGCGCGCGAGCGCCTGCCCGGCAGCTGGCGCCTGGTGTGCTGGGACATCCGCTACGACGATGGGCGCGCGCCCAGCTACCCTTTT
The DNA here is from genome assembly GCA_041157045.1 of Pseudomonadota bacterium. GTDB lineage: Bacteria > Pseudomonadota > Gammaproteobacteria > Burkholderiales > Burkholderiaceae_C > Limnohabitans_A. The sequence continues at coordinate 23,804 of JBEBDJ010000111.1, forward strand.
GGCCCCGACGCCCAAGGCCTGATCGTCTACACCCACGACGGGGCCATGTCGGCCTGCATCGCGCGCGCTGGTCGGGCGCGCCTCTCGAGCGAGAGCGTGCGCAGCGCGCCGGTGGCCGAGCAACTGGCCGCCTTTGAGAGCTACTTCCAGTACGCCGGCACCTACCAGCTGCGCGAGCAGGACGGCGTGGTGGTGGTGGTGCACGAGGTCGAGCACGCGCTCAACCCGAACTTTGTCGGCAGCCAGCAGGTGCGCCAGGTGCAGCTGACGGCCGATGGCGGCCTGACGCTCTCGGCCAGCGACCGGCTGCCTGGTCAATCGGTGCTGCGGCACCACCGCTTGCAATGGAGGCGCGCATGAGCACCTTGTACGAGCAACACCGCGAGCTGCTGGCCGCCGCGCGCGAGGCCTGTGCGCGACGCGAGGCCTGGAGCCCCTACCCCGAGATGCCCGAGCGCTATCCCGATGCCGAGGCGGCGCAGGCGCGCGGGCGGGCGGCCTTCGAGGCGCATCGCCAGCGCGGCCGCTTTTTGATCGACCAGCCCGGTGTGCAGGACTGGGTGGGCGAGGAGGTCTCGCCCTACACCCAGGCGCCGCTGGGCATTGTCTACCCGCAGTCCGATCTGGACACCTTGATGGCCAGCGCCGAAGCGGCCATGCCGGCCTGGGCGCAGGCGAGCATCGAGACGCGCCTGGGCGTGCTGATGGAGGTGCTGCAGACGCTCTACCGCGACCACCTGTTCGAGATCGCGCAAGCGGTCATGCACACCGCCGGACAAAGCGAGAACATGGCCTATGCCGGCTCGGGCGTGAACGCGCTCGACCGCGGCATCGAGGCGCTGGTCTATGCCGAGCAGGCCATGCGCTCGGTCACGCCGCATGGGCAGTGGACGCGCCGCTTTGGCAAGGTGGAGATCGCCCTCGAGAAGACCTGGCGCCTGGTGCCGCGCGGGGTGGCGGTCTGCTTTGCCTGCGCCAGCTTCCCGACCTGGAACGCCTGGCCCTCGATGCTGGCCAGCCTGGCCACCGGCAACCCGGTGGTGGTCAAGCCGCACCCCGCCACGGTGCTGCCGATGGCGATCACGGTGGCGGTGTGCCGCCAGGTGCTGCAGGCCGCCGGCTTTGATCCGAACCTGGTGACGATGGCGCTGGACACCGTGGCCGACCCGATCGGCAAGCGCCTGGTCAAGCACCCGCGCACCGCCATCGTGGACTTCACCGGCAGCGTGCGCTTTGGCCAGTGGGTCGAGCAGAACGCGCACCCGGCGCTGTGCTACACCGAAACCGCTGGCTGCAACACCGTGGTGCTGACCGCCTGCGAGGACCTGGACGCGGTGCTGCGCAGCCTGGCCACGACGCTGTGCATGTTCAGCGCGCAGATGTGCACCAGCCCGCAGAACATCTATGTGCCGCGCGAAGGGGTGCAGACCCCGCAAGGCGTGGTGCCACTGGCCGAGGTGGGTGCGCGCCTGGCGCAGGCGGTGCAGGCGCTCACGCAGGACCCGCGGCGCGCGGCCATGATCCTGGCGACCATCCAGTCGCCGCAGACCCTGGCGCTGGTGCAGCAGCTGCACGACGAGGGCCGGGCCGTGGGCCAGGTGCTGCTGGCGCCGGGCCACTACACGCACCCGGCCTTCCCGCAGGCGCGCACCTGCACGCCGCTCATGCTGCAGGTGGGCACCACGCAACGCGCGCTGTATGCGCAGGAGCGCTTTGGCCCCATCAGCTTTGTGATCGCTTGCGCCGACGCGCAGGACGCGCTGGCGCAGGCCTGTGCCGATGTGCGCGAGCACGGCGGCCTGACGGCCTTTCTGTACGCCACCGACGAGGCCTTCATCGAACAGGCCGAGCTGGCCTATGCCCGCGCTGGCGCGCAGCTGACCATCAACCTGACTGGGCCGATGCCGCTGAACTTTGCAGCGGCCTACAGCGACTACCACGTCACCGGCCTGAACCCGGCGGGCAATGCCACGCTGACCAACCTGGCCTTTGTGAGCGCGCGCTTTGCGGTGGTGCAGTCGCGCCGGCCCAAGCGCCCCACCCCCCAAACCGCGCAGGAGGCCGCATGATCGACGCCCTCTGGCAGTTTCCGGTGCCGCTGCTGGCCCTCTGGGCCGTGCTGGCGGGTCTTTGGCTGTGGGCGCGACCCATGTCGGGGCGGCGCCTGCTCGACTGGGCCTATCCCCTGTTGCCGCTGGGGGTGGCGATGCTGCCCGGGCTTTGGCCCACGCAGACCTGGCTGACGGTGTGGCTGCAAGCCGGGCTGTGGCTGTGGGTGTGGCTGACGGTGGTGTGGGTGATCAGCCTGCTCAAGCGCGACAGCAGCATCATGGACATTGCCTTTGGCCTGCTGATGCTGGCCCTGCCCTGGTGGCTGCAGGCGCAGCAGGGTGGCGTGGCCGCAGGCACCGCCACGCTGGCGCTGTGGCTGGCCACGCTGGGCTTTGGCCGCTACAGCCTGCACATCCTGCGGCGCAACCTGCCGCATGGCGAGGACGCGCGCTACGCCCGCTGGCGCGAGCGCTCGGGCAGCCGCTGGTGGTGGTGGAGCTACTTCCAGGTGTTCCTGCTGCAAGGCGTGGTGCTGTGGGTCTGGGCCCTGCCCCTGGTGCTGGCGGTGGGCTTGCCGGCGGCGCCGCTGGGCCCGCTGGACGCGCTGGGCGCGGCGGTGTGGGCGCTGGGCTTTGTGTTTGAGGCCGGCGGCGACTGGCAGCTCACGCGCTTTTTGCGCACCCGGCGCGACCGCAGCCAATTGCTCGACACCGGCCTGTGGGCGCTCACACGGCATCCCAATTATTTTGGTCAGACCTGCATGTGGTGGGGCTACGCCCTGCTGGCGCTGGCGCATCCCGTGGGCGTGCTGGGTCTGTTCAGCGTCGCCTACATCACCTGGTTCATGTACCGTGGCTCGGCCACATCGTTGATGGAGAAGCACATGCATCGACACAAACCCGGCTACGCGGCCTACTGCGCGCGCGTGCCGGCCTTCTTCCCTCGCCTGTGGCCCGCTGGCCGCCCCAAGGACGCGGCATGAGCGGCGCCTGGATCATTGACGCGGTGCGCAGCCCGCGCGGGCGGGGCAACGACAAGGGCGCCCTGCGCCCCATCGCCCCGGTGGCCCTGCTCGGGCAGACCCTGTCGGCCCTGGCCGCACGCCAGTCGCTGGCCACCGAGCAGGTGGTCGAGGGCGTGTTTGGCTGCGTCACGCAGACGGGCGAGCAGGGCTCGGCCATCGGCAAACTCGGCTTGATCGAGGCCGGCTGGTCCGACGCGGTGCCGGGCCTGACCATCAACCGCTATTGCGCCTCGGGCCTGTCGGCCCTGGACCTGGCCGCGCAGGCGGCCATGCGGGAGGGCGCGCTGGCGGTGGGGGGCGGGGTCGAGATGATGTCGCGCGTGCCCATGGCCAGCGACCAGGGCCCGCTCACGCACGACGGCGCGCTGCAGCGGCGCCATGCGCTGGTGCCCATTGGCCTGTCGGCCGATGCGGTGGCCACCATGGAAGGCTTCTCACGCGCGCAGTGCGACGACTTTGCGCTGGCCTCGCAGCAGCGCGCCGTGGCCGCCGTGCAATCGGGCCGCTTTGTCTCGGTGGTGCCGGTTCTGGGCGAGGACGGGTCGACCTTGCTCGCGCAAGACGAGACGCCGCGCGCGAGCACCAACGCGGCATCGCTGGCGGCGCTGGCACCGGCCTTTGCCGCGCTGGGCCAGAAGACCGGCTTTGACGCGCTGCTGTGCGAGCGCTATGGCCTGGCGCAGATCGACCATGTGCAGCATGCGGGCAACTCGCCGGCCATGGCCGACGGCGCGTCGGCGGTGCTGGTGGCGCATCCCGACGCCGCGCGGGCCCAGGGCCTGCGCCCGCGCGCGCGCATTCTCTCGTGCGCCACCGTCAGCGTGGACCACACGCTGGCCCTCACCGGTTCGGTGCCGGCCACCGAGCGGGCGCTGGCCAAGGCGGGCCTGGGCGTGGCCGACATCGACCTGTTCGAGGTCAACGAATCGTTTGCGTCGCTGATGCTGCATTACATGCGCCACCTGGGCGTGCCGCACGACAAGCTCAATGTGAACGGCGGCGCGATCGCGCTGGGACACGCCATGGGCTCGACCGGCACCTCCTTGGTGGGCATGGCGCTCGATGAGCTGGAGCGGCGCGATGCGCGGCGCGCGGTGGTGGCCATCTGCGGCGCCGCCGGGCTGGCGGTGGCCATGGTGCTGGAGCGCATGCCGCATGCCTGAGACACGTGTGTCCCCCGATCTGCCGCTGCTGCACGATGCGCTCATGAGCAGCACGCTCAACCACGGCCTGCAGCTGGTGGGCGACCGCTGGACGGCCGAGGTGTTGCTGGGCGCCTTTGTGGGGGTGCGCCGTTTTGACGACTGGCTGCGCCGCTCGGGCATGCCACGGCCCACCCTGTCCTCGCGCCTGAAAGCGCTGATGGCCCTGGGGGTGCTGCGCGCCCAGGTCTACCAGGAGCGCCCGGTGCGCCAGACCTACCACCTCACGCCCAAGGGGCGCGCGCTCTACGGCCCGGTGCTGATGATCTGGGACTGGGAGCACCGCTGGGGCGACCGGCGCGACCGCCTGCCGCAACGCCTGGTGCACCGCAGCTGCGGCCAGCGCACACGCCCCACCCTGGTGTGCGCGCATTGCCGCGCGCCGGCGGGGCTGCGCGACCTGCGCCTGCAATTGCGCCCCAACCCACGCCTGCTCAACACCGGTGCGCCGGTGGTGCGCAGCGCGCGCATCCCGAACGCCGAGAGCAAGGGCCTGCAGCTGGGCTTGCGGGTGGACCGCTGGTGCCTGCTGATCGTCACCGCGGTCATGCTGGGCTGCCACTATTTTGACGAGCTGTCGCAGGCCCTGGGCATTGTCCCGAGCGTGCTCTCGCGCCGCCTGGCAGGCATGTGCGAGACCGGCCTGCTGCAAGTGGAGGCCGACCGCCAGGATGCGCGGCGGCGCCTGTACCGGCTGACCGATAGCAGCCGGGACCTGTTTGGTTACCTGACGACGCTGAGCACCTGGGCCAGCCTCGAGCATCTGAAGGAGCCATCGTCGATCCGGCCGCACCATCTGGCGTGCCGGCATGCTTTTGTGCCGCTGGTCGCGTGCAGCCATTGCCGCGACCCGCTGCTGCCAAGGGACGTGGTCCCAGAGGGAGTTCCCGCATGAACGATACCTGGTTGGTGCTGGCGCAGCTGACGCTCAACGGCGTGGCCGTGGGCGCCATCTATGCGCTGGTGGCGCTCGGCATTGTGCTGATTTACAAGGCCACCGAGGTGCTCAATTTTGCGCACGGCGACCTGCTGGTGGTCTCGGCCTTTTGCGCCTGGGGCCTCATCGTGGTGCTGGGCCTGCCCTTCTGGCTGGCGCTGCTGCTGACGGTGCTGGTGGTGGCGCTGCTGGCCTATGCGCTCGATGCCCTGGTGATCCGGCGCATCGCCGGTCAGCCGCAGTTTGCCGGCGTGATGCTGACGATTGCGCTGGCCTTCATGATCCGCGGCCTGGTGAGCATGGGCTTTGGCCCGGAGTCGCGCAACTACCCCACGCCCTGGAGCAACCAGACCACGCACATTGGCGCGCTGGCGGTGGCCGATCTGCAGCTGATGATCCTGGCGGCCTCGCTGCTGGTGACGCTGGTGCTGTATGGCTTTTTCCGCTTCACACGCCTGGGCGTGGCCATGCAGGCGGCCTCGCAAAACCAGCTGGCGGCCTATCTGAACGGGGTGCAGGTCAAGCGCGTGAACTCGCTGGTCTGGGCCCTGGGGGGCATCACGGCGGCGGTGGCGGGGGTGCTGCTGGCGCCCATCACCCTGGTGGACATCAGCCTGTGGTTTGTCACCCTCAAGGCCCTCTCGGCCCTGGTGCTGGGCGGCTTTGGCAGCGTGCCCGGGGCGATTGTCGGTGGCCTGCTGATTGGCGTGATCGAGCAGTACGCCGGCGTCTACATGCCCGATGGCAGCAAGGACATCGTGGCCTACCTGGTGCTCATCGTGGTCTTGTTTGTGCGTCCGCGCGGTCTGCTGGGCGAAGCCCACGGCCGGCGCGTCTGAAGAAAGGACCACGCGATGCGTTTTGATTACCACACCCGATACCGCGACAGCTTTGCGCTGTTTCGCAGCCCGCTCGAGCGCGGTCTCTACCTGCTGCTGGTGCTCTTGCTGGTGGTGCTGCCCTGGCTGGCCACGCCCTTTGTGATGGGCGAGCTCAGCTATGTCTTCATCCTCTGCATCGCCAGCCTGGGGCTGATGATGCTGGCGGGCTACACCGGCCAGGTCTCGCTCGGGCACGCGGCCTTTGTGGCCATTGGCGCGTATGCGCAGGCCTGGCTGCTGGGCAAGGGCGTGCCGCTCCTGCTGTCGCTGCCGCTGGCGGCGCTCATCAGCGCAGCCGCTGGCTTGCTGGTGGGGGTGCCCGCCATCCGGGTCTCGGGCCTGTACCTGGCCATGGTGACGCTGGCCTTCTCGATCATTGTCGAGCAGGTGGTCGGGCACTGGTCCTCGGTGACCGGGGGCTTTACCGGCCTGAGCGTGCCCAATGCCCAGATCCTGGGCCTGGACCTGGGCAAGCCACAGGTCTTCTACTACTTCTGCCTGGCCCTGCTGGTGCTGGTGCTGCTGGCGCTGCGCAACCTGCTGCGCAGCGGCATCGGACGCGCCTTTGTGGGCGTGCGCGACTCCGAGGCCGCCGCCTACGCGCTGGGCATCGCGGCCTCGCGCGTGAAGGTGGGCGCGTTTGCGCTGTCGGCCGGCGTGACCGGCCTGGCCGGCGCGGCGCTGGCGCACCACCTGAAATACCTCACGCCCGATGGCTTCACGCTGCTGCTGTCGCTCGAGCTGGTGCTGATGGTGGTCATTGGCGGCCTGGGCAGCCTGCGCGGGGCGGTGCTGGGCGCCATGCTCATCAGCTTGCTGCCCTCGGCCATCTCGCGCATCAAGCCGCTGTTGCCCGAGGCGGTGGCCAAGCAGTTCGGGCTGGAGATCTTTGCCTTCGGCCTGGTGCTGGCGCTGTTTGTGCTGTTCGAGCCCGCTGGGCTCAACGGCCGCTGGCTCAAGCTGCGTGCGCTGCTCGAATCCTTCCCGCTGTACCGGCAGGACACCTTCAAGCGCCAGAAGCGCTACATGAAATCGGAGCGCTATCGATGAACGAGCAAGTCCCCCTGCTGCAAGTGCAGGATCTGTCGCTGGCCTTTGGCGGCGTGCAGGCGGTGGCCGGCCTGAGCCTGGCGGTCCACCGCGGCGAGGTGCTGGCGGTGATCGGCCCCAACGGCGCCGGCAAGACCAGCCTGCTCAACGCCATCACCCGGGTGTTCGATGTGAGCGGCGGCGAGATCCGCTTCAAGGGCCAGCCCATCACCGGCCTGCCGCGACACCGCATCGCCCACCTGGGCATGGCCCGCACCTTCCAGAACATCGAGCTGTTCGAGGCGGCCACCGTGCTCGACAACCTGTTGCTCGGGCGGCAGCGCTTTGACCAGGGCCCGTGGTGGCAGCAGGTGCTGCGCACCCCGGCGCTGGTGCGCCTGGAGGAGGCCGCGCGCGCCGAGGTCGAGGCGGTGATCGAGTTCCTGGACCTCTCGGCCTGGCGCAATGCGCCGATTGCCGGCCTGCCCTACGGCGTGCGCAAGGTGGTGGAACTCGGGCGCGCGCTGTGCTGCAAGCCCGAGCTGCTGTTCCTGGACGAGCCGGCCTCGGGCCTGAACCCGGAGGAAACCCGCGAGCTGTCGTTCTGGATCGACGACATCCGCAGCGAGCTCGACATCACGGTGGTGATGGTCGAGCACGACATGTCGCTGGTCAGCGCGGTCGCCGACCGCGTCATCTGCATGGCGCAGGGCCGCCTGCTGGCGCAAGGCACGCCGGCGCAGGTGCAGTCGGACCCGCAAGTCATTGCCGCCTACCTGGGAGCCTGAGCCATGACGGTTCTGTTGCAAGCGCGCAATCTGGAAACCTGGTACGGCCCCATTGTGGCCATGCAAGGCGTGAACCTGGAGGTCCGCGAGGGCCAGATGGTCTGTGTGCTCGGTGCCAACGGCGCCGGCAAAACCACCTTGCTGGCCACGCTGGCCGGCGTGATCGACCCCTTCAAGGGCGAGGTGCTCTGGCGCGGCGAGCCGATCCAGGGCCTGGACGCCGACCAGGTCAGCCGGCGCGGCCTGGTGCTGGTGCCCGAGGGGCGCCAGGTCTATCCCTTTCTGAGTGTGCACGACAACCTGATGATGGGCGCCTACACCCGGCGCGACCGCGCTGCCGTGCAGGAGGACCTGCGCCGCGTGCACGACTGGTTCCCACGGCTGGCCGAGCGCGCGCAGCAGCACGCGGGCCTGCTCTCGGGCGGCGAGCAGCAGATGCTGGCGATTGGCCGCGCCTACATGGGCCAGCCCAAGCTGCTGATGCTCGACGAGCCCTCGCTCGGGCTCTCGCCCATTCTCACCCGCGAGATCTTCACCATCATCGGCCGCATCCGGCGCGAGACCGGCACCGCCATCTTGGTGGTGGAGCAAAACGCGGCGATTGCGCTGGCGCATGCCGACGATGGCTACATCATGGAATTGGGCCGCATCGTGGCGGCCGACAGTTGCGCGGCACTGAGCCAAAAGGCCGATGTGCGCGAGGCCTACCTGGGCGGCGGCCACGCGGCCAGCGCCAGTGGCACCACGCAACGCTGGAAAAGGCGCAAAACATGGCGATGACCCCCCTGCACGTGCCCACGGGCACGACGATCGAGTTTCTGGGCCAGACCACGCCGGCCCGGGTGTTCCGCCAACGCTGTCGGGAATGGGACGCGCAGCCGGCCCTGCGGCACAAGCGCCGCGGCCTGTGGCAGTCGCTGAGCTGGCGCGATTACTACGCGCAGGCGCGGGCGCTGGCGCTGGCGCTGCGCGCGCTGGGCCTCGAACCCGGCCAGGGCCTGTGCGTGCTGGCCGAAAACCGCCCCGAGTGGCTGCTGCTGGACATGGCCGCGCAATGCAGCCGCCTGGTGGGCAACGGCATCTACCCCACCTCGTCGGCGGCGCAGGTGCAGCACATCCTGGCCGACAGCCTGGCGCGCGTGCTGGTGGTCGAGAACCAGGAGCAGCTGGACAAGGCGCTGGCGGTGCGCGAGCAATGCCCGCTGCTGCAGCGCATTGTGGTGATCGAGCGCGAGGGCCTGCGCGGCCTGAGTGACCCCGGCGTGATGTTCTACGACGAGTTGCTGGCCCAGGGCCTGGCGCTGGCGCAGGACAGCGCGCAACAGGCCTGGTTCGAGGCCAGCATCGACGCGACCTCGCCCGATGAGCTGGCCTTTCTGGTCTACACCTCGGGCACCACCGGCGCGCCCAAGGGCGCCATGATCAGCAACCGCAACGTGGTGTTCCAGATGTCGCTGGCGCCCAGCTACATCCAGGTGCCCGCGCAGGCGCGCTCGCTGTCCTTTTTGCCGCTGTGCCACATTGCCGAGCGCATGGCCTCGGTCTACAACCCGCTGGCGGTGGGCCTGGTGGTGCACTTCCCCGAAAACAGCGGCACCGTCTTCAACGATTTGCGCGAGGTGGCGCCGCACCTGATTTTTGCGCCGCCGCGTTTCTGGGAAAAGATGTATTCGCAAATCGAGCTGTTCATGCGCGATGCGATTGGCCCGGCGCGCTGGGTCTGGCGCACGGCGCAGCGCTGGTCGGAGCCCGCGGTGCGCGCGCGCCTGGCCGGCCAGCCCGCGCCGCGCAGCGGCTTGCTCACGCGCCTGCTGCAAACGCTGGCGCTGCGCAATGTGCGCATCTTTCTGGGCCTGCACCAGCTGCGCACCGCGCTCACCGGCGCCGCCCCGGTGCCCCCTGATCTGGTGCGCTGGTACCTGGGCATTGGCGTGGAGCTGCGCGAGGCCTTTGGCATGACCGAGACCTGTGGCTTTTGCACCGCCACCCCGGCGGGGCGCCTCAAGCTCGGCTGGGCGGGCGTGGCCGCGGCCGGCACCGAGCTGCGCATTGGCGAGGGCGACGAGGTGCTGGTGCGCGGGCCCAATGTGTTTGTGGGCTACTGGGGCCAGCCCGAGAAAACCGCCGAGGCGATTGACGCCGAGGGCTGGCTGCACACCGGCGACTGCGGCGCGATCGACGAGGAGGGCTACCTCAGCATCCGCGACCGCCTCAAGGACATCCTGATCACCTCGGGCGGCAAGAACATCACGCCCACGCAGATCGAGAGCCAGCTCAAGTTCAGCCCCTACATCACCGACGCGGTGGTGATTGGCGACGGGCGCAAGTACCTGTGCGCGCTGATCATGCTCGACCAGGAACATGTGGCGCGCTTTGCGCAGGACCAGCAGGTGCCCTACACCGACTACGCCAGCCTCACCCGCACCGCGCCGGTGCGCCAGCTGATCGGCGCCGAGATCGAGCGCATCAACGCGCAACTCGCGCGGGTCGAGCAGATCAAGGACTTCCGCATCATTGCCGAATTGCTCACCGCCGAAGACGAGGAGCTCACGCCCACCATGAAGCTCAAGCGCAAGGTGGTGGCACGCCGCTACGCCGCCTTGATTGAAGAGATGTATGCCAGCCCCTGAATCTCAGGGTTCGCACGCATGACCGATGGCTTTGCCTGTTTCACCATGTCAACACACCAAAAGGAGACTGACCATGACACTTCGCCGACACATCCTGCTGGGCGCTGCCGCCCTGAGCCTTGCCAGCCTGGCACAGGCCCAATCGCAGGGCATCAAGGACAATGAGATCGTGCTGGGCACGCACCTGGACCTCTCGGGTCCGGTGGCCGCGGGCATGCCGATGCTGCGCAACGCCATGCAGATGCGCATTGACGAGGTCAACGCCGCCGGCGGCATCCACGGCCGCAAGATCCGCCTGATCGTCGAGGACAACGGCAGCCAGCCGCAGATGGCGGTGCGCGCGGTGCAGAAGCTGGTGCGCAGCGACCAGGTGTTTGCCATCGTCAACCCCTTTGGCTCTGGCCCCAACGCGGCCACGGTCAAGGTGGCCACCGACGCCGGCGTGATCGTGTTCGCGCCCTGGGCCGCCTCGGGCATCATCCAGAAAGTGGGCGGCAACAGCCCGCTGCTGTTCACCACCGTGCAAAACTACGACAGCACCACCGCCACCGGCGTGTCCTGGGCGGTCAAGAACTGGAAGACGCAGCGCGTGGGCGTGATCTACCAGGAAGGCCCCTTCGGTGACCTGGTGCGCGCGGGCGTGAACCAGGCGCTCAAGGAAGCCGGTGGCTTTACCGTGGCCGCCGAGGCCGCCTGGAAAGCCGGCGACATCGACTTCTCGTCGCAGGTGGCGCGCATGAAGGCCGCCAACGTCGACCTGATCATTGCCGGCACCATCACCCGCGAGACCGTGGGGGTGATGGCCGAGACGCGCAAGCTCGGCTGGAATGTGCGCGTGCTGACCACGCTGCCGGGCCGCAGCTCCATCGTCGTCAAGGTGGGCAAGGAAGCGGTCGAGGGCCTGTACGGCATCGGTGGCTGGCGCCTGCACGATCCGGACTCCAAGGACCCGGTGGCGCAAAAGTTCATGACCGGCTTCAAGCAGAAGTTCAACATGGACGCCGATGAGAACGCGGCCAACTCCTACTCGTACATGAGCTGGTTCCTGGCCGGTCTGGAGGCGGCGGGTCGCAACCTGACGACCGACGCCGCGGTCAAGGCGCTGCAGGCCAGCCGTCACAGCGACTTCACCACCTACACCTCGCAGCGCTTTGTGAACAACCACGTGAACCCCGAGCTGGCCTCGATCGACCAGGTCAAGGGCGGCAAGTGGGTGCAGGTGGCCGAGCCGGCCAACGGCATCGTCAAGTAAGCCACGCGGGCTTTGGCAGGGCGCGGGGCGGCCAGCGGGCCGCTCAGCGCAGCTGCCGCGCCAGGGCCTGCAGCTGCGGGGCGACCTGCTCGCGCAGCCAGGCCTCATCAAGCGCTCGGCCCTGGAACGAGATGTTCAAGGCGGCCATCTCGCCGCGGTCGATCCGCCCCAGCGGCACCGCCACCGCCTGCACATCCGGATAGACCTCGCCCACGGACACACAGCAAGCGCTGTGCGCAAAATGCGTCAGATTGGCCTTGAGCCGCTCCCCGTGCTGGGCCCACTCTTGCGGCTCGCGCACCTGCAGCTGGTTGAGCAGCGCCTCGCGCTCGGCCGGGCGGCAGCTCATCAGCAGCGCGCGCCCCATGGCGGTGCCCGCCAGCGAGTGGCGGATGCCGATCTCGACCGGGTAGACGCGCTGGCCGTAGGGCCGCACCGACTCGATGTACACCACCCCCAGGCGGTCGCGGATGCCAATGGCCACGGTGCCGTCCAGCGCCTCGGCCAGCGTCACCATCAGCGGCCGCGCGCGCCGGCGCAAGCTGGTGAACTGCGACAGCAGGGGGTAGGCCAGCGAGAGCACCGCCGAGCCCAGCTGCAGCTTGCCATAGCCCTCGGCGGGCTCCAGGTAACCCATCACCTGCAGGGTGTAGGACAGGCGCGCCACGGTGGCCGGCGGCATGCCCAGAAGGCGCGAGAGATCGCGGTTGCCCAGCACCGGTTTTTCGGGCGTGAAGCAGCGCAGCAGCTCCATGCCGCGCGCCAGCGTGGTGGCAAATTGCCGATCCCCGGCATGGTCCGACCAGGCGGCTGGAACGCGGTGGGTGGAAATGTTCCGCATATCGGAATGAGTTTCAGGATAACGAGCATTTTGCCCGCATCTATCGCACACTGCCTAGACTGCCGCGACGCCTATTTGTTGGCGGATCCGAACTGCGGAACAGGAGACATCCCATGAGCCTTGCCGAACTGCCGGTGCACGACATTCCCGCCCTGAACGGGAACAACGGCCCCATCCATCAGGAAGACGTGTTCACCGACCTGCCGGTCATCGGCAAGGTGCCCGAGGACTTTGCGGGCCTGTATGTGCGCAACGGCCCCAATGCCTACTTCCCGCCCGATTGGCGCTACCACGCCTACGACGGCGACGGCATGCTGCACGCGGTGCGCTTTGAGCACGGCAAGGTGAGCTACCGCAACCGCTGGGTGGCCACCTCGGGCCTGCAGGAAGAGCAGGCCGCCGGCCACGCGATCTGGCGTGGCCTCAAGGAGCCCTGGCGCGCCGACCGCCCCGACGAGCCGCTCAAGAACACCTCGAACACCGACGTCAAGTACCACGCCGGCCGACTGGTGACGATGTGGTACCGCTCGGGCATGCCCTACTGGGTTGACCCCGAGACGCTGCAGACCATCGGCCCGGCCGATTACGACGGCGCCATCACCCGCATCTCGGCGCACTCGCGCCCGGACGAGCACACCGGCGAGCTGCTGTACTTCGACTACGCGCTGCAGAAGCCCTATATGCGCTACGGCGTGATCGGCCCGGACCGCCAGCGCAAGCACGAGATCGAGATCGAGCTGCCAGGCCCGAACCTGCCGCACGACATGGCGATCACGCCCAACTACACCATCTTGCACGACTTCCCGCTGCGCCCGGACCCCGAGGCGCTGGCGGCGGGCCGCTACAAGGTGCGCTTTTTTGCCGACCAGCCCACCCGCTTTGCGGTGGTGCCGCGCTATGGCCGCGCCGACGAGGTGCGCTGGTTCACCGCTGCGCCCACCTACTTGCTGCATGTGGTCAACGCCTGGGAAGAGGGCGACGAGGTGGTGATGGTGGGCACGCCTTACCGGACCTACCGCGACGAGAGCGGCCGCATCGATGCGCGCCGCCTGGAGCAGACCATCCACCTGCGCCAGCGCGACTTTTTGCTCTACGAGTGGCGCTTTAACCTGCGCACCGGCCAGACCACCGAGCGCGCCATCGACGATGTGCTCAACACCGAGTTCCCCATCATCAACAGCGACTACCAGGGCCGGCGCAACCGCCACTCCTGGCATGTGCTGTTTCCGCAAGGGGGCAAGGAAGAGCCGCGCTTTCCGGGCCTGGTCAAGTACGACCTGGAGACCGGGGGCTATGTGGCCTACAGCGCCGGGCCCCAGTTCTTCTACAACGAGGCGGGGTTTGCGCCGCGCGACAACGCGCGCAGCGAGGACGATGGCTACCTCGTGACCTTTGTCTGGAACCCGCGCGAGTCGCGCTCGGAGCTGCAGATTTTTGACGCTTACGGCGCGCGCATGGCCGAGGGCCCGGTGGCGCGCGTCATCCTGCCGCGGCGCGTGCCGCACGGCTTTCATGCCACCTATGTGAGCGAGCAAACCCTCCAGCGTTGGAAGTGAACCCATGATCCTGGTGTCCCCCGAACACATCGCGTCCTACACCCAAGCCGGCTGGTGGAGCGAGCAAACCATTGGCGAGCTGTTCCTGCAGACGGCCGCGCGTCAGCCCGAGGCCCCGGCCGTGATCGACGCGCCCAACCGCCCGCAGATCAGCGGCGACGCGCCCCTGTCCTGGCGCTGGCAGGATGTGCTGACGCAGACCGGCCGCCTGGTGGCGCTGTTTGCCGCGCAGGGGTTGCGCAAGGACGATGTGGTGGTCATGCAGCTGCCCAACTGCGCCGAGATGCACGCCATCTACCTGGCCTGCGCGCTGACCGGGGTGGTCGTCTCGCCGGTGCCGGTGCAGTACCGCGCGCACGAGCTCGACCACATCCTGCAGATCACCGGGGCGCAGGTGGCCATCGTGGGGGTTCGGGTGGGCTCGCACGCCATGGCCCAGGACTGGGTCGCCCAGCGCGCGCGCTGGCCGCAGCTGCGCCACATCTGGGCCCTGGGCGCCGATGTGCCGGCGGGCACGCTGGACCTGCGCGCCGCCTGGGCCGCCAGCGCCGCGCTGAGCCCCACCGAGCTGCGTGCGCAGGCGCAAGCGGCCGGGGTGTGCGCGCACGATGTGCTGACGATTTGCTGGACCTCGGGCACCGAGGCGCAGCCCAAGGGCGTGCCGCGCAACCACAACGAGTGGCTGATCATCGGCCAGTCGGTGCAGGACGCCGGCCAGCTCGAGCCGGGCGCGCACATGGTCATCCCCTTCCCCTTTGTGAACATGGCGGGCATCTCGACCAGCCTGATGGCCTGGCTGATCAGCGGCGGCTGCCTGCACCAGCACCACCCCTTTGACCTGGGGGTGTTTGTGCAGCAGCTGCGCGACAACCCCATCGAGTACAGCGTGGCCGCCCCGGCGGTGCTGAACATGATGCTCAAGCAGCCCGAGATGATGGCCGGCGTCGACACCCAGCGCTTTGCGCGCGTGGGCTCGGGCGGCGGGCCGCTCTCGCCCTGGCTGGTCGAGCAGATGGCCGAGCGCTTTGGCATCGAGGTGGTCAATTACTTTGGCTCCAACGAGGGCGCCTCGCTGGCGGCCTCGCCGCAAGACGTGCCCGACCGCGCCCAGCGCGCCATGTACTTCCCGCGCGTGGGCGTGCCCGGCTACAGCTGGAAGCACACCAACGCGCGCAAGGTCGAGACGCGCCTGGTGGACGTGGACACGGGCGAGGTGATCACCGAATCGGGCCGTGTGGGCGAGCTGCGCTTTCGTGGGCCAACCATTTTCAGCGGCTACTACAAAAGCCCCGAACTCACCGCGCGCGCCTTTGACGAGGCGGGCTTTTACCGCACCGGCGATCTGTTCGAGATTGCCGGCGAGCGCCAGGAGTTCTACCGCTTCTGCGGCCGCCACAAGGACATCGTCATCCGCGGCGGCATGAACATCTCGGCCGAAGAGCTCGAGAACCTGCTGATGGCGCACCCCGCCGTGCGCGAGTGCGCGGTGGTGGGCCAGCCCGATGAGCGCCTGGGCGAGAAGGTCTGCGCCGTTGTGGTGCTGCAGCCGGGGCAGACCCTGGACCTGGCCGGCCTCTCGGCCTTCATGGCCCAGGAGCAGGTGGCGCGCTACAAGTGGCCCGAGGCCTTGTGGCTCCTCGACACCCTGCCGCGCAACCCGGTCGGCAAGATCCTCAAGCGCGATCTGCGCGCCCGCCTGGCCCAGGCCGACACCCCCCCCCTTTCCTGAGAGACCGCGCCATGCAAGCGACGATTCTGCTGATTCCCGGCATGCTCAACGACCCCAGCGTCTGGGACGATGTGCGGCCCTTGCTCACCCCCTGGAGCCAGGTGCGCGTGCTCGATGTGCTGCCGCACGACGACTTGCCGTCCATGGCGCACGCCGGCTGGCAGCTGCTGGCCGATGTGCCGGCGCAGGCGCCGCTTTTGCTGGCGGGTTTTTCGATGGGCGGCTATGTGGCGCAGGAAATGCTGGCGCTGGCCCCGCGGGCCTTGCAAGGCCTGCTGCTGCTGTCGACGCAGGCGCAACCCGAGAGCCCGCAAAGCCTGGAAGGCCGGCAAAAAGCCATCGCCGCCATGCAGGCGGACTTTGCGCGCACCGTCGAGGGCGTGCTCAAGTACAGCATGCACGCCCCCCAGCCCGAACAGATCGAGCGCATGCGCCGCATGATGCTGGCCATTGGCCCCGAGCGCGCGGTCGCGCAGCTGCGCGCGATTGCCCAGCGCCGTGACCACCGTGCCCTGCTGGCAGGCAGCACCCTGCCCATGCGCATCGTCTGCGGTGAAGAAGACCGCGTGACGCCGATGGCCATGTCCGAGGACATCGCCCGCTGCGCACCGCAAGCGCCGCTCACGCGCCTGCCCGGCATTGGCCACATGGTCCCCCTGCAACAACCCCAGGCCGTGGCCGACGCCTTGCGCGGTTTGCTGGGCGCCTGAGATCCCTTTCCCTTTTTCCTTACCCAATCCAAAACGGAGACAAGCATGCAAAAACGCACCGTCCTCAAAGCCCTGGCTGCCGCCGCTGGCGTGGCCGCCTTCGGCCCCGTGGCCGCGCAAAGCGACTGGCCCAGCAAACCCATCCGCGTGCTGGTGCCCTTTGCGCCCGGCAACGTGCTGGACCAGGCCCTGCGCCAGGTCTCGGAAGAAATCAAGAAAGACACCGGCCAGACCATTCTGGTGGACAACAAGCCGGGGGGCTCGGGCCTCGTGGCCGTGCAAGCCCTGCTGCAAGCGCCGCCCGATGGCCACACCCTGCTGCTGTCGAACACCAGCATGCTGACCATCAACCCCTACACCTTCAGCAAGCTGCCCTACGACCCGGAAAAGAGCTTCAAGCACGTCACCGGCTTTCTGGGCTCGTCGCTGGTGCTGGCGGTCAACACCGACAAGGTGCCGGCCACCAACCTCAAGGACTTCATCGCCTGGGCGCGCGGCCGCGATGTGTCGTATGCCTCGTTCACCGCGGGCAACTCCTCGCACTTTGCCGGCGTGATCATGAACCAGCGCACCGGCCTGAACATGTTGCACGTGCCCTTCAACGGCACGCCGCCGGCGGTCACCAACCTGGTCGGCGGCCAGGTCGA
The DNA here is from genome assembly GCA_041157045.1 of Pseudomonadota bacterium. Lineage (GTDB taxonomy): Bacteria > Pseudomonadota > Gammaproteobacteria > Burkholderiales > Burkholderiaceae_C > Limnohabitans_A. The sequence goes on from JBEBDJ010000111.1 coordinate 41,082, forward strand.
CGCCGGCTTCCTGCCGCTCCTGTCGGTCAAGCCGCATGTGGATTCGGGCAAGGTGCGCGTGCTGGCCATCACCACGCCGCGCCGCTCGCACCTGCTGCCCAATGTGCCCACCTTTGCCGAGTCGGGCCTGCCCGACATGACCATCTACATCTGGTCGGGCCTGTCGGCCCCCGCGGCCACGCCCGACGCGCTGGTGCAGCGCATCCAGTCGGTGTTTGCCAAGGCCTTGCGCACGCAGACCATCATCGACAGCTGGAAGGTCACCGCCTCCGAGCCCATGCCCTTCACCGTGGCCGAGTTCAACGACTTCATCCGCGCCGACGCGCGCCGCTGGCAAGAGGCGGTGAAGATCTCGGGCTTCAAGGCGAGCGAGTGATGAGCCGCCCCCTGCCCGCCTGGCTGGGCACGCTGCGCGTGCCCGTTGTCTCGGCGCCGATGTTCCTGATCTCGGGACCGGCGCTGGTCACCGCCGCCTGCCGCGCTGGCATTGTCGGCGCCTTCCCCACGCCCAACGCGCGCCCGATCGAGGCCTTGCAGGCCTGGATGCAGCAGATCACCGAAGCGCTGGCACAGGCGCGCGATGAGCTGGGCGCCGAGCGGGTCGGGCCCTGGTGCGCCAACCTGGTCACGCACTCGTCCAACACCCGTTTGCCCGAGGACCTGGCGCTGATCGAGCGCTACCAGCCGCCGATCGTGGTGACCGCGCTGGGCAGTCCCAAGCCGGCCATCGAGGTGGTGCACCGCTACGGCGGCCAGGTGATTGCCGACGTGACCAATCTGACGCTGGCACGCAAGGCGGTGGCCGCCGGTGCCGACGGCCTGGCCTGCATCTGCGCCGGCGCGGGCGGTCACACCGGCACGCTCTCGCCGTTTGCCTTTGTGAGCGCGGTGCGCGAATTCTTTGACGGCCTGGTGGTCGTGGGCGGCGGCATCAGCGACGGCTGGGGCGTGGCCGGCGCCATCGCCAGCGGCGCCGACCTGGTCTACATGGGCACGCGCTTTATCGCCACCACCGAAAGCCAGGCCGACCCCGAATACAAGCAGATGCTGGTCGACAGCAATGCCGAGGACCTGCTGGTGAGCGCCGGCCTGACCGGCACGGCCGCCAGCTGGCTCAAGCCCTCGCTGCGCAAGGTCGGCATCGACCCCGACAACATGCCGGCGGCGCCTACGCGCCACCACGACAGCAACCAGTCGTTTGCCGCCAAGCGCTGGACCGATGTCTGGGCCGCGGGCCAGGGCCTGGGCTGTATCCATGCCGTCGAACCCGTGCAAACCGTGGTCGACGGCCTGCACCGCGATTATGTGGCCGCCCTGGCGCGGCTGCGACAACGCGCGCCCTGAGCGTGCCGCACGGGCGCGGCGAACGCGCCCATTTTCTGGAGTCTCCCCATGCAAGTCCAAACCCTCCCGCCCATCCGCCACACCCTGGTGCCTGGTCAGCACCCCTATATGACGGGCCCGTTCGCGCCCAATTACGACGAAGTGACCGCGACCGAGCTGGAGGTCATTGGCGAGGTGCCCAAGCGCCTGGATGGGGTCTACCTGCGCAACACCCAGAATCCGGTGCACCAGCCGCTGGGCACCTACCACCCGTTTGATGGCGACGGCATGCTGCACCAGCTGAGCTTCAAGCGCGGCAAGGTCGAGTACCGCAACCGCTTCACGCGCACCCGCGCCTTTGAAGAAGAGCAAGTGGCCGGGCACGCCCTGTATGGCGGCCTGATCGACCGGCCGGGCGTGTCGCAGCGCCCCGGCTGGGGCGCCCGTGGTGGCCTGCGCGACACCTCGGCCACCGATGTGATCGTGCACGCCGGCATGGCGCTCACCACCTTCTACCAGTGCGGCGAGCCCTATCAGCTCGATGCCCGCACGCTCGAGCTCAAGGGCGTGCCCGAGTGGGGCGCGCGCATCATGCCCGAGGGCATCTCGGCGCACCCCAAGGTCTGTCCGCGCACCGGCGACCTGCTGTTCTTCAACTACAGCAAGACCGCGCCCTTCATGCACTACGGCGAGGTCGATCGCCACAACCAGCTGGTGCACTATGTGCCGGTGCCGCTGCCCGGCCCGCGCCTGCCGCACGACATGCTGTTCACCGAGCACTACGCCATCCTCAACGACTTCCCGCTGCACTGGGACGAGGCGCTGCTGACCCAGGGCAAGCACAAGCTGATCTACCGCGAGGACCAGCCCGCGCGCTTTGCGCTGGTGCCGCGGCGCAACAGCCCGCAAACCGGCATCCGCTGGTTCGAGGCCAGCCCGACCTATGTGCTGCACTGGCTCAATGCCTGGGAAGAGGGCGACGAGGTGGTGATGGTGGGCTACCACCAGAAGACGCCGATGCCGCGCGGCGGTTACGACAACTCGGGCCAGACCCTGGGCCCCGAGCGCTACGGCCCGACCCTCTACGAGTGGCGCCTGAACCTGCGCGATGGCAGCACGCGCGAGAAGCGTCTGGACGAGCGGCACCTGGAATTTGGCATGATCAACTGCGAGTACTGGGGCCGCCCCAACCGCTACACCTACAACATGCTGGCGCACCCGGGCTCCTTCCTGTTTGACGGCATCCTGCGCCACGACCGCGAGACCGGCGCGAGCCAGTCCTACTGCTTTGGCGAGGGGCGTTTTGGCAGCGAGTCGCCGATGGCGCCGTGCTTTGACAGCCAGGCCGAGGACGACGGCTATGTGGTGAGCTTTGTCACCGACATGAACACCGACCGCTCCGAATGCGTGGTGCTGGACGCACGCCAGATCGACGCCGGCCCGGTCGCGCGCATCCTGCTGCCGCACCGCATCAGCAGCGGCACCCACTCCTGCTGGGCCGACACCCGCGAGATCCTGGGGGGCTAAAAGATGTACTACCAGCCAGGCCAGCAGACCTCGGGTCTGCCCTTCAACCCCTTCAAGTCCTGCTGCGTGCCCCGGCCCATCGGCTGGATCTCGAGCGTGAGCAGCAGCGGGGTGCACAACCTGGCGCCCTACAGCCAGTTCCAGAACGTCACCTGGGATCCCCCAACCGTGCTCGTGGTCTGCAATGCGCGCGAGGACGGTCACCTCAAGGACACCGCGCGCAACATCGTCGACACCGGCGAGTTCGTCTGGAACATGGCCACCTACGATCTGCGCGACTGGGTGCTGGCCAGCTCGCGCGACCTGCCCCCCGAGGTGGACGAATTCGAGGCGCTGGGCATTCCCTGGCTGCCCGCAACACAGGTGCGCGCGCGCCGCGTGCAAGGCTCACCGGTGCAGTTCGAATGCCGTCTGCGCCAGCAGATGGCGGTGCCGGGCCACACGCCCGATGCCCAGGCGCTGATTCTGGTGGGCGAGGTGGTGGGCATCCACATCGACGACGCGGCGCTCAGCGCCGATGGGCGCCTGGATATTCCCCGGGTGCGCCCGCTGGCGCGCCTGGGCTACCGCGACTACACCGATGTGCGCCACGCCTACGAGCTCAGCGAGCTCTCGGGCCGCCCCACCGACACCATCCCGCATTTGCAAGAAGCCCTTCGGCCCAGCGCCCAACCCTAAGAGGAGACTCCCGATGCGACCCCTGATTGATCCTGCCCGCGCCACACGACGCGCCGCCCTGGCCTGCTTGCTGGCTGCAGCGGCCATGCCCGCCCTGGCCCAGCCCGCATGGCCCGACAAGCCGGTGCGCATCGTCGTGCCCACCGCCGCCGGCTCGGGCTCGGACCTGCTCACCCGCCTGATGGCGCAGCGCCTGGCCGAGCTCTGGCGGCAACCGGTGGTGGTGGAAAACCGCGCCGGGGCCTCGGGCGTGCTGGGCGTGGACGCGGTGGTCAAGGCCGCACCGGATGGCCACACCCTGCTCATGACCTCGGCCTCGCCGGTGGTCATCAACCCGCTGGTCATGCGCAAGCTGCCGCACGATCCGCGCACGCAGCTGGCGCCGGTATCGGCCATCGGCACCGCGCAAGCGGCCTTGCTGGTCAGCGGCGAGGTGCCCGCGCGCAATCTGCGCGAGTTCGTCGACCTGGCCAAGGCGCGGCCCGGCCAGCTGAGCTACGGCTCGTTCGGCCTGGGCACAGGGGGCCACCTGGGCGTGGAGGCCTTCAATCAGGCCGCCGGCATCCAGCTCATCCACGTGGCCTACAAAGGCACCGGGCCGGCCCTGTCGGACCTGGTGGGCGGGCAGATCTCGGCGCTGCTGGTGGACCTGGGCAATGCCCAGGCGCACCTGAAGTCGGGCAAGCTGCGCGCGCTGGCCATCAACGGGCCCACGCGCTCGGCGGTGCTGCCCGATGTGCCCACCTTCACCGAGCTGGGTTACGCCAGCGTGGAGGGCACGTATGCGCGCTTTGCGCTGATGGCGCCCACGGGCACCCCCGAGCCGGTGATCGGCCGCATCGCGCGCGATGTGGGCCGTGTGCTGCAGGAGCCGGCCCTGCAAGAACGCTTTGGCCCGCTGGGCTACACCCTGGCGGGCAGCACGCCGGCGCAGCTGGCGCAAATGCTGCGCGAAGACGGCGAGCGCTGGGGCAAGGTGATCACCGGCATCGGTGGTCTGTCGCTTGATTGATTTTTTTTCTGGAGTCCCTCCCATGACATCCCCTGTTTACATTCTTGGTGGTCACCAGACCGACTTTGCCCGCGCCTGGTCGCGCGAGGGCCTGGACATTTCCGACATGACCCGTGTGGCCACGCTGGGCGCCTTGGCCGACAGCCGGCTCGACCCCGGGCAGGTGCAAAGCATCCATGTGGGCAATGCCTTTGCGGAACTGCAGCGCCAGCAGGCGCACCTGGGCGCCATGGTGGCGCAGGTGGTGCCCGAGCTCTGGGGCGTGCCGGCCATGCGCCACGAAGGCGCCTGTGCCTCCTCGTCGCTGGCGGCGCTGACAGCCATGGCCGAGATCGAGGCCGGCCGCTACGACTGCGTGCTGGTGCTGGGCGTGGAGGAGTTCAAGAACATGCCGGGCAACGAGGCCTCGGTGAACCAGAACGCCGCCGCCTGGCAGGGGCACGAGGACATCGACTGCACCTTCATGTGGCCGGCCGCCTTTGGCCGCGTGGCCATGGAGTACGAGGCGCGCTATGGCCTGGACCGCAAACACCTCAACCGCATTGCCGAGATCAACTACGGCAACGCCAAGCGCAACCCGCTGGCGCAAACCCGCAAATGGCAGTTCGACCCGCTGGCCTTCACCGACGACGACGAGGCCAACCCGCTGATCGAGCCGGGCACCCGGCGCCAGGACTGCGGCCAGATCACCGACGGCGCCTGCGCGGTGGTGCTGGCCAGTGCGCGCTTTGCCAAGGCGCATGCCGAGCGCACCGGGCAGGACTTTGCACGCATGGCGCGCATCAGCGGCTGGGGCCACCGCAACGCGGGCCTGCGCCTGCTCGACAAATTCGAGCGCAGCCGCGGCCAGACCTATGTGTTCCCGCACCTGCGCCAGGCCATCGAGGACGCGTGGCAACGCGCGGGCGTGCCCGACATCTCGGGCATCGACGGCGTGGAAACACACGACTGCTTCACCACCACCGAGTACGTGGCGATTGATCACCTGGGCCTGAGCGCGCCGGGCCAGAGCTGGCAGGCGGTCGAGTCGGGCGTGATCGAGCCGGGCGGTGCCTGCCCGATCAACATGAGCGGCGGCCTGATCGGCTGCGGCCACCCGGTGGGCGCCACCGGCAGCCGCATGCTGCTGGACGCGGCGCGTCAGGTCACGGGCCAGGCCGGGCCCATGCAGATCGAGGGCGCCCGCCGCCTGCAAACGCTCAACATCGGCGGCTCTTGCGCCACCGTGGTGAGCTTTGTGGTCAGCAGCGTCTGAGGGGACGGGGCGTCAGGCGCTGGCGCCCATCACCTGATCGACCAGCTCCACCCAGTGGCGCACCGGGGTGTCGGTGCCGCTTTGCAAATGCGTGATGCAGCCAATGTTGGCGCTCAGGATGGCGGCCGGTTGCAGGGCCTGCAGGTGGCCGAGCTTGCGCTCGCGCAGCTGCTGGGCCAGCACCGGCTGCAGCACGCTGTAGGTGCCCGCCGAGCCGCAGCACAGGTGTGACTCGGTGCCGGCCAAGCGCACGGAAAACCCGAGCGCCCCCAGGTGCTGCTCGACGCCGCCCTTGAGCTGCTGGCCGTGCTGCAAGGTGCAGGGGGGATGGAAGGCCAGCTCGCCGGCGGCGCGGGCCTGCTCGGGCCGGATGCGGGCCGACAGCTCGGGCATGAGCTGCGGCAGCAGCTCGCTCAGGTCGCGCGTGAGGGCGCTGATGCGCGCGGCCTTGTCGGCATAGGCCGGGTCGTGCTGCAGCAGATGGCCGTATTCCTTGACGGTGACGCCGCAGCCCGAGGCGTTCATGACGATGGCCTCGACCTGGCCGTCCTGCACCAGCGGCCACCAGGCGTCGATGTTGGCGCGCATCTGCGCGCGCCCGCCGTCCTGGTCGTTGAGGTGGAACTTGACCGCGCCGCAGCATCCCGCCGCGGGCGCGATCACCGGCTCGATGCCGCAAGCGTCGAGCACGCGCGCGGTGGCGTGGTTGATGTTGGGGCCCATGGCGGGCTGCACGCAGCCGGCCAGCATCAGCATCTTGCGCGCGTGCGCCCGCGTGGGCCAGGCCCCTGCGTCCTGGCGTGCGGGCACCTTGGCTTGCAGCGAGGCGGGCAAGAGCGCGCGCACCTGCTGACCGAGCTTCATGGCCGGGCCAAACAAGGGCGAGGGCAGGCCCTCCTTGAGCGCCCAGCGCAGCGCGCGCTCGGGCAGCGGCCGCGGCACCTTGGCCTCGACCAGCGCACGGCCGATGTCGACCAGCTGGCCGTACTGCACGCCGCTTGGGCAGGTGGATTCGCAGTTGCGGCAGGTGAGGCAGCGATCGAGGTGCTGCTGGGTCGCGCGCGTGGGCTCGGCGCCTTCGAGCACCTGCTTGATGAGGTAGATGCGGCCGCGTGGGCCATCGAGCTCGTCGCCCAGCAGCTGGTAGGTCGGGCAGGTGGCGGTGCAGAACCCGCAGTGCACGCATTTGCGCAGAATCGCCTCGGCCTCGCGGCCTGCCACGCTCTGCTGGTACTCGGGGGCAAGTTGGGTTTGCATGGCTCAGTGGCCCAGTCGGCCGGTGGCAAAGACCCCGTGCGGGTCGAATTGTTGTTGCAGCTGTTGCTGCAGGCGAAGGGCCACGGCCGGCAGCGGGCTGGCCACACCAGCGGCCTTGTCGGCCGCGCCGCCCGACGCGCTGGCACGAAACAGCAGGGCGTGGCCGCCGTGCTGCGCGGCCAGGGCATGCAGCGCGGCCGCCGCCGACACCGGCGCCCAGACCCAGCGCTGCGCGCCCTGCCACTCGATGTAGCAAGGGCCGGGCAGGTCGAGCGCAGGCGCGGTCTGGGGCAGCGACAGGCGCCACAGCGCATGCTGGGGCGAGGGGGCCTGGAAAAACGGCAAAGTTTGCTCGCCGCTGGCGCGCCAGTCGGCGGCGACCGCCGGGTCGCTGCGCACCGTCACCTGCGCGCCCAGGGCCTGGGCGTCGGCGGCCATGCGGGTTTGCGCGGCGGCCACGGCGGCCTGCGCGCCGCGCAGGCGCACAAACAAGGTGTCGGCTGCGGGCACCTGGCTGTCGTCGTGCACCCAGGCGCTGGCATTGAGCGGCAGGGGTTGGCCGCCCCAGCGGTGCAGCAGGTCCAGCGCGGCGGGCTGCGCCAGGCCCACGCAGACCAGGGTGCATTCGGCCGGGGCCAGGGGCAGCACCTTGAGGCTGACCTCGGTGATCACGCCCAGGGTGCCGGCGCTGCCGGCCAGCACGCGGCTGAGGTCGTAACCGGCCACGTTCTTCATCACCTGGCCGCCAAAGAACAGGTCCTCGGCGCGGCCGTTGAGCATGCGCACGCCCAGCACAAAGTCGCGCACCGCGCCCACCGTGGCGCGGGCGGGCCCGGCCAGACCGGCGGCCACCATGCCGCCCACGGTGGCCTGCGGGCCAAAGTGGGGCGGCTCAAACGGCAGGCATTGGCCGGCCTGGGCAAGCACCGCCTCAAGCTCGGCCAGCGGGGTGCCCGCGCGCACCGTCACCACCAGCTCGCTGGGCTCGTGGGCGATGATGCCCTGGTAGGCGCGGGTGTCCAGCACCTGCCCCTGCAGGGGGGCGCCCCAGAAGTCCTTGCTGCCCCCGCCGCGCAGGCGAAGGCGCCGGCCGTCGGCGGCGGCGGCGCGGACCGCGTCCCGGAGGTGTTCAAGTGCTGCGTTCATGGGCGTTGATGGTAAACCGCGCCCTCCTTGCCGGGCCGTGAATTTTTTGCACGACCGCCATGCGGGAAATTGCGCTCAGGCGCGCCAGGCCTGCACCGGCAGTCCGGGCACCGGCACGCGCAGGGCCCAGATGCAGCCCGCGCCCGGCAAGGCCTGGCGCTCATGCGCGGGCCGGCCGTCGCTGGCGCTGGTGATGAACAGGGTGCGCCCATCGGGCCCGCCAAAGCAGGGCATGGTCGGGCACAGCACCGGGGTGGGCACGGTCTGCAGCAGGCGGCCGTCGGGGGCAAAGCGCTTGAGGCAAGCGCCCTCCATCTGCGCCGACCAGTACGCGCCCTCGGCGTCCACGCTGGCGCCGTCGGGGCGCCCCTCGTAGGCGCGCGCGTCGCCCCAGGCCCAGCCCTCGGGCTTTTTGGGCAGCGACTGGAACACGCGCTCGGCCGCCAGCGTGCCGCTGTCGGCATCGAACTGCCAGGCCCGCACCTGGTGGTGCCCGGTGCAAGACCAGTACAGGGTGCGCGCGTCGGGCGACCAGGCCAGGCCATTGGCCACGATGGCGCCGTGCGCCATGGGCTGCAGCTGGTAGCCGCCGGCCTGCCGGTCGAGCCGGTAGAGCACGCCCAGCGATTGGCCGCGTGGCTCGTACATGGTGCCCACCCACAGGCGCCCGCGGGGGTCGCACTTGCCGTCGTTAAAGCGCAGGCGGGTGGTGTCGTAGGGGGCGGCGGCCAGCAGCTCCCAGGCGCCGCCCCAGGCGCGGGCGCGAAACACCCCGTCGCGGCGCGCCAGCACCAGGCCGCCACCGTCCTCGCGCGCCACCGGCGCCAGGCAGCCGGGCTCTTCGGGCAGGTCCCAGTACTCGGGCGGCTCGGCCTGCAATTCGTCCAGGCCCTGCACCCGCATGCGGCCAATGCGCCGGCCCGGAATGTCGACCCAGTACAGCCGCGACTCCTGCGCGTGCCAGAAAGGGGATTCGCTCAAGCCGTCGGGCTGCTCGGTCAGGCGTTGCCAGGCCGGCATGGGCATCGTCAAGAAGGGGTTGGGCATCGTCATGCGCGCATTGTGCATGAGGCACCGGGCGCCAGGCGCCCAGAAAAAAAGCCCGGACGCTGGGCGCCCGGGCTGGGGAGTTGGGCCGCCCTGACGGGCCGCCCACTTGCAAGCGCTGCGGATCAGCCGTGGTAGGCCGACTCGCCGTGCGAGGTGATGTCCAGGCCTTCGCGCTCGGCCTCTTCGCTCACCCGCAGACCGATCACCAGATCGACGATCTTGAAGGCGATGACCGAGACCACGCCCGACCACACCACCGTCAGCAGCACGGCCTTGAGCTGGGTCCAGACCTGGGCCGCGATCGAGTAGTCGGCGGCGGTGACGCCGGTGGCGGTGACCCAGTCGGCCACAAAGCCGGGGCCACCCAGGCTGGGCGAGTTGAACACGCCGGTCAGCAGGGCGCCCACAATGCCGCCCACGCCGTGCACGCCAAACACATCCAGCGAGTCGTCAGCGCCCAGCAGCTTCTTGAGGCCGTTGACGCCCCACAGGCAGGCAAAGCCGGCGATCAGGCCGATCACCAGGCCGCCGCCGATGCCGACGTTGCCGGCCGCGGGGGTGATGGCCACCAGGCCGGCCACGGCGCCGGAGGCGGCCCCCAGCATCGAGGCCTTGCCGCGCATCAGCGCCTCACCCACGCACCAGGCCAGCACGGCGGCGGCGGTGGCGACCAGGGTGTTGATGAAGGCCAGGGCGGCAAAACCGTTGGCTTCGAGGGCCGAGCCGGCGTTGAAGCCAAACCAGCCCACCCACAGCAGCGAGGCACCGACCATGGTCAGGGTCAGGCTGTGCGGGGCCATCGCCTCGCGGCCATAGCCCAGGCGCTTGCCCACCATGAAGGCACCGACCAGACCGGCCACGGCGGCGTTGATGTGCACCACGGTGCCGCCGGCAAAGTCCAGCGCGCCCCACTGCCAGATCAGGCCGGCCTTGCCGGTCATCTCGTCCACCACTTCCTTGGCGGTGTAGGCGTCCGGGCCCATCCAGAACCAGACCATGTGCGCCACCGGCAGGTAGCTGAAGGTGAACCACAGCACCATGAAGAGCAGCACGGCCGAGAACTTGATGCGCTCGGCAAAGGCACCGACGATCAGCGCGCAGGTGATGCCCGCAAACGTGGCCTGGAAGGCGGCAAACGAGATCTCGGGAATGACCACGCCCTTGCTGAAGGTGGCCGCGTTGGCGAAGGTGCCGGTGGCGTTGTCCCAGATGCCCTTCATGAACAAGCGGTCAAACCCGCCAATGAAGGCATTGCCCTCGGTGAAGGCCAGGCTGTAGCCGTAGATGAACCACAGCACGGTGATCATCGAGAAGGTGACCATGACCTGCATCAGCACCGACAGCATGTTCTTGCTGCGCACCAGGCCACCGTAGAACAGAGCCAGGCCGGGCACGGCCATCATGATGACCAGCAGGGTCGAGACCATCATCCAGGTGGTGTCGCCCTTGTTGGGCACGGGGGCCGGGGCGGCTTGCTCGGCCGCTGCTGCCGGGGCAGCCGCAGGGGCCGTGGCCGGCGCTGCCTGCTCGGTGGCAGCGGGCGCAGCGGCCGGGGCGGCGGTCTGGGCCATCGCCGCGTGACCGCCAAAGAACAGGCTCAGGCCAAGGGCCAGGCTGGCAAAGAGTTTTTTCATGATGCGCTCTCTTTCTGAACTCATAGCGCCGCGCCGCCGGTCTCGCCGGTGCGGATGCGGATGACCTGTTCGAGGTCGTACACAAAAATCTTGCCGTCGCCGATCTTGCCGGTGCGGGCACCGGCCTCGATGGCTTCGATCACCCGGTCGACCAGCTCGTCAGAGACGGCCGCTTCGACCTTGACCTTGGGCAGAAAGTCCACCACATACTCGGCCCCGCGGTAGAGCTCGGTGTGGCCTTTCTGGCGGCCAAAGCCCTTGACTTCGGTCACCGTGATGCCTTGGACACCAATGCCCGAGAGCGCTTCACGCACCTCGTCGAGCTTGAAGGGTTTGATGATGGCGGTCACCAGTTTCATGGCGGTCTCCTTGAGGTTGGGTTCGATCAGAAGCTGTATTTCAGGCCCAGCACCGCGCCGGTCTTGCCGTTGAACTTGTTCTGCAGGGTGTAAAAAACCTTGTCGGCATCGGTGGCGACCAGGGCGGCGCTCAGCACCACGCCATTGCCCAGGTCCTTGTTCAGGGTCAGGGCGGCGTCGGTGTACGAGGCATTGACCACGTTTTTCACGCGCTGGTAGCCCAGGTGCGGCACCAGGGTGAAGCCGCTGCCCAGGTCAAAGGTGGCGCTCAGGTCCAGGTAGCTGCTGCCCTTGCTGTTGAGGTTGCCAAACAGGTTGGAGAGCGCGTGCGAGTACTTGGCCGTGACCGGGCCCAGGGTCACCGCGGCGTAGACCTCGTTGGTGTTGGCGTTGCCGTAGCCCGCCACATTGCCCAGCTTGTTGCCGCTGTACTCGTAACGCAGAAAGCCCACGTCGTAGGCCACATCGCCGGCCGTGCCCTTGTAGCCGCCGTACAGGTCGACCTCCACGTCGCCTGCCGTGGCGGTGCTGTCCTTGATCCATTTGATGCCCGAGGCCCAGGCGCCCACGTACACGCCGCTCTTGTCGGCGTAGTCGACACCGCCTTGCAGGGTCGGCTGCAGGCGGGTCTGCGAGATGCCCCGGTAGCGGTAGTCGCTGACCACCCCGGCGTTGAAGCTCAGGCTGCTGGCCGGCTCGTCGGCGGCGGCAGCGGGCATGGCGGTGGCCAGGGCGGCGGCGCTCAGGGTGCCGAGCACAAAACGGGTGGCGATGGAGGGGGTGCGCATGGTGGTTTCCTTTCTTGGATCGTGTGGGATGCACCCATCAAGCACAGACCGTGCCAAGCTCATGACGTGGCGAATTGCGGGGGGAGATTCCCGAATGACAAGGCGCGACCGCATGTGCTCAGATCGCCACTCCAATCCAGCCGATGCACCCGCCCGGTGCGCCGGCCACACACGCGCCCCACGCACCAAGATGGGGCAGGGAGGGCATATGGGCTTGTCTTTGGTGCATGGCCGCGCGCTGGCGGGCCTGCAGGCGCCGTCGGTGACGGTGGAGGTGCATCTGGCCAATGGCCTGCCGAGCTTCACGCTGGTGGGCCTGGCCGATGTGGAGGTCAAGGAAGCGCGCGAGCGGGTGCGCTCGGCCATTCTCAACAGCGGGCTGGACTTTCCACACAACCAGCGCATCACCGTCAACCTGGCGCCGGCCGATCTGCCCAAGGACTCGGGGCGGCTGGACCTGCCGATGGCGCTGGGCATTCTGGCCGCCAGCGGGCAGATCGACGGGGCCCGCCTGGCCGGCACGGTGTGGGCGGGCGAGCTGTCGCTGACCGGCGAGCTGCGCCCGGTGCGCGGGGCCTTGGCCATGGCGCTGGCCATGCAGCGCGAGGCCGGGTCGGGCCCGCCCGCGCGCCTGGTGCTGCCCCCAGGCTGTGCCCAGGAGGCCGCGCTGGTGCCCGGCAGCGTGGTCTACCAGGCCACGCACCTGCTCGATGTGGTGCAGCAGTGCCGACCCGAGGGCGAGCAGGCGCCGGCCCCGGGCTGGCAGCGGGTGCTGGCCGCCCCTGGCGGGCCGCCCGCGCGCGTTGGGCCCGATCTGGCCGATGTGAAAGGCCAGGCGGCGGCGCGGCGCGCGCTCGAGATCGCAGCGGCGGGCGGCCACTCGCTGCTGATGGTGGGGCCGCCCGGCTCGGGCAAGTCGATGCTGGCGCAGCGCCTGGCCGGCTTGCTGCCCCCCATGTCGGTGCAGGAGGCCCTGGAGAGCGCGGCCCTGCACAGCCTGAGCGGGCACTTTGACCCGCGCCACTGGGCCGAGCGGCCCACGCGCGCGCCGCACCACAGCGCCAGCGCGGTGGCACTGGTGGGCGGGGGCTCGCCCCCACGCCCGGGCGAGATCTCGCTGGCGCACCAGGGCGTGCTGTTTCTGGACGAGCTGCCCGAGTTTCCGCGCCATGCGCTGGAGGCGCTGCGCGAGCCGCTCGAGAGCGGGCACATCACGATCGCGCGGGCGGCGCGGCGGGCGGATTTTCCAGCGCGCTTTCAGCTGGTGGCGGCCATGAACCCCTGCCCCTGCGGGCACCTGGGCAGCGCGCTGCAGCGCTGCCGCTGCACGCCCGAGCAGGTGGCGCGCTACCAGGGCAAGTTGAGCGGCCCGCTGCTCGACCGCATCGACCTGCAGGTGGAGGTGGCGGCGCTGTCGCCGCAGGCGCTGATGGACGCCGGCCCTGGCGAGGCGAGCGCGCCGGTGGCCGAGCGTTGCGCGCGTGCCCATGCCCGCGCGCTGGCGCGCCAGGGCGTGGCCAACCAGGCGCTGCAAGGCCAGGCCCTGGCCGAGCACGCCCACCTGACCGCGGCGGCCAGCCAGTGGCTGCAGCGCGCAGCGCTGCAACTGGGCTGGAGCGGCCGCGGCCTGCACCGCAGCTTGCGGGTGGCGCGCACCATCGCCGACCTGGCGGGCAGCGACACCATCGACACGCCCCAGGTGGCCGAAGCGGTGCAGCTGCGGCGGGCGCTGGTGGGGGGGTGAGGGCTGCTCAGTGACCACAGCCTCATGAGCACGTGCTCAGATGCCATCGCCAAGTACGGACTCGAAGATGGCGAGGTGTTGAAATCCTGGCTGCGAACTTTCAACTTTGTTCGCAACGACGCTGCACATCACTCCCGGCTCTGGAACCGCGTCAACACTGACAGCCCCGTGCTGCCCCCCCGCTGGAGAGATGTCGGTGTCAATGCCGGATGAATGGATGGCCTCCAAGGGCGCCCGGCCCACCAGCAAGGCCAGCGCAGCGCTCATCGTCTTTGTTTGGCTCTTGGCTTGCTGGGCTGCCTGGGACTGGTGGTCAGCTCTGCAGAGCGTCTAGCCGGCGGTGCAACACGACCCAACGCTGGCAAATACCGCAATGCCAGCAAGCGTTTCAGTCGGCGCCCCTCACAAGCCAGTCTGCATGCAAAAGCCTTGCCGGCTTGATCGCCGCGCCCCGTTGTCATCCATCCGACGCTACCAACGGCGTTCCCCTCACCATGATTTAGGCGCTGTCACCTCATCGTGTTGGTGGATAAGATGCGGCGCCATGCACCGTCGTGATATCCAGCGGCTTGTGGACGCTTTGAAAGCTCCCACGACGATTGGCTCAAGCGCTTGAGACTTCAAATCTCCGTAGCACCTTCTCGAGCTCGGGGGATGCGATTTGGTCCAAGCTCCGAATGGCCCCCTCCAAGTACGCCATGTCCTGTTCAGACGCGCCGAAATTCTCGAAAACCGGCTTCCACGCACGAGCCGCCAGCCACACCTCGTGCAGGGCCTTCAGCGCTTCCACCTTGCTCGAAAAGTACACAGCCCAGTGGGTCATCAAGTTGTCCAAGGTGGCCAGCCTGCCCCTTTCCCCAACCTCCAGGTGCAGCATCCGTTCCTGGGCAACCACGCTCATGGGGAGCACGTCATAGAGCGGGCTGAGGGTCCATCCTTTCGCTTTCACCTGGTACAGGAATCCGTGATTGCGCAAGTGGTCATCCGTGTTGGTGACGAAGATGTTGAGCGCCTGCCGCTTGAACAGCTCACGCAGGTCCCGCGCGAGGTATTTGGGGAGCGCGCGGGCACGCATTTGCGCTGCGAGGGCCTTGTAGGAACTTGCATCACGCTCATGGATGCCCATGAGCGTGAGTGCCGAGCAAAAGCCTATGCGGCCTTCGATCGGCTGTCGTCCGGTCACGCCCTCCAATGGCTCCCAACTTTCTTTGTCGGGGTCCGGAGCGCCCCCAGGCTCTGCCCAGTAGCGGTCGAATCGCCGGATGAAGAGCACCGTGGCATCGCCTACCTGCTTGACCTCGACTGGGGGGACACGAAGCCCCGCAGCACGCGCAAGCTCCAAAGCACCAGCTTCGAGGACAGCGTTACAGGCGCGGTCTGACTTGGATGGGAACTTGGCGAGCCAGAGAACACCGTCATCGGTGCGCACGGACGCCTTAGGCCGCGCGCCGCCGGCGCTTCCAAGGCTTTCAAAGTAGACGGCGAGGTCCTCCCCGACATATTCCTCATTCTCGATGCGGTCCGCTGCCTCCATGAGGCGCGCCAGGTCCAACTCGGCGGACACCGGTGCCGTCGCCTCGGAATCCAGTGCGCGGCGCACATCCAAAGCACCCACACGGTCTGAGCCTGCTTCCAAGAGATAGGCCACTTCCGGCAGCTTGTTGGCAGCCACCTTGAGCTTGTTCTCAATGACCCTGCGCCCCCAAGCGTCCGGGGCCGCATCGCGGATACCCCCGAACTCCGTGAGCCCAGCCAAGACAAAGCGCTTGGTTCCACCTGCCTCATCCTTCAGTGGCAAGGCCACGGGGTCCACCTCGACTGGATAGGGGCGCTGCACGTAGCGCTTGCCGTAGACGAAAACAGGCTCCGTGGTGTTTGCGCCTTGCAGCGAACCCGCTGGCACAAAGTCAGCGCCATGCTCATCCGCCACGTGTGCGAACACGAAAACGTCACTGGGTGGGCGGGCATAGGGGTTCCTGTCAGAAGTCATACGGGTCCTTTTCAGCCTTGCGCTTCGCGGTCATTTCGCTAGGTTGCCCAGCATCAGACTTGAAGGTCGCCTTGGACCCGCTATTGGTACGAAAAGCGGAGACCAGGTCCTTGTGTCCAGCGCTTGCATTTGACTTGTAGACGCGCTGGACGCGGGGGGCTTCATTGAAGACACGCACGGCGGCCGACTTGCCTGTCAGCAAGCCAGCCAAGGTCAGCTCGGGCTCCAAGGCATGCAAGTAGCGCAGGACCTGCGATAGCGTGCGGCTTTCGTTCCCCTGCTCCAGCAGTACTGCGGTGGACCGCGAAACACCTGCGCGCGCTGCCGCCTCACTCTGGGTCATGCCGCGCGCAATGCGCAGTGTGCGGAGCTGGGCGCCAATCTGCTCTGCCTCTTTGAGACGGACTTCAGGCGTGCGCAGTGATTCGTCATATTTCATGGATTTCCCGTATAGGTGGAACCCTTTGCTGCAAGGCGGCAGTAACCGGCGGGGCTGTGACCTGGCGCAGCTGGCTGTGTCTGCAATCGCAGTCCTTGTCTCGTATAAGGACTGAAATTATGGTCATTTTCTCACTGAATCCGATGACAGTCAAGGCGATTCCAGTGCTTGCTATGTCGCCAATAACAATCACTCCACCGGGCAATGACTGCGATTGGCGGCATAGCGTCCATTGACTACGGGGTTCCAATCAAGGCCACCAACACCATGGGGTGACAGAGCCAATACCATTGGGTCCCGCGCCATTCGCACCTTAATCTTGAGCTTCTCGGGTTGGCAACTGTGTGATGACCGTCTGACAAGACTGGTGGCAAAACACCCACAAATGTTGAATAAAGTGGCGCATCGTGACTGTCCACACATTCACCAGCCGCGAGTTCAATCAAGACGTATACGCCGCCCAGAAGGCTGCGCAGGACGGACCTGTATTCATCACTGACCGGGGCAGGCCCGCCTACGTGCTGCTGAGAATTGACGGGTGTCTGTGCCTGACCAACAAGGGCCCTTCCATCGTGATGGCCTTGAGCGGTCGAACTCGATGTCAGCTGCAGCAGGCATGCTCAGCAGCTCAACGACCTGCAG
Source organism: Pseudomonadota bacterium (assembly GCA_041157045.1). GTDB lineage: Bacteria > Pseudomonadota > Gammaproteobacteria > Burkholderiales > Burkholderiaceae_C > Limnohabitans_A. The sequence goes on from JBEBDJ010000111.1 coordinate 57,926, forward strand.
GTGGAGGTGGCGGCCCTGTCGCCGCAGGCGCTGCATGGCCAGGCCCTGGCCGAGCACGCCCACCTGACCGCAGCTTGCGGGTGGCGCGCACCATCGCCGACCTGGCGGGCAACGACACCATCGACACCCCCCAGGTGGCCGAAGTGGTGCAGCTGCGGCGGGCGCTGGTGGGGGGGGTGAGCGCTGCTCAGAGCGGGCGCAACGGGTCTTCTAGCCGGTAGACGCGGCGTGCGTTCTCGCCCAGCACCGCCTGGCGCTCGGCCGGCGACAGGGGCGCCAGCAGGGCCTGGGTGTGCGCCCACCAGGCGGCATAGGGGCCGGCCTGCTCCAGCACCGGCCAGTCGCTGCCCCACAGCAGGCGCTGCGGGCCCCAGATGTGCAGCAGGGCTTGCGCCCACGCCTGCACATGGGCGCAGGGCTGGCCCGCCGGGGCCTCGGTCCACAGACCCGAGAGCTTGCAGACGATGCGGCCGTGCGGGGCCAGATCGGCCAGGGCCTGCAGGCCCTGCGCCCAGGCCTGCCAGGCCGCGCTGCCGGGCGCGCTCGCCGCGTCCATGCGCGGCTTGGCCCCGTGGTCGATGACGATGCGCAGGCCCGGGTGCGCGCGCGCCACCTGCTGCAGCACCGGCAGGTGGCGCGGCTGGATCAGCGCGTCCAGCACCAGGCCACATTCGGCCATCGCCGCCAGGGCGGGCTGCACCGCCGGCTGCGCAATCCAGTCGGTGTCGGCCAGGTCCTGCAGCATCGGCCGCAGGCCCACCAGGCGCGGCTGCGCGGCGCGCGCGCGCACCTGGGCCGGGGCGTCGGGCGCGGTCAGGTCGACCCAGCCCACCACGCCCAGCACCCTGGGGTGGGCGGCCGCCTGCGCCAGCAGAAAGTCGGTTTCGGCGGCGGTGGGGGCGGCCTGCACCAACACCCCGCCCTGCACGCCGTGCGGCGCGGCCTCGTGCCACCAGTGCGGCACCTGCACCTCGCGCCACAGCGGCCCCAGCGCCGGCGTGAGCCAGCCGTAATCACCGCGTGCGGGCTGCCAGGCGTGAAAGTGGGCGTCCAGGCTCATGCGGCCTCGGCCGGGGTGGGGGCATGGGCGGGCAGCAGGCCCTCGTGCACCAGCTCGGCCCACAGCGCAGCGGGGATGGGCTGGCGCGCATGGGCGCGCGCCTGCTGCCACTCGCGGGTGTGGCGCACGCCCAGCAGCACCATCTGCACCTGCGGATGCGCCAGCACAAACTGCAGCGCCGCCGCCGGCAGCGGGGTCTGGTGCCGATCGCACACCGCCTGCAGGTGCAGCGCCTTGTCCAGCCAGGGCTGGGGGGCGCGCGCATAGTTGAAGGTGGGCGTCTGCCCCGGCTGCAGGCGCTGCGCCAGAATGCCCGAATTGAACACGCCGCCCAGGGCCAGCGCCACCTGGCGGCGGCCCAGCTCGGGCAGCAGGTCCAGGGCCGAGGGGTCCAGCAGGCTGTAGCGGCCCGCCAGCAGCAGGGCCTGCAGGTCGGCGTGCGCCAGCAACTGGCGCACCACCGCCTGGTCGTTCACGCCCAGGCCCACCGCGCCCACCAGGCCCTCGCGGCGCAGTTGGTGCAGGGTGGGCAGGGCCTCGTCGATCACCTGGGGCAGCACCTGCGCGGCCGGCCCGGCCACGTCGATGTCGTGCAGGAACACCGCATCCAGGCGCGCCAGACCCAGGCGCTGCAGGCTGTCCTCGACGCTGCGGCGCACGCCCGCGGCCGAGAAGTCCCAGTGCTGCACAAATGGCAGGGTCTGCACATAGCTGTGCTGCTCGGCCGGGGCCGCCGCGTCGGGGCGCAGCAGCCGCCCGACCTTGCTCGAGAGGGTGTAGTGCTGCCGGGGCTGCGCGCGCAGCGCGTCGCCGATGCGCCGCTCCGACAGGCCGTGGCCGTAATGCGGCGCGGTGTCGTAGCAGCGCCCGCCGTCGGCCCAGACCTGCGCCAGCAGTTCGCGCGCCTGCGCGTCGGGCACCGGGGCAAACAGATTGCCCAGGGGGGCACCGCCCAAGCCCAGGCGGGTCCCGTCGGTACAGGCGTGAAACACCAGCTCGGTCATGGCAGAACAGGGGATGGATGGGATGCTGACATGTTAGCGATCTGACCGGGCTTGACAAGCGGGCAGACGGCGCTCGGCCTCAGGGTTTGACCGCATGCGCAGGCTGGGGTGGCGGGACTAACATGTCAGTCGTTTGCATCCACTTGCCCCATTGTGCGTCCCGCCCCCACCCTGTCGCTGCGCGCCCGCGCCTACGAGAATTTTCGCCAGCAGATCCTGGGCGCGAACATCCGGCCGGGCCAGTTTGTCTCGCAGCGCGAGCTGATGCAGCTGCTCGACATGCCGCTGGGCGCGGTGCGCGAGCTGATCCCGCGCCTGGAGGCCGAGGGCCTGTTGCGCACGGTGCCCCAGCGCGGCCTGCAGATTGCGCATGTCGACCTGGCCCTGATCCACAACGCCTTTCAGCTGCGCGGCCTGCTCGAGCGCGAGGCGGCGCTGCGCTTTGTGCAGGTGGTCAGCGCCTCCGAACTCGACGCCATCGAGCAGGCGCACCGCGAGATCGTCGAGCGCGCACGCCGCGGCCCCATCGACGACGAGCTGCTCACCGACGCGACCTCGGTCGACTGGGGCCTGCACGACCTGATGATCGATTCGCTGGGCAATGAGCTGATCTCGCAAACCTACCGCATCAACAGCCTGCGCGTGCGCCTGATCCACCTGGAGCGCTCGACGCTCTCGTCCGAGGTGCTGCTGCCGGCCATGCAGGAGCACCTGAACCTGATCGAGGCGCTGCAGCAACGCGACCCGCAGCGGGTGGCGCAGCGCCTGGCCTTTCACATCGACTGCGCGCACCAGCGCGTGCTGGGGCAGGACCGGCGCGTGCTCGCGGCCGGCGCCGTGCCGCAGGACGCGGGCGCGGTCTTCTCGTCCTGACCCCCCACTGGAATGCCCATGCACGACTTTCTCAACGATCGCAACGGTTTTCGCGGCGCCTGGCCGGCCCTGCTCACGCCCCTGGATGCGCAGCTGAACATCGACCACGACCGCTTTGCCGCGCACGCCCAATCGCTGCTGGCCGCCGGCTGCGGCGGGGTGACGCTTTTTGGCACCACCGGCGAGGGCCCGTCCTTTTCTGTGGCCGAGCGCCAGGAGGCGCTGGTGCAGATGCTGGCGCGCGGCGTGCCGGCCGAGCGCATCATCGTCTCGACCAGCTGCGCCAGCGCCGCCGAAACCGGGGTGCTGACCCGCCACGCGGTGGCGCAAGGGGTGCACGGCTGCCTGGTGCTGGCGCCGTTTTTCTTCCAGGGCGTGAGCGACGCCGGCATCCTGGCCTGCTACGACGAGGTGATCGCCGCTGTGGGGCACCGCGACTGGCGCCTCTACCTCTACCACATCCCCCAGGTCACCGGGGTGGGGCTGTCGCAAGCGGTGATTGCCGCGCTGCTGCAGCGCTACCCGGGCCTGGTCGTGGGCATCAAGGACAGTGCCTGCGAGCGCGCGCACTCGGTGGGCCTGGCGCAGGCCTTCATGCCGCCGATCACGGTGTACGTGGGCAACGAGCCCGATCTGCCGACCATGGGGCGCCTGGGCAGCACCGGCGCCATCAGCGGGCTGGCGAATTTTCTGCCGCGCGTGGTCACCCGCCTGGTGCTCACGCCCGATGCGCCGGGCACCGCGCACGACGCCGCGCGCATCGACGCGGCGCTGGATCTGGTGCGCCCGCATGTCATGATCCCGGCCTTCAAGAGCATCATGGCCACCCTGAACCAAGACCCCGCCTGGCTGCGCGTGCGCGCGCCGCTGGTGGCCATGGACGCGGCCACACATGCCGCGTTTTCTGCCACCATTGGGGCGTTTGCCATCGACCGCGCACGCGAGTGAGCGCGAAGCCCCGTTCCCAACCCATCCCCTGTGTTCCAACCACCGCCTAGGAGACAACCATGAACCCCGCATCCACCCTGCGTCGCGGCCTGCTGGCCGCCGGCATCTGTGCCCTCAGCCTGTGCGGCGTCGCCGGCCAGGCCATGGCGCAAGCGAAGATCCCGCTGCGCATCTCGACCCCTGCCGTGCCCGATGACTGGCACGCCAAGATGTGGACGGTGTTCAAGGAGTCGCTCGACAAGTCCTCGCCCGGCCAGTTCGATGTGCAGATCAACCTCAATGCCTCGCTCTTCAAGCAAGGCACCGAGCCGGCGGCCATGGCGCGCGGCAACCTGGAGCTGTCCTCCATCTCGGCCTTTGACATTGCCAAGCTGGTGCCCGAGTTCTCGATCTTCACCGCCGGTTATGTGATCCGCGATCCGCAGCACCAGCAAAAGGTCTTCAACGGCCCCATCGGCCAGCAGCTGTTTCGCACCGTCTCGGAAAAAATGGACGTGACGGTGCTGTCGACGATTTACCTGGGCACGCGCCAGGTCAACCTGCGCGAGGCGCGCAATGTGAAGACGCCCGCCGACCTCAAGGGCGTCAAGCTGCGCATGCCCGGCTCCAAGGAGTGGTTGTTCCTGGGTGAGGCGCTGGGCGCCACCCCCACACCGCTGGCCTTTGGCGAGGTCTACCTGGGCCTGAAAACCGGCACCATCGACGGCCAGGACAACCCGCTGCCCACGGTGCGCGCCGCCAAGTTCTACGAGGTGACCAAGCAGCTGGTGCTGACCAACCACCTGGTCGACGGCATCTTCATCGCCATCTCCAACAAGACCTGGAACGGCCTGAACGCGCAGCAAAAGCAGAACCTGCAGGCCGCCGCGCAAGCCGCCGCGCAGTACAACAACGACAACCGCATCAAGGAAGAGTCGCAGATCGTGGACTTCTTCCGCAAGGAAGGCCTGCAGGTCGTCACGCCCGATGTGGAGGCCTTCCGCAAGGCGGTGCAAGGGGCTTATGCCAACTCCGAGTACGCCAAGGTCTGGCCGGCCGGTCTGCTGGACCGCATCAACAACACCCGTTGATCGGACGCGCGCATGAAGCGGTGGGTTCAGTGGGCGCAGCACCTGGGCGGGGGCCTGTTCCTCGCCCTGTTCCTGACCTTTCTGGTGCAGATCGGGGCGCGCTTTGGCCTGAACCGGCCGCTGCCCTGGACCGACGAGCTGGCGGTGGTGCTCTACCTCTGGGTCATCCTCTGGGCCAGCGCCTTCATGGTGCGCGAGCGCGAGCATGTGGTGTTTGACCTGCTCTGGAACAGCGCACCGGTGGGCGCACGCCGCCTGATGAAGCTGGTGGGTCACCTGCTGCTGGGCGGCCTGGCCCTGGCCGCGCTGCCAGGCAGCTGGGACTATGTGCGCTTCATGGCGCGCGAGGGCACGCCGGTGCTGGGCATTTCGTACCAGTGGGTGTTCATGCCCTTTATCGCCCTGCTGCTGGCCCTGGTGCTGCGCAGCCTGCTGGGCATTTGGCAGGCGCTGCGCGGGCAGGGCCTGGAACGACAGGATCTGCCGTCATGAGCCTTGCCCTGTGGGCCCTGGTGGGCGTGGTGCTGGCCGGCATGCTGCTGCGCATGCCGATCGGTTTTTCGATGTTGCTCTCGGGCGTGGCCTATCTGCTGGTCAAGCGCCAGGACGTGGGCCTGATGGTCGAGCAGGTGGGCAACGGCCTCTACAACAGCTATGTGCTGCTGGCGGTGCCGCTGTTTGTGTTTGCCGCCAACATCATGAACGCGGGCACGGTCAGCGAGCGCATTTTTGATTTCTGCCGCATCCTGGTCGGCCGCATGCGCGGCGGGCTGGCGCAGGTGGACATTCTGGTGAGCGTGATTTTCTCGGGCATGAGCGGCAGCGCCATTGCCGACGCCGCCGGCCCCGGCCTGGTGACGATTCGGCAAATGCTCAAAAAGCCCGAATACTCGCGCGGTTTTGCCGGGGCGGTGGTGGTGGCCAGCGCCACGCTGGGCCCCATCATCCCACCCTCGATCCCGATGGTGATTTACGCCCTGGTCTCGGGCGCATCGGTGGGCGCGCTGTTTCTGGGCGGGGTGGTGCCCGGGCTGTGCATGACGGTGCTGATGATGGGCGTGGTGGCGGTCATTGCCCGGCGCCGCCAGATGCCGCGCGAGGCCCCGGTGCCGCTGCGCGAGTGGCCCGCCATCGTCTTTCGTGGCGCGCTGCCGCTGTCCATGCCGATCGTGTTGCTGGGCGGCATTTACTCGGGCGCCTTCACCCCCACCGAAGCCGCCGCCGTGGCCGCCCTGCATGCGCTGGTGCTGGCGGCGGTGGTCTTTCGCGCGCTGAGCTGGCGCGCCTTCTGGGGCGTGGTGCTGGAGTCGGCGCGCGCCAGCGCCGTCATCACCATCATCCTGGCCGGCTCCTTCATGCTCAACTACGCCTTCACCGCCGAGGGCGTGCCGCAAGCCATGGCGCAATGGGTCGACAGCCTGCAGCTCTCGCGCCTGCAATTCCTGTTCATGGTCAACGCCCTGTTCCTGCTGCTGGGCTGCTTTCTGGACGTCTCGGTGCTGCTGCTGGTGTTCGTGCCCATGCTGCTGCCGGCGGCCAAGCTGCTGGGCGTGGACCTGGTGCATTTTGGCGTGCTGGTGGTGCTCAACATGATGATCGGCCTGATCCACCCGCCCTTTGGCATGCTGCTGTTCGTGACCAAGGCCCTGACCGGCATCCCGATTGGCGAGATGATGCGCGAGGGCTGGCTCTTTTTGCTGATGCTGCTGGGCCTCTTGGTGGCGATGACGATCTTCCCCGAGATCGTGCTCTGGCTGCCGCAAACCATGGGCTACGGAAAGGCCAGCGGATGACGCATCCCGACGTGATGGTGGTGGCCAGCTGGAACGTGGACCTGGTCACGCGGATCCCCGCCCCGCTGCAGCGGGGGCAGACCCAGCACGGCGAGGGCCTGCAGCGCCTGGCCGGTGGCAAGGGCAGCAATGCCGCGGTGGCCTGCGCACGCCAGGGGGCGCGCACCGGCCTGGTGGCCGCCATTGGCGACGATGGCTTTGGCGACATGGGCCTGGCGCTGTGGCAGCAGGAACAGATTGACGCGCGCCACGCCCGGCGCCTGCCGGGCCAGCTCAATGGCACGGCGCTGATCCTGGTCTACGACGACGGCGACAACAGCATCGTGGTGGTGCCCGGCGCCAACGCGGGCCTGGCCCCCGAGCATGTGCAGGCGGCGCAGGCCGAGCTGGCCGGCGCGCGCTGGGTCATGGCCTCGTGCGAGGTGCCGCTGGCGGCGGTGCAGACCGCGTTTGCGCTGGCCCGAGCCGGCGGCGCGCGCACCTTGCTCAACCCGGCACCGGCCATGCCGCTGCCCGATGCGCTGTGGCCGCTGATCGACGTGCTCACCCCCAACGAGGGCGAGCTGGCGCAGCTGAGCGGCTGCGCCCAGGCCGACGAGGGCGCGGCGCGCCTCTTGGCGCGCGGCGTGGGGGCGCTGGTGGTGACGCTGGGCGCGGCCGGCTGCCGCCTCTACCGCCCGGGGCAGGCCCCGCTGTCGGTGCCTGGCCACCGCATGGCGGTGGTCGACACCGTGGGCGCGGGCGACACCTTCACCGGCGCCCTGACCGCCGCCCTGGCCCGCCAGCAAGACTGGCCGCAGGCACTGGCCACCGCCAATGCGGCGGCGGCCCTGTCCACGCTGGCGCAGGGCGCGCTGGGCGGCATGCCCACGCTGGCCCAGACGCAGGCCTTTCTGGCCGGCACCCCACCACAAACGCTTACATCTGACACCGGGGCTTGACCGGCGGCGGTCAACAGGGCCGGCACCCGCGCGTTGAAGGCACACGGCGGCATGGTTGCTGCTGATCTGGAGACCTCTCATGCGTCGAACTGTTGGCATTGCCTGCATCAGCCTGGGCCTGTTGCTCTCGGCCACCTCGGCCATGGCCGATCGAGGGGGCTGGCGCCGGGATCACGGTGTCCGCCACCACCCGGGCCACGGCCATCACCACGGCCACATCAAGCGCTCGTCCGACTGGGTCGCCCCGCTGCTGTTTCTGGGCCTGGCCGGCGCGGTGGTGCACGCGGCCGCGCAGCCGCCCGCCCCGCCCCCGCCGCCGGTCACGGTGCTGCCGCCGGTGATCGTGCCCGCCCCGAGCGTCGCCCTGGTGCCGCCGCCTGCGCCGGCTGCGGCCAGCTATTTCTGCGGCTCGGTGGGGCAGTTCTACCCCAACACCGCTTACTGCCCCGAGGGCTGGCAGCTCGTGCAGCGCTGACGCGCACGCGGCATGGCTCGCCCTGCGCGGGCCCGATAATGCCACATGCATGCCACCTCCTGGCCGCACGCAGGCGGCCCCTCCCTGACCCGCTTTAGCCTTTGGCTCTCGCTGCCCCAGCTCATCACCTGGGGCAGTGTTTTTTACACCTTCTCCTTGCTGGTGCCGCCGCTCGAGGCGGCCTGGGGCATGGACCGCTCCAGCTCGGCGCTGGCCTTTAGCCTGTGCCTGTTGGCCGAGGGGGCCAGCGCCTGGCTGGTGGGCCGCTGGATCGACCATGGGCACGAACGCCGGGTCATGGCCCTGGGCTCGCTGTGGGTGGGCGTGGGGCTGTGGGCGCACAGCCTGGTCGACTCGGTGGCCGGCTTCTACGCCTGCTGGATCTGGATTGGCCTGGGCCTGTCGGCCACCCTGTACGCGCCGGCCTTTGCGCTGGTCACGCGGCGCTTTGGCAGCGACTTTCGACGCGCCATCCTCATCCTGAGCTTTCTGGGCGGCCTGGCCAGCACCGTGTTCATTCCGCTGTCGCACCTGCTGATCGAGCAGCTGGGCTGGCGCGACGCGCTGCGCGTGCTGGCCTTGCTGCAATGGGGCGTGTGCCTGCCCCTGCACGCCTGGCTGCTGCGCGGGGCGCCGCCGCGGCGCACGCACGGCAGCGACGGGGCCCCGGTGCGCCTGGGCGTGCACCTGCGCCGCTGGCCCTTTTGGCTGCTGGCGGCCTATACCCTGCTCATGATGGGCATCACCTCGGCCCTGCCCGCGCACATGATCGTGCTTTTGCAGGAGCGGGGCCTGTCGCCGCACTGGGTGGTGTGGGTGCCGGCGGCCATTGGTGCGGTGCAGGTGATGGGGCGGCTGGTGCTGTTTGTGTTCGAGCGCCACTGGGACGTGCACACCTCCAACCGCTGGATCCCGGTGCTGGTGCCGCTGGGCCTGATCGCCCTGCTCGTGAGCGGGCAGGCGCTGTGGGGCGCGCTGCTCTTTGCGCTGTTCTACGGCCTGGGCAATGGCATGAACACCATCGTCAAGGGCACGGCCATGGCGCAGTACGTCAGCCGCGAGCATGTGGGCCAGCTCAACGGTCTGCTGGGCGTGCCGCAGGCGCTGGCGCGCGCCGGCGCGCCGCTGCTGCTTGGGCTGCTGTGGTCGCCCACCGGGGGCTACACCCTGGGCCTGTGGGTGATGCTGCTGCTGGGCCTGGTGGGCACCGCCGCGCTCTGGGGCGCGCAGTGGACCGCGCGGCAGCGGCGGCCTTGAGGCCGCGCAGGCCAAGCGGCATGCAAAACCACCCGAGACGCCGCGCGAAACTGCAACAATGTGGGGATTGCCTCCCACGCCTTTCCCATGATGACCTCCTCTTCCCCCGTGTTGCGCGACCTGGTGCTGGTCGGCGGCGGGCATTCGCATGCGCTGCTGCTGCGCATGCTGGGCATGAAGCCCGAACCCGGCCTGCGCGTGACGCTGGTCTGCCCCGACACACACACGCCGTACTCGGGCATGCTGCCGGGCTATGTGGCCGGCCACTACAGCTTTGACGAGTGCCACATCGACCTCTCGCGCCTGGCCACCTTTGCCGGTGCGCGCCTGATCCGCAGCCGCGCGGTGGGCCTGCACCGCGAGCGCCAGCAGGTCATGCTGCCCGACCGACCGCCGCTGGATTACGACCTGCTCTCGATCAACATCGGGGCCACGCCGCAGCGCCTGGCCGAGGGGGCGCAAGCCCTGGCCATTCCCGTCAAACCCATCAGCGAGTTCAACCAACGCTGGCTGGCCCTGCTCGAGAAGGTGCGCCAATCGCGCCAGCGCCTGACGATTGCGGTGGTGGGCGGCGGCGCGGCCGGTGTCGAGATGGTGCTGTCGATGCAGTACCGCCTGCGCCTGGAGCTGCGCGCCCTGGGCCGCAACCCCGAGAACCTGCGCTTTGTGCTGATCAGCGCCAACGCCGACGTGATGCCCACCCACCCGCCACGGGTGCGCGCGCACATGCTGTCGGTGCTGCGCGAGCGCAATGTCGAGGTGCACCTGAACGCCGAGGTGCAGCAGGTGCAACCGGGCTGTGTGGTCACCAGCAGCGGGCGCACGCTGGACGCCGACGAGGTGCTGTGGGTCACGCAGGCCGGCGGCCCGGCCTGGCTGCACGGCACCGGCCTGGCGCTGGACGAGCGCGGCTTCATCCAGGTCAACCAGCACCTGCAAAGCGTGAGCGACCCGCGCGTGTTTGCCGCCGGCGACATCGCCAGCTTTGTGCCCCGTCCGCTGGAGAAAGCCGGTGTGTTTGCGGTGCGCATGGCCCCGCTCTTGCACGAGAACCTGCGCCGCCAGCTGCATGGACGGCCCTTGCGCGTGTGGCGCCCGCAGCGCCACTGGCTGGCGCTGGTGAGCACCGGCAACCGGCACGCGGTGGCCTCGCGCGGGAACTGGAGCTTCTGGGGCGACTGGATCTGGAGCTGGAAGGACCGCATCGACCGGCGCTTCATGCACCGCCTGGGCGATGGGCTGCCGCTGGCGCGCATGGCGCAGGCCGGCTCGGCAGCGGCGCAGCCGGCGCTCACGCAGGCGCTGGCGCCCGAGGAGCGCCAGCAAGCCCTCTCGGCCCTGGCCATGCGCTGCGGCGGCTGCGGCGCCAAGCTCGGCCCCGACATCCTGGCACGCGCGCTGCAGTCCTTGCAGCCGGTGCGCCGCCCCGATGTGCGCCTGGGCCTGTCGGCCGGCGACGACGCCGCGGTGCTGCAGGTGCCGCCCGGCCAGTTGCTGGTGCATTCGGTGGATTTTTTCCGCGCGTTGATTGACGACCCCTACCTGCTCGGTCAGATCGCGGCGGTGCACGCCCTGGGCGATATCTGGGCCATGGGCGCCGAGCCGCAATCGGCCAGCGCGATCGTGACGATCCCGCCGGGGCTCGATCGCAAGGTGCAGGGCCTGCTGGAGCAGCTCATGGCCGGCGCGCTGCAGGTGCTCAATGCCGAGCACTGCGCGCTGGTGGGCGGGCACAGCGCCGAGGGCCTGGAGCTGGCGATCGGCTTTGCGGTCAATGGCCTGCTGGCCGATCACCCCAAGGCGGCCATGCGCAAGGACAGCCTCAAGCCGGGCGACCTGCTGATCCTGACCAAGGCGCTGGGCACCGGCACCTTGCTGGCCGCGCATGCACAGGCCCGCGCGCGCGGGCGCTGGGTGGACGCGGCGCTGCTGCGCATGCGCCAGTCCTCGGCGCAGGCCTCGGCGGTGTTCCGCGCGCACCAGGTGCTTGCCTGCACCGACGTGACCGGGTTTGGCCTGCTGGGCCATGTGCTGGAGATGACGCGCGCCAGTGGCGTGGACGTGCACCTGGACCTGGCCGCCTTGCCGGTGCTCGATGGCGCGCTCGAGACCCTGCGCCTGGGCATCACCAGCTCCTTGCATGCGGCCAACGAGCGGCTCGCCGGCGCGCTGGCCAACGCCAGCGACCATGCCGACGACCTGCGCGTGCGCCTGCTGGCCGACCCGCAAACCGCCGGTGGCCTGCTGGCCGGTGTGGCGCCGGCGCAGGCCGAGGCCTGTCTGGCGGCCTTGCATGCCGCCGGCTATGCCGACGCGGCCATCATTGGGCAGGTGCACCCGGCCGGCCCGCAGGCCGAGCCCATCCGCCTGGTCAAGGGCCTGGGCCCGCAGCGCTGAGCGCGGCGCGGCCTCAGGCGCGCAGGCGCCAGGCCTGCCAGCGGCGCAGCCCGCGCAGCAGCCAGGGCGGCAAGCGCTCGCGCTGCGACTGCCCGGCCAGGCGCGAGGCCGCCTACGACCAGGTCGGGTAGGCGTGCACCGTGGCCAGCAAACGCCCCAGGCCCAGGCCGTGCTGCATGGCCAGCGTCCACTCGGCCAGCATCTCGCCCGCGTGCGGCGCGACGATGCACACGCCCAGCAGGCGGTCGCTGCCCGGCCGTGTCAGCACCTCGACCCAGCCCTCGGTCCGCCCCTCGGTGATGGCGCGGTCGAGCTGCGCCAGCGACAGGCGGGTGCGCGCATGCGGCACGCCCTGCGCCAGCGCCTGCTCGGGGGTGAGGCCCACGCTGGCGATTTCGGGGTCGGTGTAGACCACGCGCGGCAGCCAAACAGGGGCGCGCCGCCCCACCCAGCCCCCCAGCAGGGCTTGCGCGCTCACGCGCCAGGCCTGCGCGGCGGCGGCGTGCGTGTGGCCGGCCTGGCCGCTGGCGTCCCCCGCCACCCACAGGTGCGGCAGGCCCAGGCGCAGCCGCGCGTCGGGCGCGGCCTGCGGCGACAGGCCCAGCGCCTCCAGGCCCAGGTCCTCGCGCCGGGGCTGGCGGCCCGTCAGGCACAGGCATTCGTCAAACACCACCGGTGGCCGCGGCGCGGCGCCGTCCTGCAGCGGGCGCAGCCAGGCGCAGCGCTGGCCGTCCTGCAGCGCCACGCGTTCGACCTCGTGCGCCACATGCAGCTGCACGCCGGCCTGGGCCAGGGCCTGCGCCATCGCCGCCGAGGCCTCGGGCCATTCGCGGCCCAGCAGGCGCGGCGCGCGCTCGACCAGGGTGACCTGCGCGCCCAGCTGCGCCAGCGCCTGCGCCAGCTCGCAACCGGCGGGCCCACCGCCCAGCAGCAGCCAGCGCGGCGGCAGGTGGTCCTGGCGCTGCGCCAGCGTGCGCAAGCGCGCCCAGAAGGTCTCGGTGGTGAGGGGCTCGACCGCGGCCAGGCCCGGCACATCGGGCAACACCGGGCGGGCGCCGGTGGCCAGCACGATGGCGCGCGCATGGCGCTCGATCACCTGGCCGTCGGGGGTGGTGATGGCCACGCACCAGGGGGTGCGCAGGCGCGCGCGGCCCTGGATCACCTCGGCGCCCAGGGCGCGGTAGCGCTCGGCGCTGTCGTGCGGCGCGATCGCGGCAATGGCCGCATCCACCCGCGCCACCAGGGCGCGCAGGCTCGGCGGCGCCAGCGCGGCGGCCGGCCCCTGCTGCAGCGCCTGCGCGGCGCGCGCCGCCTGCAGCTGCCGGGCGCAGGCGAGCAAGGTCTTGCTGGGCACGCAACCCGTGTGCAGGCACTCGCCGCCCATCTGCGCATCGTCGACCAGGGTCACCCGCGCCTGCAAGCTGGTCGCCATGTGGGCGCTCACCAGGCCGGCGGCGCCGCCGCCGATCACCAGCAGTTGCGTGTCAAAGCGGCGCGGCCGCTGCGCACGCCAGGGCCGCAGCGCCGCGCGCAGGCGCTGGCGCGCCTGCCAGGCCGGCAGCAGGTGCACGCGCAAGCCCTGCAACAGCCAGGGCCAGATCGCCAGGCCCAGCAGCGCCCACCACAGCCCGGGCGAGCGCAGATCGGCCATGGACTGCAGCTGCCCCAGCTCGGTGCCGGCGTGCACATACAGCACGGTGGCCGGCGCCATGCCCAGCGCGCTGATCCAGGCAAAGTCCCACACGCGGATGCGCGTCAGGCCCATCAGCAGATTGAGCAGCACAAACGGCACCACCGGCGCCAGGCGCAGGCTCAGCAGCGCGCGGCGCAGCGTGGCCGGCTGGTCCAGGCCAAGCGCCTGCCAGCGCGCGCCCCAGCGCCGCGTCACCCAGGGCCGCAGCCCATGGCGCGACAGCAGCAGGGCCCCGCAGGCGCCCAGCGTGGCCGACCCCAGCACCAGTGCGCTGCCCAGCACATGCCCAAACAGGGCGCCTGCGCCCAGGGTCAGCACGGTGGCCAGCGGCAGCGACAGCGCCACCACCAGGGTGTAGAGCAGGGCATACAGGCCCATGGCCAGCAGCGGCTGGGCCGCCACCTGGGCCTTGAGCGGGGCCTGCCAGGCCTGCAGCTGCTGCAGCGGCGTGGCCGTGGCCTGCGTGGCCGCCCAGGCCCACAGGCCCAGCGCCAGGGCCAGGGCCAGCCACAGGGCCCAGCGCCAGCGCCTCATGGCGCGCCCCCGTCCAGGTCGCGCCAGCCCGCGCGCAGCCGCGCCAGCCAGCTCAGACCGCACAGCGCCGCAAAGCCCCAGGCCAGCAGGGCAAAGTGCTGCGGCCACAGGCACATGGCCACCATCACCGCCAGGGTTTCACCGGCCTCGGTCAGACCGCCCAGGTAGGCCATGCCCTTGCGCGGCCCCGGGCGGGGTGGGGCCGCAGGCGCCAGCGCCGCATAGGCCAGAAAACTGCTGCCATTGGCCACAAAGGCCAAGAGCAGCACCGCCGCCGCCAGCGCGTTGGCAGCCGGGTCGGCCAGCGCAAAGGCCACGGGGATGAGGGCGTAGAACACAAAGTCCAGCGCAATGTCCAGAAAGGCCCCGCGCCGGGTCGGCCGCGTCAGCCGCGCGAGCGCGCCGTCCAGGCCATCGAGCAGGCGCGACAGCAGCAGCAGCGCCAGGCCCAGCCCATGCAGCTGCCACGCCAGCGCCAGCGCGGCCAGCAGGCCCAGGCCAAAGCCCGCCAGGGTCAGGCCGTCGGGCGTGGCCCCCAGGCGCTGCAGGGGACGCGCCAGGGCATTGAGCAGTGGGGTGATTCGGGCCTGCAGCCACGCGTCGATCATGCGGGCATTCTAGGCGCGGGGCCCGCTCGCGCGGCGGCGCCGGGCCAAGGGCCGCGCCCGCTCAGGCAAACAGCGAGGGGGCCAGTCGGCGGCGCCACACATCCTCGGGCTCGCCGCTGCGCGCGGCCAGGTCGCGCACCTGGTCCTCGCCGATGCGGCCCACATTGAAGTAACGCGCCTCGGGGTGGGCCAGGTAGAAGCCGCTCACGCTGGCCGCCGGGGTCATGGCCAGGCTCTCGGTCAGGCCCATGCCGATGTCCTCGGGCTTGAGGAGGTCGAACAGGTCTTTCTTGGCGCTGTGGTCGGGGCAGGCCGGGTAGCCGGGCGCGGGGCGGATGCCGCGGTACTTTTCGGCAATCAGCGCCTCGTTGTCCAGCGATTCGCCCGCGGCATAGCCCCACAGGTCCTTGCGCACCCGCTCGTGCAGGCACTCGGCGAAGGCCTCGGCCAGGCGGTCGGCCAGGGCCTTGAGCATGATGGCCGAGTAGTCGTCGTGGTCCTGCAGGAAGTACTGCTCCTTCTTGTCCACGCCAATGCCGGCGGTGACCGCGAAGACGCCGACGTAGTCGGCCGCGCCCGTCGGCTTGCCGGCCGCGTCGAACTTCGGTGCGACGAAATCGGCCAGGCAGCGGCTCGGGCGCATCACGCCGTCGACGGCCTGCTTCTCGGCCTGCTGGCGCAGGCCCCACCAGGTCATGGCCACCTCGCTGCGTGATTCGTCGGTGTAGAGCGCGATGTCGTCGCCCACGCTGTTGGCGGGCCAAAAGCCCATCACCGCATTGGCGGTGAGCCAGCGGCCTTCGATCAGGCGCTTGAGCATGCGCTGGCCGTCGGCATAGACCCGCACCGCCTCCGTGCCCACGACCTCGTCCTTGAGGATGGCAGGGAAGGGGCCGGCCAGGTCCCAGGTCTGGAAGAAGGGGCCCCAGTCGATGTAGCGCGCGAGTTCGGCCAGATCGAAATTGCGAAACACCCGGCGGCCGATGAACTTGGGCACCGGCGGCTGGTAGCCGGCCCAGGCCAGCGGCGTGCGATTGGCACGCGCCTTCTCGATCGGCCACAGCGGCGTCTGCTTCTTGCCGGCATGCTGGGCGCGCACCTTGTCGTAATCGGCGTTGAGCTCGGTGATGTA
>JBEBDJ010000112.1:0-3174 GCA_041157045.1 Pseudomonadota bacterium
CACGTGGGGCTGGTGACGTTGATCTCGGTGAGCGTGTCGCCGATGATGTCCAGGCCCACCAGCAGCAGGCCGCGCGCGGCCAGCACCGGGCCCAGGGCCTCGGCGATCTCGCGGTCGCGCGTCGAGATGGGCTGCGCCACGCCCTTGCCCCCAGCCGCCAGATTGCCGCGCACCTCGCCGCCTTGTGGGATGCGTGCCAGGCAATGGGGCACCACCTCGCCGTCGATCAGCAACACCCGCTTGTCGCCGTGCACGATCGCCGGCAGGTAGCGCTGGACCATGATGGTGCGCCGACCCAGGTCGGTCAGCGTCTCGATGATGGCGCCCAGGTTGAGGCCGTCGGCCCCCACCCGGAAGATGCCGCTGCCGCCCATGCCATCGAGCGGTTTGAGGATGATGTCCTGGTGCTCGGCATGAAAGGCCCGGATGTCGGCCTCGTCCTGCGTCACCAGCGTGGGCGCGGTGAACTGCGGAAATTCCATGATGGCCAGTTTCTCGGGGTGGTCGCGCAGGGCGCGCGGCGAGTTGAAGACCCGCGCCCCCTCGCGCTCGGCCTGGCCCAACAGGTGGGTGGCGTAGAAGTACTCGCTGTCAAACGGCGGGTCCTTGCGCATGACCACCGCGTCGGTGTCGGCCAGCGCCCAGGCGCGCGTGTCCACCACCTCGAACCAGTCGTCGGCGCGGCCGGTCAGGCGGATCTCGCGCGTGTGCGCGGTGACGGGCGCGCCGCGCTGCCAGCGCACCCCATGCATCTCGCAGGCCAGCACGCGGTGGCCGCGCCGCTGCGCCTCGCGCATCATGGCAAAGGTGGTGTCCTTGTGGGTTTTGAAGGACTCAAGAGGATCGGCAACAAACATCAGCTTCATGCCCCGAATGTCGCACAAAACCGGCGCGCCTGCCGCGCCGGGTGACAGTGCCCCGCCACTGTGCACAATGGCGACATGAACCCTTTGACGCCCGAATTCATCGCCCCCGCTGCGTTTGACAACGCCGACGACGCCCTGGCACGCGTTCAGCTGATTTATGAGCGCTCGGTGCAGCACCTGCGCCAGGCCCTGCGCGAGTTTGTGGCCGGCCGCGAACCCGCCGGCCGTGTGCGCGCCTGCTACCCCTTTGTGCGCCTGCAGACCGATCGTGCGGGACCCAACCCGGCGGCCGAATCGGCCTGGCTGAGCTATGGTTTTGTGGCCGCAGCGGGCCGCTACGAGACCACGCTCACCCGACCGGATGTGTTTGCCGCTTACCTGCGCGAGCAGTTTGCGCTGCTGCTGCGCCACCACGGCGGCGCGTTGGAGGTGGGCACCAGCTTGCAGCCCATTCCGCTGCATTTTTCCTTGGCCGAAGATGATTTCATCGAGGGCGAGCTGCCCCCCGAGCGGCGTGCACGCCTGGCCCAGTGCTTTGACCTGCCCGACCTCAACGCCATGGACGACGGCATTGCCAACGGCACCTACCGCACCCCAGCGGGCCAGAGCGAGCCGCTGGCCCTGTTCACCGCCCCGCGCATCGATTACTCGCTGCAGCGCCTGCGCCACTACAGCGGCACACGGCCTGGGCATTTCCAGAACCATGTGCTGTTCACCAACTACCAGTTCTACATCGACGAGTTCATCGCCCTGGGCCGTGCGCTGATGCAGGACCCGGCCAGCCCCTACGAGGCCTTTGTCGAGCCGGGCAACGTCATCACCCGCCGCGTGGGCCTGCCCGCGCAGCCGCAGGACGAGGCCGGGGTGGCCCCCCCGCGCCTGCCGCAAATGCCCGCCTACCACCTGGTGCGCCCGGGCCACAGCGGCATCACCATGGTCAACATCGGGGTGGGGCCGGCCAATGCCAAGAACATCACCGACCACATTGCGGTGCTGCGCCCGCACGCCTGGCTGATGCTGGGCCACTGCGCGGGCCTGCGCACCACCCAGCAGCTGGGTGACTACGTGCTGGCGCATGCCTATGTGCGCGAGGACCATGTGCTCGATGAGGAGCTGCCGCTGTGGGTGCCGATCCCGGCGCTGGCCGAGATCCAGATGGCGCTGCAGGAATCGGTGGCCGAGATCACCGGCTTGCAGGGCGCCGAGCTCAAGCGGGTGCTGCGCACTGGCACGGTGGCAAGCACCGACAACCGCAACTGGGAGCTGTTGCCCGACAACACCTCGCAGCGGCGCTTCAGCCAGAGCCGTGCGGTGGCGCTGGACATGGAAAGTGCCACCATTGCCGCCAACGGTTTTCGCTTTCGCGTGCCCTATGGCACCTTGCTGTGCGTGAGCGACAAGCCCTTGCACGGCGAGATCAAGCTGCCAGGCATGGCCAACCATTTCTACCGCGAGCGGGTCAGCCAGCACCTGCAAATTGGCATCCGCGCGCTGGAAAAACTTCGCCAGGCCGGCCCGGCGCAGCTGCACAGCCGCAAGCTGCGCAGCTTTGCCGAAGTGGCCTTCCAGTAAGGCCATGGCGCGCATCCTGCTCAACCCCCATGCAGGTGCTGGCGCTGCCGCCCGCTTGCTGGCGCCGCTGCGCGAGTGGGCGCAGGCCCATCCTGGCCAGGCCAGCGTGCACGAGGCGTCCACCCTGGCCGATGCGCACGAGCTGCTGCAGGCCTGTGCGCCGGGTGAGCGCGTGCTGGTGGTGGGCGGCGATGGGACCTTGCACCAGTGGCTGGCGCCCATCGTCGAGCGGCGCCTGACGCTGGCCCTGCTGTCGGCTGGCAGCGGCAACGACCAGGCCCGGGCGCTGGACCTGGCCGCGCCCGCCGAGCTGGGCGCCCGCCTGGCGCATTTGCTCACGGCCCCGGCGCAGGCCCAGGACAGCGGCCTGCTGACCTGGACCGATGGCCATGGCGACCACCACCGGGTGCGTTTTCATTCCAGCCTGAGCGTGGGCCTGGACGCCCGCATCGCGCGCAGCGCGCAAACCGGCCCCCGCTACTGGCGGGGCCAGGCGCGCTATGTGCGCGCCAGCCTGCTCGAGATTGCGCGCCTGCGCCACCACCACGCCCGCATCTGGCTGGACGGGCAGGCCGTGCACCAGGGCCCGGTGCTGTTGGCGGCCACGCTCAACACCCCCACCTTTGGCGCCGGCATGCCGGCTGCGCCCATGGCCCGCACCGACGACGGTCAGCTGCAGCTCTTGCTGGCCCAGGCCATGGGCCGCTGGCGCGCCCTGCGCCTGCTGCCGCGCCTG
>JBEBDJ010000113.1:0-3297 GCA_041157045.1 Pseudomonadota bacterium
GGGCGGTCTTGCGGCCCACCAGGTCGTTGGCCTGGATGGCGGTGGTGCCTTCGTAAATGGTCAGGATCTTGGCGTCGCGGTAGTGCTGCGCCGCACCGGTCTCTTCGATAAAGCCCATGCCGCCGTGCACCTGCACGCCCAGGCTGGCCACCTCGATGCTCATCTCGGTGCTGTAGCCCTTGACCAGCGGGACCAGGAATTCGTAGAACATCTGGTTTTGCTGGCGCACCTGCGCATCCGGGTGGTGGTGCGCGGCGTCGTAGGCGGCGGCGGCCACCAGCGCCATGGCGCGGCAGCCCTCGGTGTAGGCGCGCATGGTCATGAGCATGCGGCGCACATCCGGGTGGTGCAGGATGGGGCCGGCCTTGGGCAGGCTGCCGTCCACGGGGCGGCTCTGCACCCGGTCACGGGCGTACTGCACCGCCTTCTGGTAGGCACGCTCGGCAATCGCAATGCCCTGCACGCCCACCGCGTAGCGGGCGGCGTTCATCATGATGAACATGTACTCCAGGCCGCGGTTTTCCTCGCCCACCAGAAAGCCGATGGCGCCGCCATGGTCGCCGTATTGCAGCACGGCGGTGGGGCTGGCCTTGATGCCCATCTTGTGCTCGATGCTCACGCAGTGCACATCGTTGCGCGCACCGATCGAGCCATCGTCACCGACCAGGAATTTGGGCACCACAAACAGGCTGATGCCCTTGACGCCCTCGGGCGCGCCCTGCACACGGGCCAGCACCAGATGGACGATGTTGTCGGCCATGTCGTGCTCACCGTAGGTGATGTAAATCTTGGTGCCAAAAATCTTGTAGGTGCCGTCGGGCTGCGGTTCGGCACGGGTGCGCACCGCGGCCAGGTCGGAGCCGGCCTGCGGCTCGGTCAGGTTCATGGTGCCGGTCCACTCGCCGCTGATCAGGCGGTCGAGGTACTTGGCCTTCATCTCGTCAGAGCCGGCGGTGAGCAAGGCCTCGATGGCGCCGTCGGTCAGCATGGGGCACAGGGCAAAGCTCATGTTGGCCGAGTTGAGCATCTCGCCGCAGGCCGCGCCAATCGTCTTGGGCAGGCCCTGGCCGCCAAACTCGGGCGGGTGCTGCAGGCTTTGCCAGCCGCCTTCGCGGAACTGCTGGTAGGCCTGCTTGAAGCCCGGGGTGGTGCTGACCTGGTTGCCATCGTGGTGCCAGGAGGGGTTCTTGTCACCTTCCCAGTTGAGCGGCGCGATCACCTCGGCGTTCAGGCGCGCGCACTCCTCGAGCACCGCCTGCGCCGTCTCCAGACCCGCGTCCTCAAAGCCGGGGATCTGCGCAATCTGGTCGATGCGGGCCAGGTGCTCGATGTTGAACAGCATGTCCTTGACGGGGGCGGTGTAGCTCATGGTTTCTCCGAGAGGATCGCAACGGGATGGGCGCGCTGGCGGCGCCAGCAATGGGCAAACAGATCGGGCAGGCTGGCGCCCACATGAGGCGCCAGCAGCAGGGACGTCAGAGCGTGTTGGTCAGCTCGGGCACGGCCGCAAACAGATCGGCCTCCAGGCCGAAGTCGGCGACGCTGAAGATCGGGGCCTCGGGGTCCTTGTTGATCGCCACGATCACCTTGGAGTCCTTCATGCCCGCCAGGTGCTGGATCGCGCCGGAGATGCCGCAGGCCACGTACAGCTGGGGCGCGACGATCTTGCCCGTCTGGCCCACCTGCAGGTCGTTGGGTGCGTAGCCCGCATCGACCGCCGCGCGGCTGGCGCCGATGGCCGCGCCCAGCTTGTCGGCCAGGGGCGTCATCACCTCGTTGAACTTCTCGCTGCTGCCCAGGGCACGGCCGCCCGAGACGATGATTTTGGCCGCCGTCAGCTCGGGGCGGTCGCTCTTGGCGATCTCGCTGCCCACGTACTGGCTCTTGCCGCTGTCGGCCTGTGCGCCTGCGGCTTCCACCGCCGCCGCGCCACCCGTGGCCGGCGCCGCGTCAAAGCCCGTCGTGCGCACCGTGATCACCTTGATCGCGTCGCTGCTCTGCACCGTGGCCATGGCGTTGCCCGCGTAAATCGGGCGCTCGAAGGTGTCGGGCGACTCCACCTTGGTGATGTCGCTGATCTGGCCCACGTCCAGCTTGGCGGCCACACGCGGGGCCACGTTCTTGCCGCCCGCCGTGGCCGGGAACAGGATGTGGGTGTACTGGCTGGCAATGGCCAGCACCTGAGCGGCCACGTTCTCGGCCAGGCCGTGCGCCAGCGCCTCGCTGTCGGCATGCAGCACCTTGGCCACACCCGCAATCTGGGCCGCTGCCTGCGCCGCCGCGCCCGCCTGGTGGCCCGCCACCAGCACATGCACGTCGCCGCCGCAGGCCAGGGCCGCGGTCACAGTGTTGAGGGTCGCGCCCTTGATGGCGCTGTTGTCGTGTTCAGCAATGACAAGAGAGGTCATGGGTATTCGGGTCAATGGGGTTGAGGGGCGGCGATCAGATCACCTTGGCCACGTTCTTGAGCTTGTCGACCAGCGTCGCCACATCCGGCACCTTGATGCCAGCGCTGCGCTTGGGCGGCTCGCTGACCTTGAGCGTCTTGATGCGCGGGGTCACGTCCACCCCCAGGTCCTCGGGCTTGACCGTCTCGAGCGGCTTTTTCTTGGCCTTCATGATGTTGGGCAGCGTCACATAGCGCGGCTCGTTGAGGCGCAGATCGGTGGTCACCACCGCCGGCAGGCTCAGGCGCAGCGTCTCCAGGCCGCCGTCGACCTCGCGCGTGACGCTCACCGCGCCATCGGCCACTTCCACCTTGCTGGCAAAGGTGGCCTGCGGCAGGTCCGCCAGCGCCGCCAGCATCTGGCCCGTCTGGTTGCAGTCGTCGTCGATCGCCTGCTTGCCCAGAATCACCAGGCCCGGCTGCTCCTTGTCGAGCAGCGCCTTGAGCAGCTTGGCCACCGCCAGCGGCTGCAGCTCCTCGGTGCTCTCGACCAGGATGCCCCGGTCGGCCCCGATGGCCATGGCCGTGCGCAGGGTCTCCTGGCACTGGGTCACGCCGCAGGACACCGCGATCACCTCGGTGGCCACGCCCTTTTCCTTCAGGCGCACCGCCTCTTCGATGGCGATTTCATCGAAGGGGTTCATGCTCATCTTGACGTTGGCGATGTCCACACCGCTGTTGTCGCTCTTGACGCGCACCTTGACGTTGTAGTCCACCACCCGTTTGACGGGAACCAAAATCTTCATGAAGTCATCTCCTGTAGCAATTGACTGTGGGACACAGCGCCATGATTGACGTTACGTAAACGTCAATTGTGCACCAAGCACCCCGATTCAGGGAAGCACCCTGAG
>JBEBDJ010000114.1:0-33472 GCA_041157045.1 Pseudomonadota bacterium
AACTGAACCTGCTGGTCACCGAGGCCCTGACGGGTTCGGGTTCATCCATCACCTACAACGCTGCCAACCGCACGCTGACCATCAATGGCACCACCCAGGTGATCATTCCGGCCGACCAGTCCGCCGCCATCACCCAGTTGCAGACCGATGTGTCGTCGCTGACGTCCAAAATCACCTTATCGGGCTCGGTGGTCACGGTCAACGGATCGATCACGGCCACCAACCTGAAGGCCGACAACGAAACCCGTCTGGCCGCGGTGATCACCAAGGCCGACAGCACCGCCACCGATGTGACGGCCCTGCAAACGCGCGCCACGGCGCTGGAAACCCGTGCGAGCACGCTGGAATCCAAGGCGGCGGCACTGGAATCCAAGGCCACGGCGCTGGAAACCCGTGCGAGCACGCTGGAAACCAAGGCCCAGAACCAAAGCGCCGTCGCAGGAACCACCACCTTTGGTGGCACGGTCAATGTGGGCAACAATATATCGCTCACTGGCAGCACCGGCGCGGTGTCGGCGGCCAACGGCGCGTTTGTGGTGGCACAGAACGGCTCGGTCACGGCTGGGGCGATCACCTCCACGGGCGCCATCTCCGGCACCAGCCTGACGACCACTGGAACCGTGACCGCCACGGGCAATATTTCCTCCAGTGGCAACGTCTCGGCCACAGGCACGCTCAGCGCCGCATCCGGCAGCTTCCAGGTGGGGGCGGGGGGCGCGGTCACCGCAGGCACCATCACCTCCGGGGCCATCACCTCCAGCGGCGCGGTTTCGGGCGCCAGCCTGTCCGCCTCGGGCAACATTAATTCGGGCGGCAACGTCTCGGCAACCGGCACGCTCAGCGCTGCGGCGGGCAACTTCCAGGTGGCGGCAGGGGGCGCGGTCACGGCAGGGGCCATCAGCTCTGGGGCCATCAATGCCAGCAGCACCATCTCGGCCACCGGCAACATTTCGTCTGGCGGCAACGTCTTGGCCACGGGCACGCTGAGCGCCGCCGGCGGCAGCTTCCAGGTGGCTGCCGGGGGGGCGGTCACCGCCGGCACCATCAACGCCACCTCCATCAGCGCCAGTTCGTTGACGGCCACGGGCAGCCTCTCGGCCACCGGCACCCTCAGCGCTGCCGGCGGTAAATTCACGGTCGACTCCAACGGGGGGATCAGCGCCGCCAATGGCAACTTCAGCGTGACCTCGGCTGGGGCCGTCAGCGCCGCCGGGGGGGTCTCGGCGGCGGGCGGTAAGTTCACCGTCGATGGCTCAAGCGGCGCCATCAGCGCCGCCAACGGCAACTTCTCGGTGGATGCCAACGGTGCCATCCGTGGGGCCAACGGCAACTTCACGGTCAGCTCGGCTGGCGCCGTCACCGCCAATGGCAGCATCACCGCCACGGGGGGCCTGTCGGCGGCAGGCGGCAAATTCACCGTCGACAGCGCCAGTGGGTCCCTGACCGCAGCGGGTGGCGGATTCGTGGTGAGCGCCAGCGGCGCCGTGACCGCCAGTTCGCTCAGTTTCTCCGGCAACAAATTTGGCGTGACCTCGGACGGGAACCTCACGTCGGCGGGCACACTCAGTGTGGCGGGGGGCAACTTCACCGTCAGTTCGACGGGTGCGGTGGTGGCCGCCGGTGGCCTGAGCGCTGCGGGCAACAAGTTCACGGTCGATGGCACCAACGGGGCGCTGTCGGCCGCGGGCGGCAACTTTGGGGTGGACAGCAACGGGGCGCTCACGGCATCCAAAGGCAACTTCCTGGTGGATGCGTCTGGCGCGGTCACGGCAGCCGGCACCCTCAGCGCTGCAGGCAACAATTTCAACGTGGGCTCCAAGGGCGAAATCACGGCCGCTGGCAACAACTTCACGGTCGCCGCCGACGGCGCCCTGCGGGTGGGCGGCAACGCCAGTTTCACCGTCAGTGCCACCGGCGCGGTGGTGGCCAACAGCACCTTCTCGGCGGCCAACAACCAGTTTTTGGTGGGGGCCGATGGCAAACTCACGGTGGCAAACAAGGCGTCCATCAGCGCCGACGGCTCGGCCAGCCTGGCAGGCGGCAAGAGTGTGTTGAGCGCCGATGGTTCGGTCAGCTTTGCGACCGGCAAGGCCGCCATTGACGCCAACGGCAATGTGGCATCCACCAGCTTTGCGCTGCAAAACGGCAAGGCCGCGATCAGCGCAACAGGTGCTGTGACCAGCGAAAGCTTCGCGCTCAACAGCGGCACCATAGCGCTCAACACCGATGGCTCGGCCAAACTCGCCAATGGCAAGTCGACATTTGCTGCCGATGGCTCGGCCAAACTTGCCAATGGTGCGTTTGCGGTGACGGAGATGGGGCGGGTGACCGCGCTGTCGGCCAATATTGGGGGGGTTGAAATTGGCAGCAACGCCGTGACCACCGGCACACTCAATGCCACCGACGCCAACATCGGCAAGGCCAACATCACCACGGCCAACATCACCACCGCCAACATCACCACCGCCAATATCACCACCGCCAACATCACCGACGCCACCATCACCAAGGCCGCGGTGGGCACCCTCAATGTGAGCAAAAACGCCGATGTGCGTGGCAGCTTGACGGTGGGCGGCAATGCCACCTTCGAAAACAATGTGGACGTGAGTGGCAAGACCACGACCGGCTCCCTGCAGGTTCGCAACGATGCCGCGGTGGCCGGCCAGCTGACCGTGGGCGGCAACACGAGCCTGGGTGGGTCGCTCACGGTCAAGAAGGACGCCAGCTTCGATCGCAATGTCAACATCAAGGGCAACCTGATGGTGGGCCAAGTCCGCAATGTGGAGAAAGAAATCCGCAAGAGCGAGCGCTCGGTCAACGTGGGCGCTTCGGCACTGGTGAACGTCATTGCGCATGAGTTGACGCCCGACAGCCTGGTCAAAGAGGGCATCAGCTTCAATGCCACCGTGGGCACCGATACCACCGGCGGTTCCGAGGTGCGGCTTGGCGTCAACAAGGACATGGGCGATGGCATCAACATCGGCCTGGGTTTGGGCCTTGAGTCGGGCAAGATCGGCTTGAGCGTTGGCAAGAACATCGATCTCAACCAGCATGTGCGCGTGGGCATTGGCGCCAGTGCCACCAACGAAGGGCTGGACATCGGTCCCACGGTCATGTTCCACAAAGATGGCTACGGGATTGGCGCCAGCACCTTCGGGCCATCGGTCATGATCAATGGGGTGCCGATTCCGGTCGCAGGCCCGATGGCGGCCCCCAACCTGGTGGTCACCGGCATTGTGGGCGCCTACAAGGCCGTCACCGGCAAGACCAAGGCCGAGATCGACGACCTGAAGAAGCAACTGGCCACCATGAAAAACCAGGCCAGCAGCGCGCAGGACACCCAAACCGAGGTGGCGGCGCTCAAGAAAGAGCTGGCGCTGACCAAGCTCGATCTGGAAGAGCTCAAGCTGCAGATGGACATGTTGCTGTCGGGGGTTGCCCCCGCCGACGTCAAGGCCAAGATCAGCGAGCAGCGGGAGACGCAGCTGCGTGCCGAGATCCAGAAGAACGAGGCCTCCATCCGCCGCGAACTCGAGGAACTCAAATCGATTCTGTCGGACATCATCAAGTCACAAAAGAAGTGACCGTTGTCGGCAGGGACACCGGGGGCCGGATGCAAATCCGGCCCCTTTTTTGCGGGCAACGGCCCGTCAGCATGGCTTGGCTTGGGGCCTGCTGGCATGCATCTAGGGGTTAACCATTTAAAGCATTGAAGAGTGCTTGCGTATTATTTGTGTTTCATCAATGGCCCTGTGTTGGGGCCTGACATCAGTGGAGGTGGAGGATGGCACATCGTGCAATGCGTTGGCTGCTGGCATGCAGCCTGGCTTGGTCGGCCGCTTGGGTTGGGGCCGAGCCGGCCATTGTGTTCGACATGGGGGGCAAGTTCGACAAGTCCTTCAACCAGGCGGCCTACCAAGGGATCGAGCGCTGGAAAAAGGAGACCGGCAAAAGCTATCTGGAATTCGAAATCGCCAACGAGACCCAGCGCGAACAAGCCATCCGGCGCATGGCCGAGCGCGGGGCCAGCCCCATCATCGGCATTGGCTTTGGGCAGGCCTCCAGCATCGAAAAAATCTCGCGCGAGTTCCCCAAGCTGCAGTTCGCCATCATCGACATGGTGGTGACCCAACCCAATGTGCAATCGGTCGTCTTCAAAGAGCACGAGGGCAGTTTCCTGGTGGGGGTGATGGCGGCCAAGGCCAGCAAATCGGGCAAGGTGGGCTTTGTGGGTGGCATGGACATCCCGTTGATCCGCAAGTTCCAGTGCGGCTACGAGCAAGGGGTGCGGCACGCCAATCCCAAGGCCGAGGTCCTGGCCAACATGACCGGCACCACCGGTGCGGCCTGGGCCGACCCGGTGCGCGGGGGGGAGTTGGCCAAGGCCCAATTCGCCAAAGGTGCCGATGTGGTGTTTGCGGCTGCCGGTGGCACGGGCATTGGGGTGTACCAGGCCGCCCGTGACAGCGGCAAGCTGGCCATTGGCGTGGACAGCAACCAGAACCACCTGCAACCGGGCACCATGCTCACCTCGATGCTCAAGCGCGTGGACGTGGCGGTCTACAACGTGGCGCGCCAGCACACCCCTGGGGTCACGGTGCTGGGTCTCAAAGAGGGCGGGGTCGATGTGGCCCTTGATGAGCACAACGCCAAGCTGGTAACGGCGGACATGAAGAAGGCGCTGGACGAGGCGCGGGCCGGGATTCTGGCTGGTCGCATCCAGGTCAGCGACTACATGGCCCAGAACGCCTGCAAGTGATTGCCCCGCCAGCCGTCGCCAGCGCCTGGGCGCTGGAAATGCGTGGAATCGACAAGCGCTTTGGGGCGGTGCATGCCAATCGGGGGGTCGACCTGTCGGTTCGCACCGCACAGTTGCACGCGGTCGTGGGTGAAAACGGTGCCGGCAAGAGCACCCTGATGTCCTTGGCCTACGGCTTGATGCGTCCCGATGCGGGACAGATCCGCTTGTTTGGCCAAACGGTTGAGCTCCGCCACGCCCACGACGCCATGGCCCATGGGGTGGGCATGGTGCACCAGCACTTCATGCAGGTGGGCAATTTGAGCGTGCTCGACAATGTGTTGCTGGGCGCCGAGCCGCATGCCTGGCTGCCGCGGGCTCGCCGCATCGCTCGGGAGCGGCTGCTGGATCTGATGGCCCGCACAGGCTTGCAGGTGCCCCTCGATCGCCTGGTGCAAGACCTGAACGTGGGCGATGGGCAGCGCCTGGAAATTCTCAAGGCCCTGTTTCGGGGGGCGCGCCTGCTGATTCTGGACGAGCCCACGGCGGTCTTGACCCCTCAAGAAACAGAGCAGCTGTTTGAGGTGTTGCGCCGCCTGCGCGCGCAGGGTCAGACCACGGTCATCATCACCCACAAGCTCAAGGAGGTCATGGCCTTGTGCGATCAGGTGACGGTGATGCGCGAGGGGCAGGTGGTGATGGACGCGCCGGTGGCGCAGACCTCCCTGGCGGAACTGGCGCACGCCATGGTGGGCCGCAGCCTGCCGGTCCAGGACCCGACCGACAGCGCCACTGTCCCCGGGCCGGTGCGCCTGCAGGTGAGCGATCTGCGCTGGCGAGACCCGGCCGGGGCAGAGCGCCTTGGCGGCATCGATCTGCAGGTGCATGCGGGCGAGATCCTGGGCGTGGCCGGTGTGGCGGGCAACGGCCAGAGCGAATTGCTCGACGCCCTGGCCGGTTTGATCCGCCCCCAGACAGGACAGCTGCAACTGGGGGCGCAGGTGTTTGGGCCGACGCGCTGGCTGAACCCAAGCCTGGCGCGACAGCTTGGCCTGGCGCATGTGCCCGAGGACCGGCATGCGCGCGGCCTGGTCATGTCGTTTGCCGCCTGGGAGTCGGCGGTGCTCGGTCATGACGGCTTGCCGGCGTACTGCCGCGCGGGCTGGATGCGCCACCGCGCCATGCGGGCCGCCACGCGGCAGATGATGGCGGCGCTGGACGTGCGGCCGGCCGATGAGCGTTGGCGCTGTGCGGATTTTTCGGGCGGGAACCAGCAAAAACTGGTGTTGGCCCGTGAGATGGGGCGCTCGCCCCAGGTCCTGCTGGTGGGGCAGCCCACGCGGGGGGTGGACATTGGGGCCATCGCCACCATCCATGCCCGCTTGCGCGCCTTGCGCGCGGCCGGCTGCGCCATCTTGCTGGTCTCGAGCGAGCTCGATGAGTTGCTGGCCCTGTCCGATCGCTTGCTGGTCATGAACCAAGGCCGCATCAGCGCCTGCATGGCGCGCGCGCAGGTCGACGAGTCGCGGCTGGGCTTGCTCATGGCCGATTCGGCCCCCCAGGAGGGCGGGACATGATCGCGCGCGAGCGCACCCTGGCCTGGCTGGAGCCCTTGTTGCTCGCCTTGCTCAATCTTGTGTTGGCCTCGGCGGTGGCGGCGCTGGTGGTCTGGGGCATCGGGCAGGACCCGTGGCAGGTGCTGCGGGTGATGGTCCAGGGCGCGTTGGGGAGCCAGCGCGGTCTGGGCTATACCTTGTACTACGCCACCACCTTTGTCTTCACCGGGCTGGCGGTGGCGGTGGCCTTTCATGCGGGCTTGTTCAACATTGGCGGGGAGGGGCAGGCCATTCTGGGCGGGTTGGGCGCGGGCCTGCTGGCGCTGGCGCTGGCCCCGCACCTCAATGCCTGGTTGATGCTGCCCCTGATGGTGCTGGCCGCGGCCCTGGCGGGGCTGGCCTGGGCCTTTGTGCCGGCGCTGCTGCAGGCCTGGCGAGGCAGCCATGTGGTGATCACCACCATCATGTTCAATTTCCTGGCCTCGTCGCTGCTGGCCTATTTGCTGGTCAACTGGCTCAAGCCCCCGGGCTCGATGGCGGTGGAGAGCGCCGCGTTTGCCCCGTCGGCGCGCCTGCCCCGGGTGCACGAGCTGTTGGCTTGGCTGGGCCTTGACTGGGCCTCGTCGCCGCTGAACCTGAGCGTGCTGCTGGCGCTCTTGGCCGTGTGGGCGGTGCACGCCTTGCTCCACCACGCCCGCATGGGCTTGCGGCTTCGCACTGTGGGCCAAAGCGCTGGGGCCGCGGCTTATGCCGGCATCCGACCCGAGCGACAGGTCCTGCTGGCCATGTCGATATCGGGGGCGCTGGCGGGCCTGGTGGGTGTCAACGAGATTGCCGGGGTGAGCGGGCGCCTGCTGCTGGACTATGTGGCCGGGGCGGGCTTCACCGGCATTGCGGTGGCGCTGATGGGGCGCAACCAGCCGCTGGGGGTGTTGCTTGCCAGCCTGCTCTTTGGCGCCTTGTTCCAGGGCGGGGCCGAGGTGGCTTTCGAAGTGCGTGGGTTCACACGCGACATGGTGGTGGCCCTGCAAGGCCTGCTGGTGTTTTTCTCGGGGGCGATGAGCCTGGCCTTGGCGCCCTGGCTCTCGCGTCGCCTGGCCGCCTGGTGGCCGCGTGGAGGTGGGCATGGATGAGGCGTTCTGGGCCGCCATGGTGGGGGCCACCCTGCGCGTGGCCACGCCCCTGATCCTGTGCGCGCTGGCGGGCCTGCTGAGCGAGCGCAGCGGTGTGGTCGACATTGGCCTGGAGGGCAAGCTGCTGGCCGCGGCCTTTGCGGCAGCGGCCACGGGGGCGGTGAGCGGGCAGTGGGCCCTGGCCGTGCTGGCCGCCATGGCGGTGGCGCTGGCCATGTCGATGCTGCACGCGCTGGCCTGTGTGCGCCACGGCGGCAACCAGGTGGTGTCGGGCGTGGCGCTCAACATCATGGCCGCAGGGCTCACAGCAGTCTTGGGCAGCGCCTGGTTTGCCCAAGGGGGGCAAACCCCGACCTTGTCCGATGCCGTGCGCCTGGGCCCTTGGCTCCCAAGCCCGCCGTCGCACTGGGTCGACAGTGGCTTGGGGCTGCTGCTGTGGCAGGGCTTGCTGCAGCACAGCGCCCTGGTGCACCTGACCTTGTTGCTGGTGCCCTTGGTGGCCTGGCTGACCTGGTCCACGCGCTGGGGCCTGCGGCTGCGCGCGGTGGGCGAGAACCCGCACATGGTCGAGACCGCCGGCGTGTCGGTGGCGGGCATGCGGGTGGCGGCGCTGGCCCTCAATGGCCTGCTGTGTGGCCTGGCCGGGGCCTACCTGGTGCTCTCGCAAAGCGCGTCCTTTGTGCCGCACATGAGCGCCGGGCGCGGCTTCATGGCCCTGGCGGCCTTGATTTTTGGCAAGTGGCGCCCGTGGTGGGCCCTGGCCGCCTGCCTGCTGTTTGGTTTTCTGGACGCGGTGTCGATTCGTTTGCAGGGGGTGGCCCTGCCCGGCGTGGGCCAGGTGCCGGTGCAAGCGATTCAGGCCTTGCCCTACGCCCTCACGGTGCTGCTGTTGGCGGGCTGGATGGGGCAGGCCACGGCGCCCAAGGCCCTGGGCGAGCCCTACCACCGGGGACGCGCATGAACCGCCGGGCCGCCCTGCTGGACGACGCCGCGCTGGCGCGATTGCTCAGCGCGGCGCGCCAAGCCCGCGCGCATGCCCATGCGCCGTACTCGGGGTTTGCGGTGGGCGCCAGCTTGCTCGATGAGCAAGGTCAATGCCATGCCGGGTGCAATGTGGAAAATGCCGCCTATCCGCAAGGCCTGTGTGCCGAGGCGGGGGCGATCAGCGCGATGGTGCTCGCTGGCGGGCGGCGCATCCAGGCCCTGCTGGTGCTGGCCCAGTCGCCCGCATGGGTCAGCCCCTGTGGTGGCTGCCGACAGAAAATCCGCGAGTTTGCGCGCGACGACACCCCCATCGTGCTGGCCCGCCCCGATGGGACCTCACAATGCCTGACGCTGGCGGATTTGTTGCCGCACAGTTTTGGACCCGATCATCTCAAGCTTGGAGACCGCCCATGAGCCCCGACGCCGTGCAGATCCTGCGCCACCGCTGGCCCGAGGCCCGGCCCCGCATCGCCCTGGTGCTGGGCTCGGGCTGGGCCGCCTTGGCCGATGCGGTGCAAGACGCCCAGCGCCTGCCCTATGCCGCCTTGCCGGGCTTTCCGGCGCCAGGGGTGCAAGGCCACCAGGCCGAGTTGGTCTGGGGCCGCCTGGGGGGGCAGGAGGTGGCCCTGCTCACCGGGCGCCAGCATGCCTACGAGACCGGCGCGGTCGATGGCATGAAGGGCGCCATCCGCTGCCTGCGCCAATGGGGATGCGAGCTGCTGATCCAGACCAATGCGGCCGGCAGCCTGCGCCCCGACATGCCGGCGGGCAGCCTGATGTTGATTGCCGATCACCTGAACCTGTCGCAACACTCCCCCCTGACCGGCGAGACCGGGTCCGCGCGCTTTGTCAACATGGGCAATGCCTACGACAGCGCCCTGCGGGCCCAAGTTCGTCAACTGGCCCAAGGCGCGCAAGCGCCGCTGTTCGAAGGGGTGTATGCCTGGTTTCTGGGGCCGCAGTTCGAGACCCCGGCCGAGATCCGCATGCTCGCCCGGCTGGGGGCCGATGCGGTGGGCATGAGCACCGTGCCCGAGACGATTCTGGCGCGGCATGCGGGCATGCGGGTGCTGGCGTTTTCGCTGTTGACCAACATGGCCGCCGGCCTGTCCGACGAGGTGCTCAGCCATGCGCACACCCTGAGCCAGGCCGCCGCTGCGTCCGAGCGGGCCAGTGGCTTGCTCTACGATGTGGTGTCGCGGCTCAAGCTGTGACGCCCTGACCGGAGAACCCGCCCATGCCTTGGCTCGACCACGATGCCGCCCTGGCCCCCAGGCTGTTGGCCTGCCTGGACCTGACCGACCTCACCGACACCTGCACTGCTCAGGATGTGGCGCGACTTTGTCAGCAGGCCCAAGGCCTGGACGAGGCCGCCCAGACCCTGGGGCCGCTGCCCGCCGTGGCTGCGGTGTGCGTGTGGGCCCGTTTTGCGCAGACGGCGCGGGCCGCCTTGCCCGCATCGATCCGAGTGGCCGCGGTGGCCAACTTCCCGACGGGTGACGAGGACCTGGCCGCGGTGGCCAGCCAGATCGACACCATCTTGCAAGCCGGCGCACAAGAAGTGGACCTGGTGCTGCCGCACCGGGCTTGGCAGGCGGGCGATCACGCGCAGGCCGTCGCCATGGTGCGCCTGGCGCGGCGTTTGTGCCAAGGGCACACCCTCAAGCTGATCCTCGAGACCGGCGCCTTCACCGATGCCTCGGCCTTGACGCAAGCCTGCCAGATGGGGCTGGACGAGGGGGTGGACTTTCTCAAGACCAGCACCGGCAAACGCTATCCTGGGGCCAGCCTGTGGGCGGCCCATCTGCTGCTGGCCGCCCTGGCCGCGCACCCCCGTCCTGCAGGCTTCAAGGCCTCGGGCGGGCTGCGCACGCTGGCCGATGTGCGGCCGTATGTGGCCCTGCTGCGCGAGCACTTGGGCGAGGCGGCGCTGGACCCCGCGCGCTGTCGGATCGGGGCCAGTGCCTTGTGGCAGGATCTGGCGCGTCATGTGCGCGGCGCGACGGCGCCCACGCTTGGCGCCTCGGGCTATTGAGGGATCCCCATGCTGGCGCAAGAAATCATCCGCCACAAACGCGACGGGCAGGTCCTGAGCCCGGCACAGATCCAGGCCTTTGTTCAGGGCCTGACCCAGATGTCCTGGAGCGAGGGCCAGGTGGCGGCCTTGGCCATGGCCATCTGTTGGCGCGGCATGGACATGGCCGAGCGGGTGGCCCTGACCTGCGCCATGCGCGACTCGGGCGAGGTGCTGCGCTGGGACGCGGCCGATCTGCACGGCCCGGTGCTCGACAAACACTCCAGCGGTGGTGTGGGCGACAAGGTCAGCCTGATGCTGGCGCCCATGGTGGCCGCTTGCGGCGCGCATGTGCCGATGATTTCGGGACGTGGGCTCGGGCACACCGGGGGCACGCTCGACAAACTCGACAGCATTCCGGGCTACCTCAGCACGCCCGACTCGGCGCGCTTTCGGCACTGCGTGCAAACCGTGGGCTGCGCCATCATCGGCCAGACCACTGCGCTGGCGCCCGCCGACCGGCGCCTCTACGCCATTCGCGACATCACCGCCACCGTCGAGTCGGTTCCCCTCATCACGGCCAGCATCCTGAGCAAAAAACTGGCGGCAGGTTTGCAGGGCCTGAGCCTGGACATCAAGACCGGCAACGGCGCTTTTGCAGCCGACCTGCCCATGGCCCAGGAACTGGCCGCCTCGCTGGTGGCGGTGGCGCGGGGGGCGGGCCTGCCCACCCGCGCCTGGATCACCGACATGGACCAAGTGCTGGGCCACAGCGCCGGGCACGGCCTGGAGCTGCTCGAGACCCTCGACTTTTTGTGTGGCCAGCGCTGCGACCCACGGCTGCTGGAGGTCACCCTGGCCCTCGGCGCCGACATGCTGGTGCTGGGCGGTTTGGCGGTGGACGAGACGCAGGCCCGCGTGCGCTTGCAAGTGGCGCTGGACAGCGGCCAAGCCGCCGATCGCTTTGCGCGCATGGTGCAGGCCCTGGGGGGGCCGGCCGATTTGCTGGAGCGACCCCATGCCCACCTGGCGCAGGCCCCCGCCTGCCTGCCGCTCGTCGCCCCGATGGCCGGCTTTGTGGGCCCCCAGGCCACCCGCAACCTGGGCCTGGCGCTGATAGGCCTGGGGGGCGGTCGGCGCCTGGCGAGCGACCGCATCGATCACCGTGTGGGCTTCTCGCAGGTGTTGCCCGTTGGCACGCCGGTGGTGGCCGGTCAGCCGCTGCTGTGGGTGCATGCCGCGTCCGACGCCCAGGCGCAGGCAGCGCTGCGCGACCTGGCCGCTTGTGTGCCGGTCACACCCGCCCCGCCACGGCTTGGGCCGGTGCTGATCGAGCACCTGGTCTGAGGAGTCCCCATGCCGCGCGCCGTGGTGCTGGTCTTTGATTCGTTGGGGATTGGGGCCGCGCCCGATGCCGTCCGTTTTGGCGACGTGGGGGCCGACACCCTGGGCCATGTGGCGCGCCATGCGGCCCAGCAGGGCCGGCCCTTGCGCCTGCCGCAACTGGGGGCGCTGGGCCTGGCGCACGCGGCGCAGCTGGCCACGGGGTCATGGCCCGAGGGCCTGGATCGCGGGCCCTTGCGCCCCGGCCTGCGCTACGCCGCCTGTGCCGAACGCAGCGCCGACAAGGACACCCCCAGCGGCCATTGGGAGATGATGGGGTGCCCGGTCACGCAGCCATGGGGCACGTTTGCGAGCGCGCCCGCCGGCCAGAGCGTGTTCCCGCCCGAGGCCATGCGCCGCTGGCTGCAAGCGGCCGGTTTGGGCGGCAGCCTGGGCAACACCCATGCCAGTGGCACCGAGATCATCGCGCGACTGGGCGACGCGCATGTGCAAAGCGGCTGGCCGATTTGCTACACCAGCGCCGACAGCGTCTTCCAGGTGGCGGCGCACGAAACCCATTTTGGGCTGCAACGGCTGCTCGATGTCTGCGCCCTGGCCAAACCGATTTTTGACGAGTGGCGCATCGCACGCGTGATCGCCCGGCCCTTTGCGGGCGCTTCGGGCGCGTATGTGCGCACCGCCAACCGGGTCGACCTGACCACCCCGCCGCCCGCGCCCACGGTGCTGGACGTGCTGGCCGATGCGGGGCGCGCGGTCTTTTCGGTGGGCAAGATCGCCGATATTTTTGCCCATCGCCACACCGGTGAGGTCATCAAGGCCGATGGCAATGCGGCCCTGTTCGAGGCCACCTTGCAGGCCTTGGCGCGCTGTCCGGACGGCGGGCTGGTGATGTGCAATCTGGTGGACTTTGACATGCGCTTTGGCCACCGGCGCGATCCCGAGGGCTATGGCCGCGCGCTGCAGGACATGGACGCCCGCCTGCCGCAGCTCTTGCAGCGCCTGCGACACGACGATTTGCTGGCCATCACGGCCGACCACGGCTGCGACCCGACCTGGCCGGGCAGCGACCACACGCGCGAGCACGTGCCCTTGTTGCTGCACTGTCCTCGCTGGACGGATGCGGTCAGCGAGGGCGTGCGCGCCGATTTTGGCGGCCTGGCCGAGCATGTGCTGGCGCACCTGCAGCTGCCAAAAAACACATCCATGATATTGAACAACACATGCTGATTGGATCTTGCTGACCTGCCGTCCGGTCAGGCATCATGCCGGGCAGTTCAATCAGGAGATGAAGCATGGTCAATGCAGGGCAAAGCGGCGCGGTCACGCGCCTGGATGTGGTGGTGGTGGGGGCCGGCTTTGGCGGCATGGTGGCGATCTACAAGTTCCGCGAGATGGGGCTCAAGATCCAGGGCTTTGAGGCCGGCAGCGATGTGGGCGGCGTCTGGTACTGGAACCGCTACCCGGGCGCCCGTGTGGACCTGCCCAGCATCGACTACAGCTTTGGTTTTTCGCGCGAGGTCGAGCAGGAGTGGACCTGGTCGGAAGAGTTTGCCGCCCAGCCCGAGTTGCTGCGCTACATCAATTTTGTGGCCGATCGCCTGAGCCTGCGGCCGCACATCCAGTTCAACACCCGTGTCGAGAGCGCCGTCTGGGACGAGGCGCGCCAGTTGTGGGTGGTGCGCACCAACCAGGGCCAGGTCTTCGAGGCGACTTACTGCGTGATGGCCACCGGCCCGCTGTCGGTGCCCACCGACCCCGATATCCCGGGCCTCAAGTCCTTCAAGGGCGAGTTGCTGCGCGCGGCGCGTTGGCCGCACGATCCGGTCCAGTTTGCCGGCAAGCGCGTGGGCATCATCGGCACCGGCTCGACCGGCATCCAGATCGTGCAGGACATTGGCCCCAAGTGCGGCGAGCTGTTTGTGTTCCAGCGCACGCCCAGCTTCAGCATGCCCATGCGCAACCGCCAGCTCACGCCGGATTTTGTCGACGAGGTCAAGCGCCACTACCCGGCGCTGCGCGAGGCGGCGCGCAACAGCCCCAACGGCGGTCTGCGCCCGGCCAGCACGCGCGCGTTTTTCAGCGTGTCCAAAGCGCAGCGCGAGTCGCTGCTGGAAGACGCCTGGAAGCAGGGCGGACTGGCCATGCTGGGCACCTTCTCGGACCTGCTCTTCAACGCCGAAGCCAACGAGCAGGTGGCCGAATTCGTGCGCAGCAAAATCGACGATGTGGTCAAAGACCCGGCCACGGCCGAGAAACTCAAGCCGCGCGGCTACCCGATTTTTGCGCGCCGCCCCTGCCTGGACAGCAGCTATTACGAAACCTACAACCTGCCCACGGTCCATTTGGTCGATTGCCTCAACGAGGAAAAAATCCTGGAGATCACCGAGACCGGGGTGCGCACCAGCCAGCGCCACATCGAGCTGGACATGCTGATCCTGGCCACCGGTTATGACGGCCTGACCGGGGCCTTGCTGGCCTTTGAGGTGCGCGGCCGCGACGGCCACACCGTCAACGAGAAGTGGAAGCATGGGGCCTACTCGCACCTGGGCCTGATGATGCACGGCTTCCCGAACCTGTTCATGACCACCGGCCCCAACGGTCCGGCGGCGCTGGCCAACATCATCCGCATCAGCGAGCACGATGTGGAGTGGATCGGCAAGCTCATCACCCACATGGCCGAACATGGGCATCGCACCGTCGAGCCCAGCCAGAAGGCCGAGGACGACTGGATGCAACTGGTGCAGGACCTGGCCAAGCGGACCCTGGTGTCGCAGGCCAAGACCTGGTATGTGGGCGCCAACGTCAAGGACAAGCCACTGGGCCTGACCCTGTTCACTGGCGGCTTTCCGAAGTACCGCGAGTACTGCGCCCTGGCCGCGCAGGACGGCTACAAGCCTTATCTGCTGGCGTGATCCAGGGCAGGGGCCGCTCGGGCGCCGTCCAAAGGGCTGTCGCCTGACATGGCCCGAATGGGGCCCTGATTCGACGTCCCTGTGGTCTGGTGGACATACCGGGTCACAGCGCGCCCAAGCCCCACCCCAGGGGACGCCCTTTGGGGCCGTTCAGACAGGCTTGCGACGCGGGCGCGCTCAGTGAAAGGTGCGCCCACCGTCCACCGCCAGCGCGACGCCGGTGATGAACGAGGCCTGGTCGCTCAGCAGAAAAAGCACCGCCGCGGCGATTTCCTCGGCCTGGGCGATCCGGCCCAGGCTGTAGCGCTGGCCGATGGCCTGCAAGGCCTCGGGGCTGTAGCCGGTTTGCAGCATGGGGGTGTCGGTGGCGCCTGGGCAGACGGCGTTGGCACGGATGTGGGGCCCCCACTCTTGCGCGATGGATCGCGTCCAGCCGATCACGCCGTGCTTGGACGCGGCATAGGCGCTGCGGCGTGGGCTGGGCGAGAGGCCCTGGCCCGATGAGAGGTTGACGATGCTGGCCCCCGCCTGCTGGCGCAGGTGTGGCTCGCAGGCCTGGCAGACGATGAAGGTGCCGGTCAGGTTGACCTCGATCACGCGGCGCCAGTCGGCCAGGCTCACCTGGTTGGCCGGATCGGTGTTGGCGATGCCCGCGGCATTGACCAGGCCGTCCAATCCACCCAAATGCCCCAGCGCCTGATGCAGCGCGGCCTCGACTTGCGCGGGGTCGGTGATGTCGGCCTGCACCGCCAGCGCCTGGCCTTGCCATGGCGCAGGCAGGCGCGACAGATCGGGCCGATGGCGGTCGAGCAAGGCCACGCGTGCCCCGGCCTCAAGGGCCGCCTCGGCGCAGGCCCAGCCAATGCCCGAGGCCGCGCCAGTGATGAGAACACGGCGGCCCTGCAAGCTGGCCAGAGAGGAGAAGGGCGGGGTGGGGTGGGTCATGATGTCGTGGGTGGAGGGGACAGAAGGGAGAGGTCCAGGCCATAGGTCTGGGCCGCGCTGCCACACAGCAGGGCATGGCGTTCGGTGTCGGACAAGGGCAGGCACAGGCGCTGCCAGGTGTTCCAGATCACATCGAGCCGCCAGGACTGGCGATCGATGGGGAAGTTGCTCGTGCACAGGCAGCGGGCCGCGCCAAAGGCCTCGAGTGCCAGATCCCAGCGCGGCTGCAGCTGTTGGGCCAAGGCGATCGAGTCGGGGGGGCAGGGCGCATGGTCGTGGCCCAGGCCGGCCATCGGCATGCCCTGACCGCCCATCTTGAGCCGCACATTCGGGCAGCGCGCCAGCGCTTGCAGCCCGCGGGCCCACTGCGCCCAGGTGGCCTGGGGGTCTTGCGCATGCTCGGCCACGCCCAGCGGGGTGCCCAGGTGGTTGAGCACGATGATCAGGTCGTCAAAGCGTCGTGCCAGCGCCAGCACCTCGTGCAATTGGTGATGAAAGACCCACACGTCGAGCACCAGGCCCATGGCGCGCACCTGGGCCACGCCGGCCTGGTAGTCGGGGTCGAGCAGGCGACCGGGTGGACAGGGGCGCAGCAGGGTGCGCCCCACCGCGCCGTGGTCGTGCACCGTCACATGGCGGATGCCGCGCAGGCGCCCCCCGCTGGCCTGCTGCAGGGCGTGCAGCACCGGCGCCACGTCGTCGCCCAGGCCCAGGTCGGCATGCGCCACCAGGGCCATGCCCAGCTCGGGGCCGCCGCGCGCCAGGCTTTGCGTGCGCATGTCGCGCGCAAAGTGCGCCTCGCCCACGGGCTGCAGCGACGGGGGCGCCTGCAGGTCGTAGGCCGTGCCGGCTTCGACCAGCACCGTGCCCAGAAAGCCTTGCCCGGTGGCGGCCATGTCAGCCAGGGCCTCGTCCAAACCATAGACCACCCCATGCGCAGGCGCGAGCATCAGGTGCTGGTGCGCGTCGATCAGCGGCCAGTCCGGACGCAGCGGCGGCTCGGGCCGCTGCTGCGCCAACCAGGCGTTCTGCGCCACGCTGTTGCGCACCAGATTGCCCCGCCAGGGCGGCGGTGTGCGGGGCCTTGTGTCGGCGCTTGTCATCCGGCTCAGTGCGCGTTCTTCCAGCCGGGGTTGCCGGCCATCAAGGTCTGCACCAGGCCGCCGTCGACGACCAGGTCGGCGCCGTGCACATAGGCCGCATCGGGCCCGACC
This sequence comes from Pseudomonadota bacterium, assembly GCA_041157045.1. Classification (GTDB taxonomy): domain Bacteria; phylum Pseudomonadota; class Gammaproteobacteria; order Burkholderiales; family Burkholderiaceae_C; genus Limnohabitans_A. The sequence goes on from JBEBDJ010000114.1 coordinate 16,841, forward strand.
AGAAAGGCCACCACATTGGCAATGTCCTCGGGCTCGCCGATGCGCCGCAAGGGCACGCGGGCTTCGCGCTGTGCGCGCGATGCGGGGTCGTCGTAGACCTGTTGGGTCATGGGGGTGACGATCATGCCGGGCGAGACCGAGTTGACGCGAATGCCATCGGGGCCCCATTCAACCGCCAGTTGCTGCGCCAGCATGCGTGCTGCGGCCTTGCTGGTGCTGTAGGCGCCGCCCGGTGTGGTGGCGTGCTGGGCCGAGACCGAGGCGGTGATGACGATGCTGCCCCGGCATTCCTTGAGCGCCGCATGGCAGGCCCGCGCCAGCAACCACGGCGCGCGCACATGCAGGGCGTGGGTGGTGTCCCAGTCGGCTACCGAGAGGCTCAGGAGCGGGCCGCGCAAAGCGACACCGGCATTGCTGATGAGCGCGTCCAGACCGCCGAGTGTGGGCAGGTGCGCGGCCAGTGCCGCCGGGGCCTTGGGGTCGGTCAGGTCGGCCGCCTCGGTGATGACCTGCGCCCCGAGGGCGCGGGCCGCCTGGGCCACCGCCTGCAGATCGTCGGCACGGAAATCGGTCAACAGCAAGCGGGCCTTGGGGCCGGCGTCCTGCGCCAGGCGCAGGGCAATCGCGCGGCCGATGCCGCGTGCCGCGCCGGTGATGAGGGCTCGCATCAGTGGGGTCTCCTTGGTCCTGTCGCCATCATGCCTGCCGGTCGGCAGGTTAGCAAGACCAGGACGCTGCGCCATAATCAACATCACATCCATGAATGACGCATGACGCCGTGAGTCTGACCCCCATCAAATCGGCCCACCGGGTGTTGCAGGTGCTGGACTATTTCCGCCAGCACCGCCGCCCGAGCTCGCTCAAGCAGATCTGCGAGGCGCTGGGCTACCCGCAGTCCAGCGCCACGGTGCTGATGAAGAACCTGACGCAGCTGGGCTACCTGAGCTACGAGCGCACCACACGCCTGTATTTCCCGACCTTGCGCGTGGCCGCGCTGGGGGACTGGATCAGCCATGCGCTGTTTGGCCAGGGTCAGGTCTTCGAGATCATGCGCGATCTGCACAGCGAGACCGGCGAGGCGGTCTCGGTGCTGTTGCAAAACGATGTCTACATGCAGTACATCCGCGTCATCCAGTCGACGCATCCGCTGCGCTTTGTGACCGAGGAGGGCAGCATGCGGCCGCTGACCTTGTCGGCCACCGGCTGGATGTTGATGGCGCTGCACCCCGACCGCGAGGTCGAGCGCCTGGTGCGGCGCGCCAACATCGCGACCAGCGATGTGGCCTCGCGCCAGCCGCTGCCGGTGATGATGCAGCGGGTGCAGGCGGTGCGCGCGCAGGGCTGGGCCTACGCCGAGAACCTGCCGCTGCTGGGTGGGGCCACCATTTGTGTGCCGCTGCCGATCACCGTGATGGGCCGACCGGTGGTGCTGGGCCTGGGCGGCGCCCTCGAGCGCATCCGGCCGCAGCGCGAGGCCTTGTTGGCGCGCATGCTGTCGCTGGCGACCAGCTTGCAGCCCCACGACGACCCGCCCGCCTGATGCCTTGGAGACAGCCGTGTCGGTGCGACAATTGACAGCAAACCTGCCGGCCGGTAATCTGAATTCAAGCGCATGGCCAAGGGCCCGCGCGAACCCAGCCATTGCCCCGACGCACGAGGAGACCCCATGCAATTCAACACCCTGAAGGTCGAGATCGCCGACCGCATCGCCACCGTGACCCTGGCCCGTCCGCCGGTCAATGCCCAGAACGCCGAACTGCGCGCCGAAATCACCGAGTGCTTTGATGTGCTGTCTGACCGCGATGACGTGGTGTGCGTGGTGCTGACGGGCGAGGGCAAGGTCTTCTCGGCCGGTGCCGACATCCGCGAGCGCCCCAATCTGGCCGCCACCGCCGGCGCCTACGGCCGCCACAACCGCCTGGTGCGTGAGAGCTTTTATTCGGTGGTCGAATGCAGCAAGCCCACCATTGCCGCCATCAACGGCCCGGCCATGGGGGCGGGTTTTGGCCTGGTGCTGGCCTGCGACATCTGGGTGGCCTCGGAAGAGTCCTACATCTCGATGCCCGAGATCAATGTGGGCCTGGCCGGTGGCATGACCTTTCTGCGCAAATACTTCTCGCAGTCGCGGGCGCGCCGTATGTTCTTCACCGGCATGAAGGTCTCGGGCCAGGAACTCTATCGCCTGGGCCTGGTCGAGGCCTGCCTGCCGCAGGCCGAGCTGATGCCCTACTGCATGGACCTGGCGCGCGAGATTGCGGGCAAGAGCCCGGTCGCCTTGAAGCTGGCCAAAGAGGCCGCCCGCATGACCGAGCTGATGCCGATGCGCGACGCCTATCGCTACGAACAGGGCAACACCGTGGCCCTGTCGAAAACCGAGGACACGCGCGAGGCGCAGCGCGCCTTTTTGGAAAAGCGCGCCCCGGTCTTTGTCGGTCGCTGAGCCGGGCCAGCTGGCCAGGATGGGTTAATCTACGCCCACCGGCCAGGCCCGCCGCCTGACGGCCCCATGTGCAAAAGAACAGAACGAGGATGACCATGGCGACCCGGACCCCGCGCAAGACGACTTCCCGCAAACTCTCCCTTCAGACCACGGCTGCGACGCCGCGGGGGGACGATCGGCAGACCCAGTTGCTGGACATTGCCTGCCGGCTGTTTTCGGAGCGGGGTTTCAACGGGACATCCCTGCGCGACATTGCCGAGGAGGCCCAGATCACCAAGGCCGCGCTGTACTACCACTTCCCCAACAAGGAAGCGCTGTTTGCCAAGATCGTGCTGGAGTCGCTGCAGGCCCTGGTCGACATGGTGCGCGATGCGGTGGAGCAGGAGGCCACGCCCGAGGCCAAGCTGCGCACGTTTTTGCGCACCATGGCCGACAACTACCAGCACAACCGCGATGCCTGGATAGCCTCCTCCAACGCGTTTCGCACGCACGAGGATTCGCCCTCCAAGGCCAAGGCGGTGGCGCTGCGTGACGAGTACGAGCGCTTGCTGCGCAACATCATCCGCCAGGGCATTGAGGCGGGGGTGTTCCGTGAAGTTGACCCCGCCATGGCCGGTCGCATGTTGCTCGCCAGTGTCAATGGCATGAGCCGCTGGCACAACCCGCGCGGCAAGCTCAGCGCCCTGGCCGTGGTCGATCAATTCATCGACCTGGCCTTGGGTGGTTTGCGCGCCTGATCGCGCCCTCGACCCGCTCACTGTTTTGCCTCTGTCGCCATGGTGAAAACCTAGGGTAAACACGGGGTAGAAAACTTACCGGTCGTTAAGTAAATTTTCAGCACCTGATTGAGGCTTGAATTCACCATGAAACGTCGCTCATTTCTGGCCACCTCGCTGGCCTCCAGCCTGTTGTCCTTGCCGGTGCTGGCGCAGTCGCCCGCCCCCCAGTTTCCCACCCGGCCCGTGACGATGGTGGTGCCGTACACAGCCGGTGGCCTGACCGATGTGATCGGGCGGGTGCTGGCGCCGCGCCTGGCCGAGCGTTGGGGGCAAAACGTGGTGGTGGAAAACCGCGCTGGGGCCGGCACCACCATCGGCACCGCGCATGTGGCCCGCGCCGCGGGCGACGGCCACACCCTGCTGCTCACCGCCTTTGGCTACATCGGCAACCAGATCATGATGCCGCAGCTGCCTTACGACCCGCGTGCGCTGGCGCCGCTGGCCATGGTGGCCGACAGCCCCAGCGTGCTGTATGTCTCGGCCAAGCTGCCGGTCAAATCGCTTGCCGAATTGATCGCCTATGGCAAGGCCAATCCGGGCAAGCTGACCTTTGCCTCCTCGGGCAATGCCTCCAGCCCGCACATTGCAGCCGAGCAGTTTGCCGATATGGCCGGCATCCAGATCGTGCACGTGCCCTACAAGGGCAACGGTCCGGCCATCAATGATTTGCTGGGCGGGCAGGTGGACGCACTGTTTGACTCGCCGGCCACCATGAGCCATGTGGCCACTGGCAAGCTCAAGGTGCTGGGCCATGGCTACGGCCAGCCGCATCCGCGCCTGCCGGGCGTGCCGCCCATCCGCGCGGCGGGTGTGCCCGCGCTGGCGCGCTTTGAGGCGGGCGGCTGGTTCGGTTTGTTCATCCCGTCCAGCACACCCGATGCCCTGCAGCAGCGCATTCACGACGATGTGCGCGCCGTGCTGCAGGGGCGCGATGCCGCCGAGGCCATTGGCCGCACGGGCGTCGACCCGCGCATCATGACGCGCGCCGAGTATGCCGCCTACCTGCAGGCCGAACTCGAGCGCTGGGGGCCGGTGATCCGCTCGCGCAACATCCGCCCCGATTGAATTTCCCCATTTTTTTGGCCTGAGCGCAGGCCCCCCTTGCCATGAACGCACCCAACGAATTCCAGCATCGCTCGGACCCCATCGACTACGCGGCCTTTCGGCGCGAACTGGTGGACTTCATGCAGACCCATTGCCCCAGCGAGCTGCGCGAGAAGGTGCGCCGCAACCACAAAATGGTGCGGCGCGACTATGCCGCCTGGCAGCAGATCCTGCATCGCCAGGGCTGGTCGGCGCCCAGCTGGTCGCCCGAGTGGGGCGGCACCGGCTGGGACCTGCGCCAGCGCTATCTGTTTGAGGAGGTCAGCGCCGAACTCGATTGCCCGCCGCTCTACCACCATGGCCTGGGTCACATCGGGCCGGTGATCATGCACTTTGGCACGCCCGAGCAAAAAAACCGCTTCCTGCCGCGCATCATCGACGGCTCCGAGTGGTGGTGCCAGGGGTATTCAGAGCCGGGCGCCGGTTCGGACCTGGCCTCGCTCAAGACGCAGGCGGTGCGCGACGGCGACGACTATGTGATCAACGGCCAGAAAATCTGGACCTCGCATGCGCACGAGGCCGACATGATGTACACCCTGGTGCGCACCTCGCAAGAGGGCCGCAAGCAGGCCGGCATCACGCTGCTGCTGGTGCCCATGAACACCCCGGGCATCGAGGTGCGGCCCATTCGCACCATCGACCAGTGGCACCATGTCAACGAGGTGTTTTTGCGCGATGTGCGCGTGCCGGTGTTCTACCGCCTGGGCGAGGAGGGCGGTGGCTGGTCGTGTGCCAAGTTCCTGCTCGACCGCGAGCGCCTGTCGCCGGCGTCGGTGCCCCGTTTGCTGCGCCAGCTGCAACAACTGGAGGTGCTGATTGGCGAGCGCCTGCGCGCCCAGGGCGGCACCCCCAGCCTGCTGTCGGCGCTGGACCGGCTGTACACCGCGCAGGCCTCGGCCATGGGCGCGCGCGAGATGTTGCTGTCGGCCATTCAGGAAGAGATGGCGGGCACCTTGCGCTCGTCCAAGTCCTCGGCCCTCAAGCTGCACAGCTCGGAGCTGGCGCAGCAGATCTCGAGCCTGGCCTGTGACCTGGTGGCCCCGCAGATGGCCCCGCGCCTCTTGCCCATGGACGAGCAGGCCCCGGTTTCGCAGGCCGAGGATGCGGCGCGTCAGCTGGTGCACACCTATCTGTTTTACCGGTCCCGCTCGATCGCTGGTGGCACCAGCGAGGTGCAGAAGAACGTGATCGCGCGTGACCTTTTTGGAGCTTGAGCATGGCGTTTGCCGCGATTCCCCTGTTTGATGGCGATATGTTCGACAGCGCCCACCGCCTGGCCGGCTCGGCCGAGGCCCGGCGCGAGCCCGGTCTGGGCCATGCCCGTGCGGGCGAGCGCTGGCAGCAGATGCTGGCCTTGGGCTGGCAAGGCGTGCTGGTGCCCGAGGACCTGGGCGGTGTGGGCGCCGGGCTGGCCGAGCTGGCCGCCATCGTCGATGGCGTGGCCCGGCATGGCCTGGCCGTGCCCCTGATCGAGCGCTGCGCGGTGGCCCCGGTGGTGCTCACCGAGGCCGCGCGCCAGGGCGCGCCCTTGGCCGATCTGCTGTCGGACCTGTCGCTGGGCGAGGCCTCGGTGGCGCCGGTGTTGGGTCAGCCCGGCCCGGCCCTGGGGGCCGATGGCATCTTGCACGGTCAGCTCTCGGGCGTGGACCTGTCCGAGCCCGCCTCCCACCTCTTGTTCCTGGCGCGCCAGGTGCAGGACGATCAGCCCTGCTGGGTCCTCTTGCCGTGGTCAGAGGCCCTGTCGGCACAGCACCATGTGGGCGTGGACGCGGCGCAGTGCAGCGATCTGCGCCTTGATGGGGTGCAGGTCTCGGCCGGCGCACGGCTCTTGCACGGACCGGCGGCCGCCAAGGCGGCGCTGCTGGGCGAGCAGGCCGGTCGCCTGATGGCCAGTGTGGTGGCCGTGGGCGCCGCCGCCTCGATGATCGAGCAGACCATCGATTACCTGAACACGCGCCAGCAATTTGGCGTGGCCCTGTCGACCTTTCAGGCCTTGCGCCATCGCCTGGTCGAGATGTACGTGGCCTATGAGAACCTGCATGGCCTGGTGCGCCGCCAGGTGCTGCATGCGCAGGACCAGGGCTTGCACAGCGCCGAGCGCGAGACGGTGGTCATCCGCCGCTACGCCGCGCAGGTCAGCCGCCAGGTTGCCGAGAGCGCGATCCAGCTGCACGGCGGCATGGGCATGAGCTGGGAAATGCCGGTGGCACGCCTGGCCATGCACGCCATGGCGGTGGGCTTGCAATACGGCCACCCGGCGCAAACCCTGGACTGGCTGAGCGCACGCTCGCTGGCCGATGTGGCGTAAAGGCAGGGACCCCACATGCACAGTCTGCATCCCGTGTTTGTGCCCGGCTCGGTGGCCGTGGTGGGCGCATCGTCCGACCCCGATCGCATCGGCGGTCGCTTGTTGCGCTTTTTGCTCGAGGCCGGTTACGCCGGCAAGATTTACCCCATCAACAAAAGCGGCGCGGCCGAGATCCAGGGCCTGCCGGCCTATGCCAGCGTGCGCGATGTGCCGGGCGAGCTCGACCAGGCGGTGATCGTGGTGCCCGCGCCGGGCGTGGCAGCGGCGCTCCAAGAGAGCATCGACAAGGGGGTTCGCTGCGTGGTGGTGCTCACCTCGGGCTTTGCCGAGCTCGGGCCCGAGGGCCGCGCGCAGCAGGAGCAGTTGGTGGCCATGTGCCGCGCCGCGGGCGTGCGCATGCTGGGCCCCAATTCGCTGGGCCTGCTCAACGTCAAGACCCGTTACTTCGCCACCTTCTCGACCGTGCTGTATGGCTTGCAGCCCATGCACGGCTCGATCTCGCTGGCCACCCAGAGCGGGGCCTTTGGCTCTTGCGCCTACGGCATGGCCACCCAGCGTGGCCTGGGCCTGTCGAAAATCATTGCCACCGGCAACGAGGCCGATATCGATGTGGCCGAGTGCATCGACTACCTGGCCGAAGACCCCGACACGCGGGTGATCTGCGCCGCCCTGGAGTCCTGCCGCGACGGCGACCGCCTGCGCGCCGCCTTGCTCAAGGCCGCGCGCGCCGGCAAGCCGGTGCTGATCATGAAAGTCGGCCGCACCGAGCTGGGCGCGGCCGCGGCCAGCACCCACACCGGCTCGCTGGCGGGCAACGACGCGGTCTTTGACACGGTGTTTGCCGAGTGCGGCGCCTACCGGCCGCAGTCGATCGAGGAAATGCTCGACATCGCCTACTACCTCACGGTGACGGGGCGATTGCCGGTCAATGACGACATCGGCATCATCACCGGCTCGGGCGGCATTGGCGTGTTGATGGCCGACCATGCGTTCGAGCTGGGGCTTGCGATGCCGGCGCTGCCCGAAGCGGGCGTGCAGGCCTCGCAGGCGCTGCTGCCGTTTGCGGTGGCCGCCAATCCCCTGGACATGACGGCACAGGTGACCTCGGTGCCCGGCGGTGTGCCGCGCACCATCGAGATCATGCTCGCACACGGCAGCTACGGCACCGTGCTGGCCTATCTGGCGCATTCGGGCCTGGCCCCGCAGCGCTTTGCCGCCACCATCACCCACCTGGCGCAGTTGCGCGCGCAATACCCCGGGCGCGACCTGGTGCTGGTCATGCTGTCGGTGCCCGAGTCCAACACCGCGCTGGAGGCCCTGGGCATTCCAGTGTTTGCCGACCCCAGCCGGGCCATGCTGGCCCTGGGGGCCGCGGCCCGCATGGCGCGTGCCTGGCAGCGCTTGCCGGCCGCCCCGCAGGCGCGTGAACCTGCGGCCCCGCTGCCGCCGGTGGCCACCGAGGCGCAGGCCAAGGCGGTGCTGGCCCAGGCCGGCCTGCCGGTCTTGCCCGAGGTGCTCTGCCAGGACGCCGACAGCGCGGCACGCGCGGCGCGCCAGATGGGCTTTCCGGTGGTGGCCAAAATTGTCTCGCCCGACATCCTGCACAAAACCGAGATCGGCGGCGTGCTGCTGCACCTGGCCGACGAAGAGGCCGTGCGGGCGGCCTTCGAGACGCTGATGCAGCGTGCCCGTGCGCATGCCCCGCAGGCGCGCCTGGACGGGGTGCTGGTCACGCCCATGGTGCGCGGCGGTGTGGAGACGATTTTGGGCGTGCACCGCGACCCGACCTTTGGCCCCATGATCATGTACGGCCTGGGGGGCACGGCGGTCGAGCTCTACCGCGATGTGGCCTTTGCCTCGGCCCCGCTGGACGAGGCCGCCGCGCAGCGCCTGATCGGGCGGGTGCGCGGCAGCCAATTGCTGCGCGGCTGGCGCGGCAGCCCGCCTTGCGACGAGGCGGCGCTGGTGCAGGCGCTGTGCCGGCTGTCCGATTTTGCGTTGGCGCATGCGCACGAGCTGCAAGGCGTGGACATCAACCCCTTGCTGGTGCGCGAGCACGGCGCGGTGTGTCTTGACGCAGTGATCACCCTGCAACCCCACTGAGCGAGGAGAGGCCATGAGTTCTGTTGACCCCCAAGCCTTGCGCGATCTGCTCGATCGCGAGGCCATCCGTGAATGCCTGTATCGCTATTGCCGGGGCATCGACCGGCTCGACGAGGCCGCGCTGCGCTCGGCCTATTGGCCCGATGGCACCGACCACCATGGGGCTTACCAGGGCAGCGCCAGTGGCTTCATCGAGATGGCGCTGGTGAAGCTGCGCAACGCCGGCCGCATGGTCCACCAGATCAGCAACATCCTGATCGAGTTGCGTGGATCGGTGGCGGCGGTCGAGAGCAGCTTTCTGGCCTTCCAGCAAGACCTGGATGCGCAGGGTCAGCCGGTGCAGACCTTGCTGCTGGGCCGCTATGTGGACCGGTTCGAGCAACGCGAGGGCCAGTGGCGCGTGGCCGCGCGCACCGTGGTCTACGACTGGATGAACGTGAGCCCCTTGCCCAATGCGCTGACCCCCGAAGATTTCGGGCCGCGCCAGCCCACGGGCGCGCGCGCCCCGCACGACCCCTGGTACGCCTTGCTGGCCAGCCTCCCGCCGGCAGGAGACGCGGCATGAACCTGCAAGGCCTGATGCAGGACCAGCCCCTGCTGATCTCGTCGCTGATCACCCATGCCGAGCGCTACCACGGCGATGTGGAGATCGTCTCGCACCTGCACGGCGGGCAGGTGCGCCGCAGCAACTGGCGCCAGGTGGGGCAGCGCGCACGGCGCTTCGCCCAGGCCCTGGGCGGGCTGGGCGTGCAGGTGGGCGATCGGGTGGCCACGCTGGCCTGGAACACCGACCGGCACCTGGAGCTGTATTACGCGGTGGCCGGATCGGGCGCCGTCATGCACACCGTCAACCCGCGCCTGTTCCCCGAACAGATCGCGTACATCATCGACCACGCGGCCGACAGCGTGGTCTGTTTTGATCTGGACTTTGCCGATTTGCTGGTCAAGCTGGCGCCGCAGCTGCCCAAGGTCCGCCTCTATGTGGCCATGTGCGCGCCCGAGCAGCTGCCCGATCTGGCTTTGCCCGGTCTGTGCTGCTACGAGCAGTTGCTGGCCGACAGCGCGCCGAGTCACGACTGGCCGCAGATCGACGAGCGCAGCGCCTCGTCGATGTGCTACACCTCGGGCACCACCGGCAACCCCAAGGGCGTGCTGTACAGCCACCGCTCGACCTTGCTGCACTCGTTTGCGATCTGCGCGGCCGATGGGTTGGGTCTCTCGGCCATGGATTCGGTCTTGCTGTCCGTGCCCATGTTCCATGTGAACGCCTGGGGCGTGCCCTATGCCGCCGCCATGGTGGGCGCCAAGCTGGTGTTGCCGGGCTCGCAGCTGAGCGGCGAGCGCCTGTATGCGCACCTGCTGCAAGAGGGCTGCACCTTGTCGCTGGGCGTGCCCACGGTCTGGCTGGGGCTGTTCCAGCACCTTGACAGCCTGGGGGCAGCGGCCGATCGCGCCCGCATCCGCCTCAACCGGGTGGTCATCGGGGGCTCGGCTGCGCCGCGTGCGCTGATTGAGCGCTTTGAGCACGACCTGGGGGTGTATGTGATCCAGGCCTGGGGCATGACCGAGACCAGCCCGGTGGCCACGGTGGCGCGCCTCTTGCCCAAGCACGAGGGCCAGCCCCTGGACGCGCGCTTTGCGGTGCAGGCACGCCAGGGCCGCGCCATCTTTGGCGTGGAGGTGGCCGTGTTTGACAGCGAGAACCAGCGCCTGCCGCACGACGGCAAGTCGGTGGGCGAGATCCGGGTGCGCGGCCCCTGGGTGCTGTCGGGCTATTACGGCCAGACGGCGGGCTCGGCACTCGATGCGCAAGGTTGGTTCAGCACCGGCGACGTGGCCTATATCGACCCCGACGGCTATGTGCAGATCACCGACCGCAGCAAGGATGTGATCAAGTCGGGCGGCGAGTGGATCTCGAGCATCGACCTGGAAAACGCGGCCATGGGTCACCCGCAGGTGCGTGAGGCGGCGGTGATCGGTGTGGCGCACAGCAAATGGCAGGAGCGGCCACTCCTGATTGTGGTGCCCAAGCCCGGCGAGACCCTCGATCCCCAGGCCTTGCTGGCTTTCATGGCCGAGCGCGTGGCGCGCTGGTGGCTGCCCGACGATGTGGTGCTGGTGGACGAGCTGCCGCACACCGCTACCGGCAAGCTGCTCAAAACGCGTTTGCGCGAGCAATTCCGTGGCCACCGCCTGCCCACCGACCCCGCCTGAGGATGGCCGCCATGGACCTGCACATCGAGATCCTGGGCCCGCAGCGCGATGACCTGGGCGAGTGCCCCCTGTGGGACGAGCGCCATGCCCAGCTGTATTGGATCGATTCGCACAAGCCCGCCATCTTCCGCCTGGACACACGCAGCGGCGAGCGCCGCGAATGGGGCATGCCCACGCCGATTGGCTCCATCGCCCTGTGCCAGAGCGGTCGCCTGTTGGTGGCCCTGGCCGACGAGCTGATCTACCTGGACCCGGCCACCGGGCAGACCGAGGCGCTGGTGCGCGTGCCGCACGCCGCCGAGGGCATCCGCCTCAACGATGGCCGCGTCGATCGCGAGGGCCGCTTTTGCGTGGGCTCCCTGGTGCGCGGCCGACCCGAGCCGCTGGGCGCGCTCTACCAGGTCTCGGCCAATGGCCGCCTGGTGCAACTCGATCAAGGCGTGCGGGTGGCCAACACCACCTGCTTCAGCCCCGACGGCCGCTGGCTCTACTTTGCCGACAGCCTGGCCCGCCAGATTTGGCGCTATGCCTACGACAGCGCCGCCGGTCAAGTGGGCCCGCGCCAGGTGTGGGTCGACTGGCGCGAGGCGGGCCTGAGCCCCGACGGCGCCACCGTCGATGCCGATGGCCAGGTCTGGGTGGCGCTGGTGATGCAGGGGCAGCTGGCCTGTGTGAGCCCCGAGGGGCAGCTGCTGCGCCGCATCGATGTGCCGGTCGAGTTCCCGACCTGCCCCTGTTTTGGCGGTGCCGATCTGCGCACCTTGTACCTGAGCAGCATCCGCCACAGCGGCAACCTGCTGCACAGCGAGCGAGCCGAAAGCGGCGCGCTGCTGGCCCTGCACGGGCTGGGCGCGCAGGGCCTGCCCGAAGGGCGTTTTGCCGATTGTTGAAGTTTGGAAGGATGTGTTCGCATGACTCGCAGATTTGACGGCCGCGTGGCCTTGGTGACCGGCGGTGCCCGGGGCATTGGCCGGGGCGTGGTGAACCAGCTGGTGCAAGAGGGCGCCACCGTGGGGGTGCTCGACCTCAAGCTGGAACTGGCCGAGCAGGTGGCCCAGGAGATCCGCTCGGCAGGGGGCCAGGCGCTGGCCTTTGGCGGCGATGTGGCCCAGCCCGAGACCTTGGCCAAGGCCGCCAGCGCCCTCAAGTCCGAATGCGGGCGGCTGGACGTGCTGGTCAACAACGCCATGTGGGTGCGCTACGGCGAGATCGAGCAGATGAGCCCCGAGACCGTGCAGCGCATGGTGGGCACCGGCTTTTTGTCGGTGGTCTGGGGCATCCAGGCCGCCGCCGCGCACATGGGATCGGGTGGCAGCATCGTGACGGTGGCCTCGGCCGCGGCCTTTCTGGGCATTCCCAAGGCCATGATCTACTGCGGCGTCAAGGCCGGCGTGCTGGGCCTGACGCGCTCGGCCGCGGTCGACCTGGGCCCGCGCGGCATCCGCGTCAACGCCGTGGCCCCGGGTTCGGTGCCCACCGAGGGCGTGTCGATCAATGTCGACCCCGAGATGGTCAAGCTGCGCATTGCCAAGACGCCCATGCGCCGACTGGGCACCGTGCAGGACATTGCCGGCGCGGTCTGCTACCTGGCCAGCGACGACAGCAGCTGGGTGACCGGCGAATGCATCAAGGTGGACGGCGGCGTCACGCACGCCTTCCTCTGACCGATCGATCCTTTTCTGGGACCTTCATGACCACAGACGATCACATCCTGCTGGCGCGCGGACTCTCCAAGCAGTTTCGCGGCTTTTATGCGGTGCGCGATGTCGACCTGAGCGTGCGCCGCCACACCATCCACGCCCTGATTGGGCCCAATGGCGCGGGCAAGACCACCTGCTTCAACCTGCTCACGACCTTTCTCAAGCCCACCACCGGCACCATCCGCTACAACGGGCGCCAGATCGAGCACAGCGACCCGGCCTCGGTGGCGCGCATGGGCCTGGTGCGCTCGTTTCAGATCTCGGCGGTGTTTGGCCAGATGACCGTGCTCGAGAACGTGCGCGTGGCGCTGCAGCGCAAAAGCGGCTGGCACTACACCTTCTGGCGCAGCCAGAACCTGCTCAATCACCTGAACGCGCGCGCCATGGACCTGCTGGCCTCGGTGGGCCTGGAGCGCTTTGCCGACAGCCCGGCGGCCGATCTGTCGTACGGCCGCAAGCGTGTGCTGGAACTGGTGACCACGATTGCCCTGGAGCCCGAGCTGATCCTGCTCGACGAGCCCATGGCGGGCTTGGGGCACGAGGACATCGGGCCGGTGATGGCCCTGATCCGCGAGGTGGCCAAGGGCCGCACCGTGCTGATGGTGGAGCACAACATGAAGGTGATTGCCGATCTGTGCGACCAGGTGACGGTGCTGCAATCGGGCCAGATCCTGGCCGAGGGCCCGTACGCCGAGGTGTCGGTCAACCCGCAGGTCATCGACGCATACGTGGGAGGTGCCCATGACTGAGTCGCACACCTCCCCGATGCTGCGCGTGTCGCAGCTGCGTGGTTTTTATGGCGAGACGCAGGCCCTGCACCAGATCGACCTGGTGGTGCAGCCCGGCGAGATCGTGTGCCTGCTCGGGCGCAACGGCGCTGGCAAAACCACCACCTTGCGCGCCATCATGGGCCTGCTGTCGCGGCGCGAGGGCCAGATCGAGGTCCGGGGTCAGTCCACCCAGGGCATGCCCCCCGAGGCGATTGCGCGCCTGGGCGTGGCCTACTGCCCCGAGGAGCGTGGGATTTTTGCCAGCCTGAGCGCCGAAGAAAACCTGCTGCTGCCGCCGGTGCTCATGCCCGGTGGCCTGTCGGTGCAAGAGATCTACACGCTGTTTCCCAATCTGTACGAGCGCCGCCGCAGCCAGGGCACCAAGCTCTCGGGCGGTGAGCAGCAGATGCTGGCGATTGCGCGGATCCTGCGCACCGGCGCCAAGCTGCTGCTGCTGGACGAGCCCACCGAAGGGCTGGCGCCGGTGATTGTGGAGCGCATCGGGCAGGTGATCCGCACCCTGCGCGAGCGCGGCTTCACGGTGCTGATGGTGGAGCAGAACTTCCGCTTTGCCTCGCGACTGGCCGACCGCTTCTACGTCATCGAGGAGGGCTCGGTGATCGACAGCTTCCACCAGGACGACATTGCGCCCAACCGGGCGCGCATCGAGCGCATGCTCGGCCTTTGACACCGCACTGGACACGCACGATATGGACACCTTGTTTGGCATTCCGCTGGCGGCCCTGGTCGGGCAGGTCGTGATCGGCCTGATCAACGGCTCGTTTTACGCCCTCATGAGTTTGGGCCTGGCCATTATTTTTGGCCTGCTGCATGTGGTCAACTTTGCGCATGGCGTGCAGTACATGCTGGGCGCGCTGGTGGCCTGGTACCTGCTTGATACCTGGGGCATCAGCTACTGGTGGGCGCTGCTGCTGGCGCCACTCATCGTGGGCCTGATCGGGCTGGCGATGGAGCGCTTTTTCCTGCGCCACCTCTACCACCTCGACCATGTCTACGCCTTGCTGCTGACGGTGGGCATGGGCATCCTGATCGAGGGCCTGGTCAAGTTCAAGTTTGGCATTGGCGGTCAGCCCTATCCCAACCCCATGAGCGGTGGCGCCGACCTGTCGGTGGCCTTCATCCCCTGGTACCGCCTGTGGGTGATTGCGGTGGCGCTGGTGGTGTCGCTTGGCACCTGGCTCTTCATCGAGCGCACCAAGATCGGCGCCTACCTGCGCGCGGCCAATGAAAACCCCAACCTGGTCCGCACCTTTGGCATCAACGTGCCGCGCATGCTGATGCTCACCTATGCGTTTGCGGTGGCCCTGGCCGGCTTTAGCGGGGTGATGGCCGCGCCGATTTACCAGGTGAGCCCGCACATGGGCGGCTCGCTCATCATCGTGGTGTTCGCGGTGGTGGTCATTGGCGGCATGGGCTCCATCCTGGGCTCGATCGTCACCGGTTTTGGCCTGGGCGTGATCGAAGGCCTGACCAAGGTGTTCTACCCCGAAGGCGCCAGTGTGGTGATCTTCGTGGTCATGATCCTCATGCTGGCGGTGCGCCCCAGCGGTTTGTTCGGCCGTGGCCAGTAAGGAGTCGGCAACCATGACATTTCAAGGCAAACACCTGGTCTGGCTGATCGCCGCCTTGCTTCTGCTGCTGGCCCCCCTGGCCGCGTATCCGCTGTTCCTGATCAAGATCCTGACGGCGGCGCTGCTGGCCGCGTCGGTGAATTTTCTGGTGGGCTATGCGGGGCTGCTCTCGTTTGGGCACGCCATGTTCTACGGCAGCGCCGCCTATGTGAGCGGGCATGTGCTCAAAACCTGGGGGGTGGATGCGCTGGTCGGCATTGCCGCGGGCGTGCTGGTCTCGGCCTTGCTGGGCCTGGTGACCGGCGTGCTGGCCATCCGGCGCCAGGGCGTGTACTTCTCGATGATCACGCTGGCCTTTGCGCAGGTGGTCTATTTCCTGGCCCTGCGCTTGCCCTTTACCGGCGGCGAAGACGGCTTGCAGAACGTGCCGCGCGCGCCCGTGCTCGGCCTGATCCCGACCGACGACCACCTGGCCATGTACTACGTCTGCGCGGTCATCGTCACCGCCGCGTTCTGGCTGATCTGGCGCATCGTGCATTCGCCCTTTGGGCAGGTGCTCAAGGCCATCCGCGACAACGAGCCGCGCGCCATGTCGCTGGGCTACCGCGTCAACCAGTACAAGCTGCTGGCCTTTGTGCTCTCGGCCGCCCTGGGCGGGCTGGCGGGCAGCCTCAAGGTCATGTCCTTTGAGCTGGCCACCCTGACCGATGTCGGCTGGGGCACCTCGGGCGACGCGCTGCTGATCTGCATCGTGGGAGGCATGGCCACGCTGTGGGGGCCGGTGATCGGCGCCATCGTGGTGATCGCGCTGGAGCACAGCCTGGCCTCCAGCCCAGAGCTGGTGCAGATCGTGCAGGGCCTGGTGTTCGTGCTGGTCGTGATGCTGTTCCGCAAGGGCATCGTCGGCCAGTGGCTGGCCTGGTGGCAGGGCCGCCAGCGCCGTCAACCGTCCAAACCGTCGGCACAGGAGGCCTCATGAACGGATTGCTGCAAGGAAAACTCGCCCTCGTCACCGGTGCCGCTGGCGGCATCGGTCAGGCCATCGCGGTGGCCTTTGCCGCCCAGGGCGCCGATGTGATCGTCACCGACCTGGACGCCGCACGCTGCGCCCAGACCCTGGCCCAGGTCCAGGCCCAGGGCCGCCAGGGCTGGGTCATGGCCCTGGATGTGACCGATGTGGCGGCGGTGCAGGCGCTGGCCGAGCAGGTGCAAGCGGCGCACGGCCCGATCGATGTGCTGGTCAACAACGCGGGCATCATCATCCGCGAGGGCATGGACAGCCCGCGTGCGCACGAGGTGGTGCGCCGCGTGATGGACGTGAACCTGCACGGCGTCTTCAACCTGAGCCATGCCTTTGTGCCCGCGCTGCGCCAGCGCCGCGGCACCATCATCAACATCTCGTCTGGGGCCGCCTTCCAGGGCCAGCCGCGCGCGCTGGGCTATTCGGCCTCCAAGGGGGCGGTGAAGATGCTGACCCAGTCCATGGCCGCCGACCTGGGCGCCGATGGGGTGCGGGTGAACGCCATTGCGCCGGGCGTGATCGTCACGCCCATGACCGACGCCACCCGCGCCGACCCGGTGCGGCTCGAGCGCTTCATGACCCGCATTCCCTCGGGTCGGCT
>JBEBDJ010000115.1:0-8204 GCA_041157045.1 Pseudomonadota bacterium
CCGCGCTTGAGCTCGCGCAGCACCGCCTCGCGAATCACCCCATTGTTCTCGCTGCGCACAAAGGTCTTGATGGCCAGGCGCCGCTGCGGCGCGGTGGCAATCACCGACAGGTCGCGCAGCCCCTCGAGCGCCATGCCCAGGGTGCGGGGGATGGGGGTGGCGGTCAGGGTCAGCACATCGATCTCGGCGCGCAAGGCCTTCATGGCCTCTTTGTGGCGCACGCCAAAGCTGTGTTCCTCGTCGATGATGAGCAGGCCCAGGTTCTTGAAGTGGGTGCTGGGGCTCAGCAGCTTGTGCGTGCCGACCACGATGTCGATGGTGCCATCGGCCAGGCCCTTGAGCGCGCCCGTGACCTCTTTGCCCGAGCGAAAGCGCGAGACCTCGGCCACCTGAACAGGCCATTTGGCAAAGCGGTCCTTGAGGGTCTGGTAGTGCTGCTCGGCCAGCAAGGTGGTCGGGGCCAGAAAGGCCACCTGGCGCCCGCCGGTGACGGCCACAAAGGCCGCGCGCAGGGCGACCTCGGTCTTGCCAAAGCCCACGTCGCCGCACACCAGGCGGTCCATGGGCCGTGGGCTGATCATGTCCTGGATGACGGCATGGATGGCCGCCTTCTGGTCGGCCGTCTCCTCAAAGCCAAAGTCGTTGGCAAAGGTCTCGTAGTCCTGTGGGCTGAAGCGAAAGGCGTGGCCCTGGCGCGCGGCGCGGCGCGCGTACAGGTTCAGCAGTTCGGCGGCGGCATCGCGCACCTGCTGCGCCGCCTTGCGCCGCGCCTTGTCCCACTGGCCCGAACCCAGCTTGTGCAAGGGCGCCTCGTCGGCGCTCACGCCGGTGTAGCGGCTGATCAGGTGCAGCTGGCTGACCGGCACGTACAGCGTGGCCGCGTCGGCGTACTGCAGGTGCAGAAACTCTTGCAGCGCGGGCTGGCCCTGCGCGTCCTTTTGCCCCATGTCCATGTGGACCAGGCCCTGGTAGCGGCCGATGCCGTGCTGGGCGTGCACCACCGGGTCGCCCACATTGAGCTCCGAGAGGTCCTTGATCAGGGCCTCGACATCGCTGGCCTGCTCCTGGCGGCGGCGCCGGCGCAGCGCCGGCGTGGCGGCAAACAGCTCGGCCTCGGTGATCAGCTCCAGGCCCGCATCGGGCCAGGCAAAGCCTTGCGCCAGCGCCGACACCGCCATGCCGATGCGCTCGGTGCTGGCCAGAAAGTCCGACAGGCTGTCAAAGGCCGGCAGCGAGAGGCCGCTGGCGCGCAAAAAGTCGCTCAGGCTGGTGCGCCGGCCCTCGCTCTCGGCCAGCACCAGCAGGCGCCGTGGGCTGCGGCCCAGGTGGGTCTGCAGGCGCTCGAGCGGCTGCTCGCTGCCGCGGTCCACGCGCAGGTCGGGCAGGGGCAGGGCCAAGGCCTCGCCCGCACCGCCGGCCGTGCCGGCGCGCAGCAGCAACTGGCCGTGCGATTTGGCCAGGCCAAAGAATTGTTCGATGGGCAGGAACAGCGCCTCGGGCGGCAGCACCGGGCGCTCGGGGTCGCCCTGCACCAGGCGGTAGCGCTCGCGCGTGTCTTGCCAAAAGCGCTGCAGGCTCGCGTCCATGTCGCCATGCAGGACCAGGGTGGCGCGGCCGGCCTCGTCGTCGTGCCCGCGATCGAGGTAGTCGAACACCGTCGCGGTCTCTTCAAAAAACAGCGGCAGGTAGTACTCGATGCCGGCGGTGGCCACGCCGTTGCCCATGTCCTTGTAGAGGCGGCTGCGCGTGGGGTCGCCCTCGAGCAGCTCGCGCCAGCGGCTGCGAAAACGCCCGCGTGCGGCCTCGTCCATCGGGAATTCGCGCCCGGGCAGCAGGCGCACCTCGGGCACGGGGTAGAGGCTGCGCTGGCTGTCGGGATCAAAGGTGCGCAGGCTGTCGATCTCGTCATCGAACAGGTCGATGCGCAGCGGCATCACCGAGCCCATCGGGAACAGGTCAATCAGGCCGCCGCGCACCGCGTACTCGCCCGGGCTCACCACCTGGCTCACATGGGTGTAGCCCGCCAGCGTCAGCTGCGCCTTGAGCTGCGCCTCTTGCAGGCGCTGGCCCTGTTTGAACGAGAAGGTGTAGGCCGCCAAAAAGGCGGGCGGGGCCAGGCGGTAGAGCGCGGTGGTGGCGGGCATCAGCACCACGTCGGCGCGCTCGGCGCCCTCGCCCTGGCGGATGCGCCACAGGGTGGCCAGGCGCTCGCTGATCAGGTCCTGGTGCGGCGAGAAGGTGTCGTAGGGCAGGGTTTCCCAATCGGGGAACAGCACGCAGCGCAGATCGGGCGCAAAAAACGGCAATTCTTCCAACAGGCGCTGCGCGTCCTGCGCGTCGGCGCAGATGACGGCCAGCAGGCGGCCAGCCTCGCGCTCGCGCTGGGCCAGCTGCGACAGCAAGAGCGCGTCGGCGCTGGCATGGGGGCGGGGCAGGGCGTGGCGTTGGCCGGGGGCAAGCTTGGGCAGGTTCATGAATGGACAGCAGGGGCGTCGCAAACGCCAACACCCCCCTGGGCATCCAGGGGGGTGGTCGGGGTTTGGGCCACCCATGCATTCTAAAATGCCAGCATGACGGATGCCCCGCCCCTTGCCGCAATCCCCCGCTGCCACCTGATCGTGCCGTGCGCAGGCGTGGGTCAACGGGCGGGCACGGCCCTGCCCAAGCAGTACCACCCCCTGGCCGGTCAGCCCATGGTCATGCACACCCTGGCCGCACTGGCGCAGGTGCCGGCCATCGTGCAAGGCCTGGTGGTGCTTGCCCCCGATGACGACTTTGCCTGGCCGCAATCCGGCTGGCCCGCGCACTTTGCCCGCGCCCCGGTGGGCGGCGCCAGCCGCGCCGAGAGCGTGAGCAATGGCCTGGACTGGCTGCTGGCGCACGGGGCCGATCCGCAGGACTGGGTGCTGGTGCACGACGCCGCACGCTGCCTGGTGCGGCCGCAAGATGTGCAGGGCCTGATCGAGGCCTGTGCCAGCGACCCCGTGGGCGGCCTGCTGGCGCTGCCCCTGCCCGACACCCTCAAGGCCGCGCGCGATGGGCGGGTGGCGCAGACCATCCCGCGCGAGGACAAGTGGCTGGCGCAAACCCCGCAAATGGCGCGCCTGGCCGTGCTGCACGCGGCGCTCAAGGCAGCCGCCGCCCAGGGCTACGCGGGCATCACCGACGAGGCCAGTGCGCTCGAGGCACAGGGCTTGCGCCCGCGCCTGGTCGTCGGCGCGGCCGACAATTTCAAAATCACCTGGCCTGCCGACTTTGCGCTGGCCGAGGCCGTGCTGGCGGCCCGAGGAGTCCACGCATGAACTGGCGCATTGGCGAAGGTTGGGATGTGCACCGCCTGGTGGCGGGTCGGCCCTTGATGCTCGGCGGCCTGCACATCCCGCACGAGAAGGGGCTGGACGGCCACTCGGATGCCGACGTGCTCTTGCACGCCATCACCGACGCGGTGCTGGGCGCGGCGGCATTGGGCGATATCGGCCGCCATTTTCCGGACACCGATCCTGCTCATCGGGGCGCCGATTCGGCGCTGCTGCTGCAACAGGCCATGGACCGCGTGCGTGCGGCCGGCTGGACGCTGGTGAACCTGGACAGCACCATCATTGCGCAAGCCCCCAAACTGGCGCCGCACATGCCGGCCATGGTGCAACGGGTGGCGCAGATCCTGGCGGTGGACGTGGGGCAGGTCAACATCAAGGCCAAGACCGCCGAGCGCCTGGGCCCCGAAGGCGAGGGCCTGAGCATGCAGGCGCGCGCCGTGGTGCTGCTGCAGCGCGCCTGATCAATTGCCGCGCGGGCCGGCCTTGGCCATGGGCCACAGCAAATCGATGGCCAGACCGCCCCCGGCCGGCAGCGTCAGGTGCATCTGACCGCCCGCCTGCTGCACGATGCGCTCCACGATCGACAGGCCAAGCCCCGCACCGGCGGCCGAGGTGCGGGCCTTCTCGCCACGCAAAAACGGCTGGGTGAGCAGGGGCAACAGATCCGGTGTCACCCCTGGGCCGTGGTCTCGCACCTGAAGCCAGACCATCTGCGCCTGGCGTGCCGCCTGGATCGTCACATGGGCGCGGTCGTCTGCGGCGCTTTTGCCATAGCGGCGTGCGTTCTCGAGCAAGTTGGAGATGACCCGGCCCAGGGCCACCGGGTCAGCTTCCACCAGCAAGCCTGTTGGCACCGACAAGCGAATGTCCATCTGCATGCTTTGCACAAAGGGCGCGATGTCGCGTTCGAGTTGCTCGCGCAGCGGCAGCGCTTGCGGCTGCTGCGGCGCGCGCCGGCCATAGTCCAGGAATTGCCCAATGATCCCGTCCATTTGCTCGATGTCGGTGGCCATGGCCTCGCGCGCTTGCGCATCGGGCACGCTCAGCTCGGTCTCCAGGCGCAGCCGCGCCAGCGGTGTGCGCAGGTCGTGCGAGAGGCCCGCGAGCATCAGCGCGCGGTCCTCCTCGGCCTTGGAGAGGCGGTGCACCATGCGGTTGAAGCCCTGCGTCAGCTGCGCCAGCTCGCGGGTCGATTCGTCCTCGCGCAGCAAGGCCTCGTGGTACTGCCCCTCGCGCAGCCGGCCCGTGGCCAGGAACAGGCGGCGCAGCGGCCGATTGACCCAGCGTGCCATGAACAGGGCGCCCGCCAGCGACAGGCCGCTCGTGATCAGCAGCCAGAGCAGCCAGGCCGAATCCTCGATGGGGCGCATGCGCTCATAGTCCATCTGCAGCCAGTAGCTTTCGCGGTCGATCGTCAGGCCCACCCACAGGCCGCGCTCGCCATTCACCCGTGAGGCCACGATGGTGCCTTCGCCCAGGCGCTCGGTCACCGCCGCGGCCAGCTTGGTCTCCAGGGTCCCTGGGGCAAAACTGGCCCAGGTGTCGCTGGGCTGGCGCGCCACCACATTGAAGTCTTCTTCGGTCGACAGGGTTTGCAGCAGCGAGGTGCGCTGCGAGGGGTCGGTGTGCTGCAGCGCGTTGCGCGTGAGGTTGACCACCGTGGCGATCTGGTAGGCATTGCGCAGCGTCGAGGGCTCGTACTCAAACAGGCGAAAGAGCTGCAGCAAGGAAATGGTGCTGCCCAGAATCAGCAGGGCCAGCAGCAAAAACGTGCGCCAGAAAAGCCCCATGGTGGGGCGCAAAGACGCCGCACCTCGGCCGACGGTGTCGGGGGCGGCGGGCGAGCGTGGGTTCATGCGCGGCCGTCGGGCACGAACACATAGCCCACGCCCCAGACGGTCTGGATGATGCGCGGGTTGGCCACATCGGCCTCGATCAGTTTGCGCAGGCGCGAGACCTGCACGTCCAGGCTGCGGTCGGAAGGCTCGAATTCGCGTCCGCGCGCCAGCTGGGCCAGTTTTTCGCGCGTCAGGGGCTGGCGCGGGTGGCGCACCAGGGTTTTGAGCATGGAGAACTCGCCGGTGGTGAGCGCGATTTCCTGCTCGCCCTTGAACAGTTGGCGCGCGCCCACATCAAAGCGGAACTCGCCAAAATGCACCACCTCTTCTTCGCCACCGGGGGCGCCGGGGGTTTCGGGTTGCGGGCGGCGGCGCAGCACCGCATGGATGCGCGCCAGCAGCTCGCGCGGGTTGAAGGGCTTGGGCAGGTAGTCGTCGGCCCCCATCTCCAGGCCCAGGATGCGGTCGGCGTCCTCGCCGCGCGCGGTCAGCATGATGATGGGGGTGCGGTCGCCTTGGGTGCGCAGGCGCTGGCAGATCGCCAGGCCGTCCTCGCCCGGCAGCATCAGGTCCAGCACGATCAGGTCGACGCTCTCGCGCTGCAAGATGCGCTGCAGGGCCTTGGCGTCTTCGGCCAGCAGCACATCAAAACCGTTTTGCGTCAGGTAGCGGCGCACCAGGTCCCGGATGCGGGCATCGTCGTCCACCACCAGCACTTTGTCGAGTCGTTGCGACATGGCGTTCTCCGCGTCAGATTCGGCTGCGCCAGTTTACTGGGCGGCCCAGCCACCGTCCATGTTCCAGGCCACGCCGCGCACATTGCCGGCGGCGGGCGAGCAGAAGAACACGGCCAGCTCGCCCAGCTCTTCGGGCGTGGTGAATTGCATCGAGGGTTCTTTCTCGCCCAGCAGCAGCTTTTTGGCCTCTTCATTGCTCAGGCCCAGGGCTTGCGCCTTGGCGTCGACCTGTTTCTGCACCAGCGGGGTCAGCACCCAGCCCGGGCAGATGGCGTTGCAGGTCACGCCGGTGGTGGCGGTTTCCAGGGCCGTGACCTTGGTCAGGCCCACCACCCCGTGTTTGGCCGCCACATACGCCGATTTCTCGGCCGAGGCCACCAGGCCGTGCACCGAGGCCACATTGATGATGCGGCCCCAGTTGGCGGCTTTCATGGCCGGCAGCGCCAGGCGCGTGGCGTGAAAGGCGCTCGAGAGGTTGATGGCGATGATGGCGTCCCAGCGCTCGATGGGGAAGTCCTCGATGCGGGCGACGTGCTGGATGCCAGCGTTGTTCACCAGGATGTCGACGCGGCCAAAGGTGGCCTCGGCATGCGCCATCATGGCGGCGATCTCGTCGGGGCGGCTCATGTCGGCACCGTGGTAACTCACCTGCGCGCCCAGGGCCTTGACCTCGTCAATGGCCGCCTGGCTGTCGCCAAAACCATTGAGCACCAGGTTGGCGCCCTGACGGGCCAGCGCCTTGGCAATGCCAAGACCAATGCCGCTGGTCGAACCGGTCACCAGCGCTGTTTTTCCTTTGAGCATGCAGACTCCACAATCTTCGGGCCCCCAAGGGGGCGGGTTGGTCAATAATCCATTATCGCTTTGAAAACAGCACCGGCTCTTGACGCCGGTCATTGAGCAGGGATGCCCATGATGACCCCCCAACTGATCCACATCGATTGCCCCCATCCGCAGGGCCAGCACCGCATGGCCTGCTGGGTCTGGGGCGCCGAGTCCGCCGCGCATGTGCTGGTGGCGGTGCATGGCCTGACCCGCCAGGGGCGTGACTTTGACCGCCTGGCCGAGCACCTCATCGCGCAAGCGAAGGCGCAAGGGCGCGAGCTGGCCGTGCTGTGCCCCGACGTGGTGGGGCGCGGGCGCAGCGACTGGTTGCCCGACGCCATGGGCTACCAGCTGCCGCAATACGCCGCCGACATGCTGGCCCTGCTGGCCTGGCGCCATGCGCGCACGCCGATTACCCGGCTCGACTGGGTGGGCACCAGCATGGGCGGCCTGATCGGCATGGTCATGGCTGGCCAGCCGCAGCTGCCCCTGCCGTGCCCGATCGCGCGCCTCGTCCTCAACGACGTGGGGCCGGCGGTGACCTGGGCCAGCATCGAGCTGATGCAGGCCTATGTGGGCCGCTTTGGCGTCTTTCCCGACCTGGCGGCGGCCGCGGCCGCGATGCGCCAGATCTCGGCCGGTTTTGGCCCCTTGAGCGACGAGGCCTGGCTGGCCCTGTCGCGCCCCATGGTGCGCGAGGTGCCGGGGGGCGTGACCTTGCATTACGACCCAGCCATTGGCGATGCGGTGCGCGCCGTCACCCCCGAGGCTGCCGAGCAGGGCCAGGCCATGCTGTGGGCGCTGTACGACCAGATCCAGGCGCGGACCCTGTTGATCCGGGGTGCTGAGTCGAATTTGCTGACCCCCGAGACGGCCCTCGAGATGACGCAGCGCGGCCCGCGCGCCCAGCTGGTGACCTGGCCTGGCGTGGGCCACGCGCCCACCCTGACCGAACCCATGCAGATGGCACAGGTGGCGGACTTTTTGCTGGGCTGAGCCATGACACCGACCGAAGTTCCCGACCGGGCGCCTGGACGCCCCCCCGACCGACCGGCGGTGCTGCTGGCCACCGCCAGCGAGCAGCCGGTGCAAGGCCTTCTCGAGCGCGCACGCGCCTTCACCCAGCCCATCATCGACAGCGAGCGCCTGGACACCGGCGAGATCATCTGGGCGCACGCCCAGGCGGTGGCGCAGATCCTGTCGGACATCGGCGGCGGCGAGGACCTGCAGGCCGCTGCCTACCTGGTCTACGCCTGTCCGCACCTGAACAAGCCCGAGGAGCTGCTGAACAAGGCCTTTGGCGCCCCGCTGGCGCGCCTGGCCATGCAGACCAACCAGCTGCTGCACCTGCAGCGCCTGTCGCAGTCGGCCAGCGCGTCGGCGCAGCTGACCGACGACCCGCGCCTGCAGACCGAGACGGTGCGCAAGATGCTGCTGGCCTTCTCGCGCGATCTGCGGGTGGTGCTGCTGCGCCTGGCCTCGCGCCT
>JBEBDJ010000116.1:0-7891 GCA_041157045.1 Pseudomonadota bacterium
CATCGACAAGTTCATCGGCGACGCCATCATGGTGCTGTTTGGCACCCCGCTGGCGCAGCCCGACCATGCCGACCGCGCCTTGCGCTGTGCCTTGCAGATGGCTGCGGCCGCCGAGGACTGCAAGACCTGGATGCGCGCGCGATTTGCAGGCCGTGACCTGCCCGATTTTGCGATCGGCATTGGCGTGCACACCGGTGCGGCGGTGGTGGGCACCATCGGCTCGCAGGCGCGCGCCGAGTTCACCGCCATTGGGGACACGGTCAACACCGCCGCGCGCATCGAATCCCAGACCCGTGCCATGGCCTGCACCGTGCTGTGCAGCCAGGACACGCTGGACGCCTGTACCGCGCCTGTACACACCGGCCGCACGCAAACCGTGCAGGTCAAAGGCCGTGCCCAGGCGGTGCAGCTGCACGAGTTGCTGGACCTGCATGGGGCGGACGATCCGCGCCCCATGCCCTCTTCACAAAACGATATCCACAGGAGTGCCCCCCCATGAACCCAATGGCCCGCTTGTCTGCTTGGCTGCGCTGTCTGCTGCCGCTGTTGTGGATGCTCACTGGCGTGACCTGGGCCCAGTTCCAGGAACAGGGGGCCTTGGTCACCCAAAGCCAGGGTGCCGTGCGCCAGGGGAGCGCTGCGCTGGTGCCTTTTGTGCGCCTGGCGCCGGGTGTGCGCCTGCAGTTGGCCGATGCCGCCCGGGTGCAGCTCTTGTACCTGGACGGGGGCCGGCAAGAGACCTGGACCGGCCCAGCCGAACTGCAGATCGGGGCCCAGCAAAGCCAGGCCAGCGGCGCCCCTGCACAGGTGCGCCAGCTGCCACCAGCGGTTGCGCAGGCCCTGGCCCGCTCGCACGAGGTGATCGGCAACCCCCAGTCGCGCCAGGGCATGATCCGCATGCGGGCGGTGAGTGCGGCACGCGTGGCCGAGGCCCAGGCGGCCTACCAGACCTTGCGTGAACAGCTCCCGCAAGAGGACATCACCCCTGAACTTTTTTTGCTGGGCCAGCTACTGACCTTGCGTGCCTTTGATGCCATGCGCGATCCGCTGGCCCAGCTGCTGCGCCGCCAGCCCGACCATCCCCAGGTACAGGCCTTGCATCAGGAACTGAGCGCCGTGGCCGGTCAGGGCGGCACACCATGATGGCGCGTGGGCCCCACCAGCGCCGAAGGGGGCATGCCCTTGGTGCGCTCATGCTCTTGGTGGCCGCTTGGGGAGCGGCCAGCGCCGCCACGACGGCGCCCAACCCGACAGGAGGTGCCTGGGCACAGGCCCTGGCCCAGCGGGACGCGGGCCAGCTGAGCCTGGCGGTGCAAACCTTGCAAGCCCTGCGCGCGCAGAGCTTGGACGACCTGGCGCGGGCACGCATCGACGGCGAAATCGCGCTGGCCCATGCGCAGGCCGGGCGACACGAAGCGGCGCAAGACGGGCTGGCCGCCGCAGCGCAGGCCGCGCCGGCCGGACCCGAGCGTGCCCGTTGGCAATTGCTGCTCGGGCGAACGCTGTGGGCCTTGGGCGAGCAGGGCGTGGCGGTGCAGACCTGGCAGTCCGCAGCGCTCACCCCCGGGCTGACGCCAGCCCTGACCCTGGCGCTGCGCCTACAACTGGCACAAGCGCAAACAGGCACCTCGCGCACGGCCGCCCTGCAAGCATTGGCGCAAAGCCTGCTGGACGATGCGGCAACGCCCTGGGCCTTGCGCTTGCAGATGGCGCATCAGCTGCTGGATGAGGCGCGCCCGGATGCTGCCCGCGTGGGCGCTTTGCTGGCGCCGTCCCAAGGGGTGCCGGTCCAAGCCGTCGATGCGCTCATGCAGGCCGAAGGGCTGCACGCGCAAGCGCGCCTGGCCGAAGCCCTGCAGCAGTGGCCCCTGGCGCAGCAGCATGCCGAGCGAGCCATCGCCTTGCTGAGCCAAGGACCGGGGGCTTCTGCGGGTGATCTGCCTTTGGTTCTGCAGGCACAGTTGATGCGCATCTTCCGGGCCCAGGGCCAGACCCAGCGGGCCTTGCTCGCGGCCGAGCGGGCCATTGAGCAGATCGAGGCCTTGCGGCAGGACCTGCCGATCAGTGACGAGCAAGGGCGATCCTTGTTCTCTCAGCTGCTCGAGCCGATTTACCTGGGCTTCATCGACCTGCTGTTGCCGGGCTCTGGACCCGCGGCCGGCCAACACGAGATGGCGCGGGCCTTGCAGGCCATCGAAGGGCTGCGCCAGGCCGAAATGCAGGACTTTCTGGGCGACCGCTGCAACGTCGACAGCCAGACCCCCGCCAGCCGTGTGCCCATGGCCGCGGGCACGGCCATGCTGTACACCTTGGCCTTGTCCGATCGCCTTGTGCTGTTGCTGCGCACCGAGCAAGGCCTTGAAATGAAAAGCCTGCCCGTGCCGCGCGCCACATTGCGCGAGGGCGTGGTGGCGGTGACCGAGCGCCTGCGCGATGGCCTGCCCGGGCACCAGCGTTTCTCGCGTGTCCTGCACGACTGGCTCATCCAGCCGCTGGCCGACACCTTGGCGCAGCGGCGCATCGAGCACCTGGTGCTGGTGCCCGACGGCAGCCTGCGCCTGCTGCCCTTTGCGGCCTTGCACGATGGCCAGCGCTACCTGATCGAGCGCATGGCGGTCAGCACCCTGACTGGGGCCAGCATGACCAACCTCAGCCCGTCGCAGGCTGCGCGTGCCCCCATGCTCATGGCCGGGGTATCGATGCCGGGTGCGGTGCTCCAGCACCTGCCGCCCGACCTGCTCGACCCCGTGGCTCCCAGCGCAGGCACCACGGCCGCGCAGCGGCGCTGGCAAGCCCCAAGCGGCACCCCCGATCCGGCTCGGCTGCGGGCCTTGCAGCAAGAGCTGGCCTTGCCGGGGGTGCGGGCCGAGTTGCAGCGCCTGCAAGGCATTGCCGGCGGGCAAGCCCTGCTCGACGAGGCCTTCAGCCTGGCGCGCTGGAGCGAGTTGGCGGGCAGCGGCCAGTACCGCGTTCTGCACATCGCTTCGCACGGCGTCTTTGGCGGCTCGGCAGAGCGCAGCTTTCTGATGGCGCATGACGACGTGCTGCGCACCGACCGCATCGAGGCCTTGCTGCAAACGCCGGCCTTGCGCCTGCACCCGATCGAGCTGCTGACCCTCTCGGCCTGCCAGACCGCCGAGGGCAACGAGCGTGCCCCGCTGGGCATTGCCGGCGTGGCCATGCGCGCCCGTGCCAAAAGCGTCATGGGCACCTTGTGGCCGGTGGCCGACCAGGCGGCCACACAGCTCATGGGCGATTTCTACCAGGGCTTGCGCCAGCAGGGACTGAACAAGGCACAGGCCTTGCGCCAGGCCCAGCGCGCCCTGTTGCAACAACCGGGCATGGACCACCCACTCTTCTGGTCTCCCTTTGTCCTGATCGGAAATTGGCAATGAAGCGCCCCCTTGCATGCGCTGCGCTGCCCGCGCTGGGTCTGTGGGCCATCGCCCTGAGCGCCGGCCTGGCGCAGGCGCAAATCCGCACCGACGGCACGGCCGGCAGCGCCACCACCCTGAGCGGGCCGGCCTACAGCATCCCGCAAAGCCTGGGCCGCGTGGCCGGCAGCAATCTGTTTCACAGCTTTGCCACCTTCAACCTGGCCAGCGGCCAGTCGGCCACCTTCAGCACCACCAGCGCCTTCTCGAATGTGATCGCGCGGGTGACCGGCGGCACGGCCTCGTCCATCGATGGCCGCATGCGCCTGACCGCGCCCACGGGCAGCAAGCCCGACTTCTGGTTCATCAACCCGGCCGGCATGGTCTTTGGGCCCAACAGCAGCTGGTCGGTGCCCGGTGCCTTGCATGTCGCGGCTGCCGACTATGTGCAAATGGGCAGCGAACGCTTCATGGCCGACCCCGGCAGTGGCAGCACCTTCTCGACCGCGGCGCCGCAAGCCTTTGGCTTTCTGGGCCAGCAAGTGCCGCTGCTCAAGGTCCAGGGCGCCACCTGGCGCAACCAGGATCACGCCATCACCCTTGCGGGGGGCCAGATCGAACTGATCGACGCGGATATCGCCACCCGGCAAGGCGACATCCGGCTCGTCGCGGTGGGTGCGCAGGCCATGATGGTGCCGGTCACCGGCCCCATCAGCGGCAGCCCGAGCGGTGCGCTGACCCTGAGTGGGACCTGGGTCAGCACCGAAGCGGACGCGAGCCACCCCGGTGGCCGCATCGAGGTCTTTGGCGGACAGATCCTGCTCACGGCCGAGAGCCTGATCCAGACCGTCAGCACCGATGTGCCAGACGGGGGCGACATCCTCTTGCACGCCAGTGGTGGCCTGCGCATCGAGCAGGGCAGCACGGTCCTGACCGAGACCTACGACCAGGGCGCCGCCGGTGCCATCCGCGTGTTCGCGCCCACGCTGCAAATCGACGGCAGTGGCTTTGCCAGTGGCGACACCGGCATCGTCAGCCAGGCCCACCTGGACAGCACGGGCGCCGCGGGCGCGGTGTCGGTCCAGATCGATGGTGAGGTGTCCATCGCGCATGGCGGGCAGATCGCCTCGTATGCCTTTGGCGCGGGCGCTGCCGGCCGGGTGGTGGTGCAAGCCGGCGCCATGTGGCTGGACGGTCAGGACGCCGAGCCAGGTTATACCGGTGTGTTTGCACAGACCGATGGGGGCAGCGGGGCGGCTGGCGGTGTGACCGTCGAGGTGGCCGGTGACCTGACCCTGCAGCGTGGTGCGGAAATCTCGTCGAGCGCGCTCAACGGCGGGCAGGGCGCTGCCGGCACCGTTGACGTGCGGGTCGGCGGCCATCTGCAAATCCTTGCAGGCGCCGAAATCACCTCGGACACCTGGGGCAGCGGCCCAGCGGGCATCGTGAACGTGCAGGCGGCGCGCCTGACCTTGGATTCGCAGGGCGTCACCCACCTGCCCACCGATATCTCCAGCGATGCGGTGGCCGGATCGGGTGCGGCGGGCCTGGTGCAGGTACAGGTCAGCGGCGAGCTCCAGATCCTGGGCGGCGCCGCCATTTCCTCGACCACGCACACCGACGCCCCGGCGGGCGCGGTGAGCGTGCAAGCTGGGCGCTTGCTGATCGATGCCCGGGGCGAGATGGATTCGCCCGCCGGCATCTTCAGCGAAACGCTGGGCGGCGCCGGTGCTGCCGGTGCGGTGTGGGTCCAGGTGGATGGCCTGCTGGAGCTGCGCCAGGGCGGACAGATTTCCTCGACCACCTTTGATGCGGGGGTGGCCGGCAGCGTGGGCGTGGAGGCAGGCCAGTTGCTGCTGCGCGATCCGGGCAGCCAGATTGCCGCGCGCGCCGATGCCGACGCCAGCGGCCAGACCGGGCAGGTGTGGGTGGCGGCGCAGCGGCTGGACATTCTTGATGGCGCCAGCCTGACCATTGCCAACGCGTCCCGCGTGAGCGACCCCTCGGTCCTGCAGCCCACCCACTTGCAGCTGTGGGTGGGCGAGCTGCGCCTGGTGGACAGCCCCGAGGGCATCAGCGCGCGCGCCAGCGGCAATGTGGCCGCCGGTTCGCTGTCCTTGCAGGTTGGCGGCCGGGCCAGCCTGCTGCGAAGCCGCATCCTGACCCTGGCGCAGGACGGTGACGGCGGGGCGCTGCAGATCAGCGCCGACACCATGGATCTGCAACAGTCGCAGCTGCTGACCTCGGTCCTGGGCAGCAGCGGCAACGGCGGCAACATCGCGCTCGACGCGCGCGTGCTGCTGCTGCGCAACGGCTTCATCCAGGCCAACACTGCTGCCGAATTGGCGCGCGGCGGCGATGTGCAATTGCAGGTGATGCACCTGCTGCCCAGCGGGGCCCACTGGCGCCTGGGTGGGCAGACCGAGGCGATCGACTCGCAGCGCTGGTACGACAACGTGGTGCAGGCCGCATCCCCCACGGGGGTGTCGGGCCAGATCCAGCTCACCACCCCGGTGCTGGATCTGA
Source organism: Pseudomonadota bacterium (assembly GCA_041157045.1). GTDB lineage: Bacteria > Pseudomonadota > Gammaproteobacteria > Burkholderiales > Burkholderiaceae_C > Limnohabitans_A. The sequence continues at coordinate 5,901 of JBEBDJ010000116.1, forward strand.
GCGCCGCCCTGACCGGCGCCCCGCTGGCGCCGCCCAGCGACGCCCCGTTCGCGCGCAATCCCTGCGAGCAGCGCGACGGCAGCGCGCTGGTGCTCGCGGGCCGTGGTGGTTTGCCGGTCTCGCCGCGCCGTGGCTGGGTCCCCGAGGCGCCTGCCTTGTTCGACGCGGCGGCGCTTGCCCCCCGCACCCCCTCTCTGATGCTGGCAGGTCTGTCATGCCGATAACGTATTTGCACCATGCGCTGGCCTGGGTGACGCTGGCCGCCGGCTGCGCCGGCGCCGCCTCAGCCCAGACCGTGGCCCCGGGCCGCGCGCCCGCTGCGGCGTCCAGCCTGCTTCAGGACAGCGCTGCGGCGCGTGTGACCCTGGGCGAGATCGTCTGGACGGGCGCGGCCCTGTTCACCCCCGCGCAACAGACCGCGCTGGCGCAGCCTTTTCTGGACCAAGCCCTCTGGCCCTGGCAAATCGAGGCCTGGCGCATGGACCTGACGCGCCAACTGGTGGCGCAAGGATGGATCAACTCGGGTGTGCGCCTGGCGGCCGATGCCCTCACGCCCTTGCCCGACGGTCGTTGGCGTTTGCACCTGACCGTGGTGGCCGGTGTGGTGCAGGACCTGCAGATCAATGGATTGGATGACCTGGATCCAGGCTATGTGCGCCAGCGCCTGTGGCCCGATCCGCAGGCACCGCTGCAACTGGCGCAGCTGCGCCAGCGCTACCAGCGCCTGCTCGAGGATCCCTTGCTGCGCCAGGTGAACCTGCAGGTACAGCCTGGCGATGCGCCAGGCACCGCGGTCCTGGCGGTGCAGGTCCAGCGCGCGCCTACGCTGCAATGGCGCCTGAGCGCGGGCAACGACACCCCCCCGTCCATCGGCGGCCATGCGCTGGGCGTGCAAGCCACCTGGCGCAATTTGGGCGGCTGGGGCGATGCCTTGCAATGGTCGGTGCAGGCGCCGCCCGATCGCCCTGAGGACGCCCGCCACAGCCTGTCGTGGCGCTGGCCGTTCAAGGACAGCGGCGTGTGGCTCGATGCGCAAACCGAGCGGGGCCGTGCGGCGGTGGTGGAGGGCGATGCCCAGCAACTGGACATCCGCAGCCAATTGGTGCGGCACGAACTGGGGCTCGGGCAGCAACTGCGCGACGATGGGCGCAGCCAGTGGACCCAGGGCTTGTCGGTGAGTTGGCGCCAGCACCAGACCACCCTGGCCGGTGAACCTTTTTCTTTTGTGCCCGAGGAGGCCTTGGGTCGCACCAAGGTGCAAACCCTGCGGGTGTGGCAAGAGCTGAGCGTGCGCGACCCGCAGGCGGTGCACAGCGTGCGCGCCACCTTGTCCTGGTCGCACCGGGTGGCCTTCGGGCTTGACGCGGCCCCGGGGGCGGCCCCCATCGAGACCGGGTTCCTGAATGTTCTGGCGCAGACCGCACGGCGCCTGAACGACGATGGCCTGCAGTGGCAGGCGCGCGCCCTCTTGCAATGGAGCCCGACCCCGTTGATGGCGCTCGATCGACTGGCCTTGGGCGGGGTGCAGACGGTGCGGGGTTTTCGCGAGAACCAGCTTGTGCGCGATCGGGGTCTGGTGCTCTCGACCTCACTCGATTGGGCGCAGCCCACCCAGCTGCCAGGTCAGCCGGTGCTGCACTGGATCCCGTTTGTGGACTGGGGCCAGGGCCAGAACGTGGGCCAGCCGGTTCAAGACCTGGCGGCCACTGGGGTGACCTGGCGCTGGCAATGGCAGCGCACACGCCTGGAGCTGAGCAAGGCCTGGCGCCTGTCACCCCCCATCCCCCGACCCAGCCCAGCCCGCCTGCAGGACCGGGGCTGGCATGTGCAGTGGGTGATGACCCTCTGAAGGACCGTTGGGGGCTTAACCCGGCGCTGTCGCCAACTCGCGCACCACGTGTTCGCGCAGCGCCAACAGCTGGCGCGCCAGCGCCCGTCGGCTGGGCGCGTCGGGGGCATGGCTGTCGCCCAGGCTCAGGTTGAGCGCGTAA
>JBEBDJ010000117.1:0-5228 GCA_041157045.1 Pseudomonadota bacterium
CCATCGGCATGGCCGGTCTGGGCGGCACCGAGCTCTCCAAGCGCCTGGGCAACAGCATGGGCGCCCTGCCGTTTTCGGTGCTGTTCGGCAAAGATGCCACCATCTTGAAGCAAAAACTCGGGAAACTGGACCAGAGTGACCTCGACCAGTGGGCGCAGGCGGCGGCCTGAGCCGCGGCCGTGTGGCCGTCCGCCTGGCGTTCACACAGATCCCGCGCCATCTGGCGGTGCCTGACCGTTATCCATTTGGTGAAATATCGAAAATTAAACGAATTTCGGGCGAATTTCGGGTAAATTACGGCCATCAACGTCCAGAACCCAAGGAATCCGCATGGACCTGCGCAAACTCAAGACCCTGATCGACCTGGTCTCCGAATCCACCATCTCCGAACTCGAGATCACCGAAGCCGAAGGCAAGGTCCGCATCGTCAAGAGCACTGGCGCCCAGATGATGGCCGCCCCGACCCAGATGGTCACGGTGGCAGCGCCCGCCCCGGCCGCCATGGTGGCGGCCGAAGCCCCGGCCGCCGCACCGGCGGCGCCGGCCGCACCAGCCGGCCACACCGTCAAATCGCCCATGGTGGGCACCTTCTACCGCTCCTCCAGCCCCGGCGCCGCCCCCTTTGTGCAGATCGGCAGCCAGGTCAAGGAAGGCGACACCCTGTGCATCGTCGAGGCCATGAAGATCCTCAACGAAATCGAATCCGACAAGAGCGGCACCGTGACCCAGATCCTGTGCGAGAACGGCCAGGCGGTCGAATACGGCCAGCCGCTCTTCATCATCGAATAAGGCTGGCCCGATGTTCAAGAAAATCCTGGTCGCCAACCGCGGCGAAATTGCGCTGCGCATCCAGCGCGCCTGTCGGGAGTTGGGGGTGCGGGCCGTGATGGTCTACTCCGAAGCCGACAAAGAGGCCAAGTACGTCAAGCTGGCCGAAGAGGCGGTGTGCATCGGCCCGGCGCCTTCCGGCCAGAGCTACCTGAACATGCCGGCCATCATCTCGGCCGCCGAGGTCACCGACGCCGAGGCCATCCACCCCGGTTATGGCTTTCTGAGCGAGAACGCCGACTTTGCCGAGCGCGTCGAGAAATCCGGCTTCCAGTTCATTGGCCCCACCCCCGAGTCGATCCGCATCATGGGCGACAAGGTCTCGGCCAAGCAGGCCATGATTCGCGCCGGCGTGCCCTGCGTGCCCGGCTCGGAAGGCGAGCTGCCCGACGACCCGGCGGCCATCCGGCGCATTGCCAAGAGCGTGGGCTACCCCGTCATCATCAAGGCCGCCGGCGGCGGCGGTGGGCGCGGCATGCGCGTGGTCCACACCGAGGCGGCCCTGGTCAATGCGGTGCAGATGACGCGCGCCGAAGCGGGCGCTGCCTTCGGCAACCCGGCGGTCTACATGGAGAAATTCCTGCAGAACCCGCGCCACATCGAGATCCAGATCCTGGCCGACAAGCACCGCAACGCGGTCTATCTGGGCGAGCGCGACTGCTCCATGCAGCGCCGCCACCAGAAGGTGATCGAGGAAGCGCCGGCCCCGGGCATTCCGCGCAAGCTGATCGAGAAAATCGGCGAGCGCTGCGTGGCCGCCTGCAAGAAGATCGGTTACCGCGGTGCGGGCACCTTCGAGTTCCTGTACGAAAACGGCGAGTTCTACTTCATCGAGATGAACACCCGCGTGCAGGTCGAGCACCCGGTCACCGAGTTCATCACCGGGGTCGACATCGTCAAGACGCAGATCATGGTGGCCGCTGGCGAGAAGCTCCCCTTCACCCAGCGCCAGATCCAGATCCGTGGCCACGCCATCGAGTGCCGTGTGAACGCCGAAGACCCCTTCCGCTTCACCCCGTCGCCCGGCCGCATCACCATGTGGCACGCCCCGGGCGGGCCGGGCGTGCGGGTCGACTCGCATGCCTACACCAACTACTTTGTGCCGCCCAACTACGACTCGATGATCGGCAAGATCATCGTGCACGGCGACACCCGCGAGCAGGCGCTGGCGCGCATGCAGACCGCGCTCAACGAGACCTTGGTCGAGGGCATCCAGACCAACATCCCGCTGCACCGCGAGCTGATGGTGGACGCGGCCTTCATGGAAGGCGGCACCAACATCCACTACCTTGAACACTGGCTGAGCCAGCACAAGCGCTGAAAGCCCGTCATGCATGAGCTGGTGCTGCTGTGCCCGCAGGAGCGGGTCGAAATCCTGGCCGAAGCGCTCGAAGCCCTGGAGGCGGTGAGCGTCTCGGTCGAGGATGCCGACGCGCAGACCGAGGCCGAGCAGGCGCTGTTTGGCGAGCCCGGCATGCCGCCGCCGCGCGTGGGCTGGGACCGCTCGCGCATCGTCGCCCTGTTTGCCAGCCAGGCGCTGGCGCAAGAGGCGCAGCAGCTGTTGCCGCTGCAGGACTTTTTCACCGATTGCCAAGTGCTGGGCCTGCGCCTGGTGCCCGAGCAGGATTGGGTGCGCCTGACGCAGTCGCAGTTCGATCCGGTGCCGATCACCGAGGATTTCTGGATCGTGCCCAGCTGGCACGAGGTGCCGCCCCAGGCGCGCCGCGTGATCCGGCTGGACCCGGGCCTGGCCTTTGGCACCGGCACCCACCCCACCACCCGCATGTGCCTGCGCTGGATCGCCGGCCAATCGCTGGACGGGCAACGCGTGCTCGACTACGGCTGTGGCTCGGGCATTCTGGCCATTGGCGCGGCCCTGCACGGTGCGGCGCCCCTGGATGCGGTGGACATTGACGAGGCCGCGGTGCAGGCCACGCGCCTGAACGCGCAGGCCAACCATGTGCAATTGCAAGCGGGCGACGCCGCGCTGGCCCAAGGCCTGTACGACACCGTGCTGGCCAACATCCTGGCCACGCCGCTGAAGGTGCTGGCCCCGCTGCTGTGCGCGCACGTCCAACCCGGCGGGCACCTGGTGCTGGCCGGCATTCTGGCGCGCCAGGCCGAAGAGCTGCAAGCGGCCTACGCCCCCTGGGTCTCGCTGTCGGTCAGCGACGAAGAGGACGGCTGGATCCTGATGACCGCGCGCAAGGCCTGAGGCCTGCGCACGGCCGCCTTGGGCCATGACTACAATCGCCGCATGAAGTGGATCACACGCTGCCCCGAATGCGGCACGGTTTATCAGGTGGAGCTCGGCCAGCTGCGCATGGCCCAGGGCTGGTTGCGCTGTGGCCACTGCCAGCACATCTATGACAGCAACGGCCTGGTCGTGTCGACCGAGCTGGTGCCCACCCTGACCGAGTCGCTGAGCCCAGGCCAGCTGCGCAACGCGCCCTTGCACATGCAGGACTTTTTGCGCTTGGACGAAGGCGCCAGCGCCGGTTCGGGCGCTGCGCCTGCACCGGCCCCCGCACCGGCCCCCGCACCGGCCCCCGCACCGGCCCCTGCCCCTGCCCCTGCGCCTGCGCCTGCGCCTGCCCCCGCGCCGGTGTCAGCGGTCGACGATCCACTGGCCGCCTTCGAGTCGGCCTTGCAATCGTTTGCGGCTTCGGCCCCCAGCGCGCCGCTGCAGCCCGTGCGTGCACGCGGCCCGCGCCTGCTGCGTGGCTTGCTGGCCGTGCTGTTGCTGGGCCTGCTGTGGCAAGTCTTGTTGATGGTGCGCGTGCCGGTGCTGGTCCAGTTCCCGGCGCTGTTGCCGGTGGCGCAGGCGCTGTGTGCCCCGCTGGCCTGCGAGCCCGTGCCCGCCAGCCCGGCACTTTGGCACACCAACCCTGTGCGCTGGCAATCAGGCCCAGAAGGCCCTGTGCTGCAACTAGAGCTGCGTCATGTGGCACCCAACAAGCAGCCGGTGCCACGGCTTCGCCTGACCGTTTACGACGCGCGCAGCCAGGTCCTGTCGCAGCGCCTGCTGCTGCCCAGCGACATCGGTGCACCGCGCCAGCTCGAGGCCGGCCGCACCTGGCAGGGGCGCCTCTTGGTGCAGGGCCCCAACGCGCGCGAACTCGCCAGCGCGCACCTCGAGGCCGTGGCCCCCTGAGGCCACACGCCCAGCGCCGCCGCCGCGCGGTGTTCAAACGCCCATGAAAAAAGCCCGACGCCGTGGGGCATCGGGCTTTGATGAAACCGGCGAACCGGAATCAGGGCTTGGCGGCCGAGGGGAAGGGCCAAGCTGCCTGCGGACTCAGGGTGGTCTGTGCAGGGGCAGCGGGGGCAGCTTCGGCTTTCTTCGCAGCCTTCTTGGCAGCGGCCTTCTTGGGCGCAGCGGCCTTGGGGGCAGCGGCCTTCTTGGGCGCAGCGGCCTTCTTGGCAGCAGCCTTCTTCGGGGCAGCAGCGGCCTTCTTCGGCGCAGCAGCCTTCTTCGGTGCAGCGGCCTTCTTCGGTGCAGCGGCCTTCTTCGGCGCAGCAGCCTTCTTCGGTGCAGCAGCCTTCTTCGGTGCAGCAGCCTTCTTCGGTGCAGCGGCCTTCTTCGGTGCAGCAGCCTTCTTCGGTGCAGCGGCCTTCTTCGGAGCGGCGGCCTTCTTTGCGGCCGCTTTCTTTGCAGTTGCCATGGTGTTCTCCTTGATCAAGTGGAAGAATCAACGGAAAAAAGACACTCGGCGCGTGTTGGGGCACGCCAAGCGATCCATGCGGCTGGAGCGAACCCCAGCCGCATGAACTCGGTCAAGCCACGGCCTGCACATCCTGCAGCAGGCAATCGAAGTGGCTGGGCGGCGCATGTCATGGGTTCAGGTCAATCCCAGGACAGGGCGCCGCCAGATTGGTACTCGATGACACGGGTCTCGAAGAAGTTGCGTTCCTTCTTCAAGTCGATCATCTCGCTCATCCAGGGGAAGGGGTTTTCTTCGTTGGGGAACAGCGCCTCCAGGCCAATTTGCGTGGCACGGCGGTTGGCGATGTAACGCAGATAGCCCTTGAACATCGAAGCGTTCAGGCCGAGCACGCCGCGCGGCATGGTGTCTTCGGCATAGCGGTATTCCAGATCCACGGCCTTCTGGAAGAGCGCCTTGATCTCGGCCTTGAACTCGGCCGTCCACAGGTGCGGGTTCTCGAGCTTGATCTGGTTGATCAGGTCAATGCCGAAGTTGCAGTGCATGGACTCGTCGCGCAGGATGTACTGGTACTGCTCGGCGGCACCGGTCATCTTGTTCTGGCGGCCCAGCGCCAGGATCTGGGTGAAACCGACGTAGAAGAAGAGGCCTTCCATCAGGCAGGCAAACACGATCAGGCTCTTCAGCAGCGTCTGGTCGTTCTCGGCCGTGCCGGTGTGGAAGTGCGGGTCGCTG